>VRUK01000004.1:0-60376 GCA_019456195.1 Planctomycetota bacterium | reverse complement strand
TGTCTTTAGCCGCAGGGCTTCAAAATCGAAAAGTGAATTTAAGATTCCCATGCCGGCGGTTTACGCCGTGGCTCTGATTTACTTAATGTTTTACTTAGGCATGGGAATGCAGATGACATGGCTTTTTTTCTGGGGCTCGCTGGCGGCGGCTGTGTTGGCTGGATTGTTGGGGACACACCTGCTGAACCGTCATAGCGGTTCGGGCCGGGCAATCTTTATCCTCATGGGCATATTATCATTTCTTACCGTGTGTCTGGGCGGCTATGTACGGGAAGCATCTCGTCCTCGATTTATCAGCCCCTCAGGTGAACGGCTCGCAGGTTTTAATCGCATTGCATCTTACGATAAAATATATCATCCGGAGGAACGTGCCGAGAATATCAGAATTAATATGGTCAGAGGCAAACCTCCGTATGCAGACGATCTGCCGAGACGTCCGGAGCGGCCTGCGCTAAAGCCTGAAACAGTGGCGGATCTGGTTTCCTATAAGTGCATCTCGTGCCACACACTTGAGCGGGTTCACAAATACAAGCATTCGGACTTGGGCCGCGTTGTAGGGCGTATGCGAGCCTATGGTATGCGGCTTACGGACGAGGAGATGCAGAAGATTGTCACCTATCTGACAAGTAATAACGTGAAGGAGGACTCCCCGGAATCGCAGGTGGATACCTCTCCATCACCGTGAAGGATAAGAACATGAGCGAGCAAATCGATAAAGTGACGATAGACGGCGATGACATCCAAACACCTAATGCTCATGAGGATGAAATCGAAGTATATCCGCTGCGAGAACCGTCCGAAGATCCTCGCTGGGCGGTTCGAACCGTATGGAGCTGGGTGAGCATTGCGGTGTTTCTGCTGTTATTTATTATCGTGTTGTTAATATTGGGGCTTTGGTACGACTAAAAGGTCATCTTCAGGATGGGCTTTAAGCCGGGAGGTAATATATAAGTATGTCACTGGGACGCATTTTTTTGACTATTCTAAAAGTGTTCTTGCTGCTCGTAGTAACTATGATGATCAGATTCCAAATACCCGAGCTGCGCTATGACTTCGGTACAAAAGAACCGATACACATACAGTCTGTGGACGAATTGTCTATGGAACGTTTCCATCGATCTACGTTCGCAAAAATCCAGGGAAAGACAAACTTTACAAAGGCAGCAACCTTTGCAAAGCACGGTGTACGTTATACGTATTTCCTCCTGGATGAATATGGAGCCCAGCTTGTAGTGCGCACATCTGAGGCAGTGAGTGAAGAATGGGCGGAGATTGACTTTCACGTAGGCCGACTGCGTCCGTATCACCGCATGCCCTTTTCGCGCAGCGTACGTGCAGGATTTCGAAAGAATTTCGACGTGGGCATTCCGGAGGGTGCGTTCTTTCTTGCTCGCGACGATGCGCCGCGGCCCAGCGGCTGGTCCATATTTGGGGTGAGTTTCGCTGGTATTCTATTTTGTGTACTGACCTATTTTTTCTTTATTCACGGTCGTGTCGTCGCTGCCCGAAGTAAAAAGCCATAGTACGCTGCCTAATCACTCAGTATACGCTTCGGCCGCCCATCATACACAACCAGAATCCACCAGCAATCAGCCACGTAACGACGACTGCTGCACTGATCAGAATACCTAACAGCCGGGCATAGGTCCGGAAGTTCGGATAGAAACGGATGAAAGCAATCTTCAAAAGAAGCGTGATAAAAACAGTAACACCCAGTAAGGCGTGAAAAAAGCGTGGCCCGTCGAACTGCCAGCCGTCAGTGTAACGGCTCAGCCTGGTCAACAGGTTTGCGCCTACGATCATAGGCCAGAGCCAATACACGAGAAATACGTATCCGCCCACACGGTGCAGCGTCAGAATCAGCTTGGGATGCACTTTGCTGCCCTTGCGACCGTAAACATACATGGCCGTGATGAACTCAAACAGGGCGAGCACGACCAAACCCAAAGTAACATAGGTCTTGGTTAGAACGCTGACGTTATCCATATTGCTTAAGCTTATCCTACTTATGTCTTCAAAGATTTCCTATTATCGACTAAGATGTCCCAGACATCAAGTTTTTCCTTTTTTTCGCGTGCCGCCTGAAATCCATCTTATAACCGCTATCACAATTACCGCTGTGACCATGAGTGATGTGAAAACAAACTCCACTCGGGGTATAGAAGCCGGCCCGCTTGACAGTCTGGTAAGAGCCGTTAGCAAACGCGAGATAGGATTCCATGCCGTGGTAGTCGTCAACCACGTCAGTTTTTCCGGAAGCGGTGTGACTCCGGAGATAAAAGCAAGCATGGCACATACCAGCGCTCCGAACAGATGAACCTCACCGTTGCTGCGTGCAAGCCGTCCGGTACCCATACCGAGTAGAGTCAGCAGCAACAGAGATGCACACAGAAGCCCAAGAAGATCGATCAAGGAGGCCGGTGTCACTTCCCGCCCACTGACGACTAAAAAACCAGCCAGCACGACCATAACAGGTGCAAGCCTGGCCAGTGCTGAGGCAAGAACCAGGTCCAGCCAAAGCACTCCGCGCGACATTGGCAGTAGTGCCAGACGCGCATACCGTAAATCGGCACGCAGACGAGCATGCCCAACTGCGGCACCGAAGAAGCCTGTGAAAAGGATCACCATTACTAAACCAGTTGCCTGCGCACGTGCCGGCATACTCACAAAGATGAAAGGCAGTGCCAGCAGGGCGCTGACTCCAATACGCAGGATTATGCGCCGCCGATCCCCAAAGTATGCCGCCAGTTGAAGACGAAAAACATTTCCATGCATCATGATCCGGCCTCCTGTCGTGTTGCGCGTCGCATCAGGGCTTCGTGCAGCGTCACCGAGCGAATCTTCAACGAGTGCACACGCCCGCCGGATTCGATGATCCACTTGAGCAGCTTGACCGGCAGTTCCGGATTACCGTCTATGTCTGCGCTAATATGGTTTCCCTTACAGCGAAATGCTATAATCCCGCTGATAGTCGGCGTAGCAATAAAACCGGACTGTTCAAGCAGGATGTCCACTTGGTTGCGTGCCCCCACCGATGCCATCAGTTCCGGGACGGTGCCTCCTGCTTGAATCCGACCATCGGAAAGAAGGATTACATCTGTGGCCACCCGAGCAATCCAGTCAGCATCATTGTCAGCAATCCATGTAGTTTTGCCATTTTCGCAGCGCTGGTGTATCAACTGTACCAATCGATCCAGAAACGCCACATCAGCGCCTGCGGATGGTTCATCGAGGATTAGTAGATCAGGATCATGAGCCAGCGCTTCAATGATGCCCAGTTTTCGGCGCATACCGAACGAATAGGCTGCCACCGGCTCGTTTGCCTGGGCAGTAAGCTGAGCCTCGTGAAGCAGTTCGTCCACGCGCCGGCTCAGGGCGGAGCCGCTCAGACCATACTGCCGGGCAAAGAACCACAAGTTCTGTCGCCCGGAGAGGGTATCCCAGTGGGCAGGCGTATCGAGGGCAACACCGCAACAGCGGCGCAGGTGAGGCGGTCTTGGAAAGGCAGGTTTACCCAGCACGGATAAACGTCCACTATCGGCCCGGTCAATACCTGCTACGAGGCGGGTCAACATCGTCTTACCCGAACCATTGGGCCCGAGTACACCGAAGCATTGGCCAGCTTTGACCGACACAGACACACCATTTACACCGCGGCCAGTGCGATGAAGTCGAACGATATCCTTTGCAATGATTGGATCCATAGCAGACTACTCGAATTGAAAACGCGTTGCGCGGGTCACGCGTACGACTCCGTCCGGCTCGGTAGCAACAATATCGTAGATGAGTACACTATCTCCAACCCGGCAGGTTGTGTCAATGAGTTTGCTCTTGGCAATATGACGATGGAATGGCGGCGCAAGAGGCTTACGGTTGTGCAGGGTGATTGATTCGGCTTGAGAAACCGGATTCATGCGTCACCTCCTCGCGCACCCATACCGAATTGAGCGGCTACGCTGTCAAAGTCATCAGCCGAAACACGCTGCTTGCCCAATTCTCTCGCGGCGTTCTCGACTGCTCGCTTCGCCATGCTGCGTACGAAGGAAGGCACGCGCTGCAAGCGGGTCTCAGCGTCAGAATCCCATGCCAGAGGTGACTTTGACGTGATGGTTTCTTCAACCTTGATCATGGGTTTGGGACCGGGCACCTTATCGCCAACACCTCCCACAAGCAGAACGTTCGCCGAGGTGGTCCGCAGCAGGCCTTCGGCATTGGAGCCCAGGCGGGAGCAGAGCTCGCGGTGATTCCCATGCCGGCTGACCACAATAAGGTCCGCATCGGAGGCCTTTGCCTGACAATCCAGGGCATGATACGCCTTGCCGGTCACGAGGAATGTCTTGATAGTAACATCTTTGGAGCTGAAGCGGTGTTCTGCTTCATGCAGGAATTCCGCATACAGTTTTCCCAGGCCGTCGTTGATAATATCATCGTGCAGCCTTTCCTGGCTGGCTAAGCCTACCTCCTCCTGACGCTCAGGTGACAGGGATTGCCCCATAACACCGAATACGCGGGTATGGAAATCCGGGTCGTACGCGGCAACAAAATGAACAGGTCTTTCCAGAGCACACCCGAGAGCAACCGCTTTGGAGACAGCCTTCAAGGCTTCGAGGCTACCATCCACACCAGTTAGGATCGGACCCTTATGCGAGGCACAACGAGTGACGAGTACATCACATGGCGCGTTGTGCAGAATACGTAAAGTCGTGCCGCCCAGCATACCATCACCGATTGCTCCCAGGCCATCGGCACCGAGCATGATCAAATCACATCGATGTGTTTTGGCGAGATGGAGAATGCCGGTATAGCTGCGACCTTCCATGGCCACAGATTCAACGGTAATACCTGCATCTCGAGATGAGGCCACGAAGTCCTCGACGTATCCTGTGGACAAAGCCCGAAACCCTTCATTCATGAGCCTGTCATGGGCTGTCCGCAGGTCGGTCAGGGTTTCTTCCTCGTGATACTTCGCGGGAAGACCAGGCTCCATTTCAGAAAATCGGCGTCGATGGATCTCGGCGCCATAGACATGGCAGGCGATTATTCTGCTCCCTGTGGCCGCCGCTACGGTGATGGCTGCCTGCCCTGCATATCGTGACGGCTCGGAGCCATCCAGTGCGACAAGAATCTTTTCGTACATATTGAGATTCCTTACCCTACAAATCCAATGCCCGCTACAACAATAAATCAGGCATTGACATCATAGAAAAGCATATACGCCTTTTGAATGCAAGTTAAAAGTGATGTAAGTGGATGGATTTGTATAAAATTTGACTTGCAAGAACCTGCGCGATGCAATTAAAGTATATAAAAGCATAGCTTGCTGGCGGCTGACCGAGATAACCTCTCTGTTACAACGCCAAACATTGAAATCGTAGTCGCGCAGTGCGCGAATGAGTAGAAGCTGATATCAACTATGTACTAATTGGCTCCGAGTTTTGCCTGAAGGGGAGATGCCATGACCTTTAGAAGCGAGCAGGATACTATGGGTGAAATGAATGTGCCCGAAAACGCATACTACGGAGCACAGACCGCACGATCACTACAGAATTTCGAAATCGGCAGGGAAAAGATTCCCCATGAAGTAATCAGAGCGTTCGGGATATTGAAAAAAGTAGCCGCCCTGGTGAACTGTGAACTCGGCTTGCTGTCCGAAAACAAGATGCGTCTGATTGTGCAAGCCGCAGAAGAAGTCATCGAGGGCAAACTTGACGACCACTTTCCTCTTGGCGTCTGGCAGACCGGTAGTGGTACGCATACGAACATGAACCTCAATGAGGTGATTGCCAATAGGGCCATAGAACTGACGGGCGGCGTCCTCGGCAGTAAGACGCCCGTGCATCCAAATGACGACGTTAACAAGTCCCAATCGTCCAACGATACCTTCCCCACGGCTATGCATATTGCCGCGGCCACTGAGATTACACAAAAGCTTCTCCCGGCCGTGGAGGCCCTGGCGGTTATCCTGCAAAAGAAAACCAGCGAATTCAACAATATTGTTAAGATTGGTCGTACCCATTTAATGGATGCGGTCCCCCTCACACTGGGTCAGGAATTTTCCGGGTATGCAACACAAGCCGAACGCGGTTACCAACGTATTACGCAGTGCCTGCCCCGTCTCTATGAGCTGGCCCTCGGTGGAACCGCTGTTGGCACCGGGCTGAACACGCACCCTGAATTCGCAGTGCATGCGGCTCAAAAAATCGCCGATCTAACGGGGCTGCCCTTTGTATCTGCCGGTAATAAGTTTGAGGCACTGGCAGCCCACGACACCATGGTGGAAACCAGCGGCGCTCTCAAGACGCTTGCAGTGTCCCTGACCAAAATCGCAAACGACATCCGGTGGTTATCCTCCGGCCCTCGCTGCGGCATCGGTGAGCTTAGTTTGCCGGCCAACGAGCCCGGTAGTTCTATCATGCCCGGCAAGGTCAACCCGACTCAGTGTGAGGCGCTGACCATGATAGCTGCGCAGGTGATGGGAAATGATACCACGATAGCTTTTGCCGGTGCTTCGGGGAACTTCGAGCTGAATGTATATAAGCCGGTCATCGTCTATAATCTGCTGCAGTCCGTGCGGCTTCTGAGTGACGGGTGCAGAAGTTTCGGTGAAAATTGTGTTGCCGGTATTACAGCTAACGAATCTGTCATCGCTGGATACGTGCGAAATTCTCTTATGCTGGTCACTGCATTGAATCCTTATATCGGATACGACAAAGCCGCCCAGATTACCAAGCTAGCGCATACGCAGGGTACGACGTTGAAAGAGGCTGCCATTTCTCTGGGTTTTTTGACCGCCGAGGAGTTTGACCGTGCCGTTGTACCGGACAAGATGATTGGTCCGCGAAAAGAAGAGGGCTAAGTATTAATTAGTTTATGGTGGCTCTGAGGGGCATTTATTTCGAGCAGAGGTCTAAAATGGAGAAGGAATTGAAATCATGAAAGATACAATCGCCGAACAAATCCTGAGCGAACACTTGGTAGAAGGAAAGCTCAAGGAAGGAGCTGAAATCGGCCTGGCGATTGATCAGATATTGACCCAGGATGCAACCGGAACCGTGGTGTACCTGGAATTTGAATCAATGGGAATCCCCGCGGTCAAGTCGAAAGTTGCCGTCAGCTACGTTGATCACAATATCATTCAAACGGACTCACGCAATGCGGATGATCATCGATTCCTGCAATCATGTGCTGCGAAATTCGGCGTTGTCTTTTCACCACCCGGTAATGGCGTGTCACATCATGTACATCGCCAGCGGTTCGGTATTCCGGGACAAACCCTATTGGGTTCCGACAGTCACACGACCACGGGCGGCTGTCTTGGTATGCTTGCTATGGGCGCCGGGGGCGTTGAGGTCGCTATGGCCATGGCGGGTCATCCGTACTTTATCGAGACGCCGAAGGTCTGGGGGATCTACGTTGAAGGCCGATTCCAGCCGTACGTGTCCGGCAAGGACCTTATCCTCGAACTGTTGCGCCGATACTCGTGCAAAGGCGGCACCGGCAAAATAATGGAGTTCTACGGGCCGGGCGTGAAAAACATGGATATGAGCGCTCGGGCTACTATTGCGAATATGTCGGTTGACATGGGATTTACGGCCGCGATATTCCCCTCCGACGAAGAAACCAGGTTGTTTTTGGCGCAGAATGATAGAGAGAACATCTGGCGAGAGCTGAAGACAGGCACTAATCCCCAGTGGAGTGAAAAAACCGAGATCGATTTGGGTGAGATTGAGCCTATGGTTGCTTGCCCATCGAATCCAGACAATGTGAAAAAGGCATCCGAACTGTCGAAAATAGACGTTCATCAGGTCATCATTGGTTCCTCCTGTAACGGCAGCTACCGCGATTTCATGATTGCCTCTAAAATAATGGAAGGCAAAATCAGAAACCCGAATGTCAGCTTTGAAATCAATACAGGAAGCAGACAAACGCTCGACAATATACTGGCAATGGGAGGTATTACTGCCCTGGTCGAAGCCGGGGCGCGAATCCATGAGTCCGGCTGCCTCGGGTGCATCGGCATGGGTCAGGCGCCGGCCACGGGTACTGTGTCCCTGCGTACCTTCCCGCGGAACTTCAAAGGCCGCAGCGGAACCAGGGACGACCAGGTCTATCTTTGTTCCCCGGAAACAGCCGCCGCCTCTGCCCTCACCGGCAGGATAACCGACCCTCGAACACTGGGTGACATGCCGGAGATAGCGTATCCCCGCAAATTCAAGTTTAGAAGCGACTGGTTCATCCAGCCGCCAGCAGACCCGGCAGCGGTAGAGATCATTCGCGGTCCCAACATTCAACCGTTGCCTGAATTCATACCGCTCGCAGATTCACTGGAGGGAACAGTTCTAATCAAGGTCGGTGACAACATAAGTACCGACATCATCATGCCCGCGGGGAACAGGGTATTGCCATACCGCAGTAACATCCCAGCGATCAGTGAGTTTGTGTTCGAAATAATTGACCCCGAATTCCCGGCGCGGGCCAAAGAACGCGGGGGCGGGGTTGTGGTTGGTGGAGAAAACTACGGCCAGGGCTCTTCTCGTGAGCATGCGGCAATAGCGCCTCGATACCTTGGAGTCTGCGCGAAGATTTCCAAGAGCTTTGCGCGGATTCATAAAGCGAATCTAATCAACTTTGGGATTCTACCTCTGGTCTTTGCTGAACCGGCCGATTATGAATCAATCGAGCAGGGCAGCAAAATATCAATTCCCAACATCAAGAGGGCAATTGCTGATGGCGCCTCGGAAATTCAGATTTTAGTCGAAAGCCGAAAAGTCGTAACGCGACTCGATGTCTCAGTCCGCCAACGCCGTATTCTCCTGGCAGGTGGAATTCTCAATTTGGCAAAACAAAATACCTGATCGCTACGTAGGAAAGAATACTATGGGCAGCTCATTAAAACATGAATTTGATGCCGTGATTGTGGGCTCGGGAGGCGCCGGTCTTTATACGGCGCTCGAAGCAAGTCGGGTGCCTGGTGCAAATCGGACAGCTGTTATCTCGAAGCTGCTGCCTATCCGTAGTCATACCGGGGCGGCACAAGGAGGAATCGGTGCCGCACTTGGCAACATAGAAGAGGACAAGCCTGAGTGGCATGCGTTTGACACGGTCAAAGGCGGTGACTACCTGACCGACCAGCAGGCCGCCGCTATCCTGGCTGAAGAAGCCGTGCAGGCCGTGTACGATCTTGAAAACCGCGGCTTACCCTTTAGCCGTACGCCGGAAGGAAAGATTGACCAGCGCCGGTTCGGTGGTCACACCAGAAATTTCGGCGAAGCGCCCGTCAGGCGAGCGTGTTACGCCGCAGATCGCACCGGTCACATGATCCTCCAGACGCTCTACCAGCAATGCATCAAGAACAACGTCTCGTTTTTTGATGAATTTCATCTCGTGGACGTGCTGATTGAGGGATGCAAATGCATGGGCGTTGTTGCGCTGGAACTGGCTACTGGCGCGCTACATGTTTTTCATGCCAAGGCCGTATTAATCGCGACCGGTGGTTTCGGTCGCATGTTTCGAACCACGTCCAATGCCTACGCGAATACCGGAGACGGTCCCGCGGTCCTCGCACGTCGGGGTGTTCCACTCGAGGACATGGAGTTCTTCCAGTTTCATCCCACCGGCATTAGAGGCATGGGGATACTCATCACCGAAGGAGTCAGGGGCGAAGGCGGAATTCTACGGAATGGCAAAGGCGAACGCTTCATGGAACAATATGCGCCGACACTTCTGGATCTTGCTCCCCGTGACATGATTGCCCGGGCAATTGCAACAGAAATTCGGTCGGGCAGAGGTGCGATTGGTGACCCTGAACAGGATGACTATGTACACCTTGACGCAACTCATCTGGGTAGAGACATGCTGAATAAGAAGTTGCCTGACATCTGCGATTTTTGCCGCACGTATCTCAGCCTGGATCCGGTTGACAAGCCGATTCCCGTTCAGCCGACTGCACATTATGCCATGGGCGGTATTCCCACGGACCTCAACGGCCGAGTAATCGCCGATGTCGAAGGTGGTGTGTACGAAGGTTTGTATGCGGCCGGCGAATGCGCCTGCGTGTCGGTCCACGGTGCCAACCGCCTGGGAACTAATAGTCTCGTGGATCTCATCGTGTTTGGCAGACGTGCCGGGCGACATATGTCCGAGTTCGTCAACCAGGTGGATATCGGCATTATACCCGCTGATGCCGAGGATAGGGCCAGAGATATTCTGGATAAGCTCAGCAACCAACGCAGCGATGAGCGGGCTGAAAAGATAAGGGCTTCAATGAAGACCATCATGATGGACGTTGTGGGGATATACCGCAGCGGCGATGAGATGGCCAAAGCTGTGCGACAGCTTCAGAGCCTTCGGCAGGCAACGGAGCAGGTTCGTGTGGGGGACACGGGCAAGGCCTACAATACGGACCTGCTGGAACTGTTGGAACTTCAAAATCTGCTGGACCTGGCATTTATCACGGCGGCGTGTGCGCACAACCGTAAGGAAAGCCGGGGAGCACATGCTCGGGAGGACTTTTCGGAACGTGACGACGGAAAGTATTTAAAACACACGCTCGCCTGGCTTGAAGATGGAAATGTTCGTTTAGACTATAAGCCGGTGGATTTGTCAATCTGGGAGCCCAAACCACGGAAGTATTAGTTGGAACTTCTCCGACGAATAATGAAATAGACAGAAAGATATGATGACACTATCAATACAGAAATAGCTTACGTGGAGAGATAGTGGGAGTAAAAGATGAAAATCACACTTAGAATAAGACGCTACAATGCCGAGACTGATAATGCCCCGAGGTACCAGGACTTCGAGGTTGCCGTTGAACCGACAGATCGGCTTCTGGATGCTCTTATGTTCATCAAACGCAATCTCGACGGTACGCTATGCTTTCGCAAGAGTTGTGCCCACGGCGTATGTGGCTCGGATGCGATGACCATTAATGGCGTTGAGCGACTCGCCTGTAAAACACTAATCCGGGATGTAGCGGACCAGGAGAATGCTGTGGTTACCATCGAACCCCTAAAGTCGCTGCCCGTACAGCGTGACCTCATGGTCGATTACACACGTTTCTTTGATGCCTATAAAATCGTGAAACCTTTTCTGATACCGGTGCAAAAAACAGCGCACGAAGAAACTATCCAAACGCCATCCGAGCGGAATAAATTTGACGATGCGACTAAATGTATCCTCTGCGCATCCTGCCATTCATCGTGCCCGGTGGTGGAAAATGACCCGGAGTTCATCGGGCCGGCAGCAGTGTTGCAGGCAGCTCGATTTGTATTCGACAGCCGGGATGAAGGAATTGGCCCGCGTCTTGAGGTGCTGGACGACTCTCGCGGTGTCTGGCCATGTGAAAACCATTTCAAGTGCACACGCGTGTGCCCGCGGGGCATAAAGGTCACAAAAAATATCAACATGGTAAAACGCGCCATCAAGGCATTTAAGGAGCAAAGCAATCAAGATATATGAGTACCAAGCTCGTGAGCTGCTCCAGCAGTATGGTATTAGTGTTCCACAAGGAGAGCCGGCAAATACTCCGGAACAAGCCGCTCAAGCCGCTGGTGCCTGGGGTGGGAAGGCCATGATTAAGGGCCAGGTGCTGGTTGGTGGCCGAGGCAAAGCCGGAGCTGTCCGAGCAGTGTCGTCGAAAGAGGAAGCAGAATCAGTGGCGCGTGAGATACTGGCGATATCCGTGAAGGATTTCCCCGTACAGCAGTTGCTCATCACAGAGATGTTGGAAATCCAGGCCGAATACTATGCAGCAATCACCATTGATCGGGAAGCTAAGTCGGTGGTTTTGATAATCAGTGCTGCCGGTGGTATGGATATAGAAGAAGTCGCGGTTCGAGAACGTGAGAAGATTCGGCGCTTTGCAATGACCAGTATCCATGAATCGGACAGCCCGGAAACCTTGACGCAATGGCTCTCGGTTTCATTTCCGGATCAGGCACTTTGTGCTCAGGCCGTCCAAATCGTGCAAAGTATGTATCGACTCTTCCGCGATAAAGATTGTTCTTTGGTTGAGATAAATCCGCTCGCGCACACCGCGCAGGACCATCTGGTCGCCGCAGATGCAAAGATTGTTTTTGACGACAATGGGATTGAGAAACATCCTGATATTGTTCGGCTCAGCAACCCGGAGGAGTACACCGCCGATGAGCTGGAAGCCAGGGCCACCGGCTTGAGCTTTGTCAGCCTGTCCGGGGAGATCGGCTGCATGGTCAACGGCGCAGGTTTGGCCATGGCAACGATGGACGGCATCAAACTGGCTGGCAGCAGTCCGGCCAACTTCCTGGATGTCGGGGGAAGTTCGAATCCACAAAAAGTCCTCGATGCAATGCGCATCCTCTTGAGAAACAAGCAATTAAAAGTCATTCTTATCAATATATTCGGAGGAATCACACGCTGTGATGACATTGCTCAGGGCATTCTTTGGGCCCGTGACAAGCTCGGTATCACCGTGCCTATTATCATACGACTCATCGGTACGAATGAAGAGAAAGGTCGCAACATGCTAAACGAGGCGGGCCTGATTGTCACCCGTTATATGACCGACGCAATCCAGGAAGCTGTCAATTGCGCACGGAAAGGACCAAAGTCGTGAGTATTCTGATAGATAAGCAGACCAGGGTTATCGTCCAGGGAATCACCGGACGAGATGGTTCATTTCATGCCGAGGCCATGCTGAAGTACGGAACACAGGTGGTCGGAGGTGTCACACCGGGCAAAGGCGGCCGCCAGGTGGGTACACTTCCCGTATTCAACACGGTCAAGGAGGCCGTGATAGAGACCGGGGCCCAATGCTCTGTGGTATTCGTTCCAGCCAACTTTGCACCGAATGCAATCCGCGAGGCGGCGGACGGCGGAATATCACTTATTGTTTGTATCACCGAAGGTATTCCTGTATTGGAGATGGTCGATCTTTATCATGAGCTGAAACACAAAAAGGTACTTTTGGTCGGTCCGAACTGTCCGGGAATCATCTCGCCGGGAAAGAGCAAGGTCGGCATTATGCCGGGCTACATTCATAAAGCGGGCGCGATCGGTGTTATCTCACGGAGTGGAACCCTTACTTATGAAGTCGTATTTGATCTGAGCGAGAAGAACCTGGGTCAATCGACCTGTGTCGGTATTGGAGGTGATCCTATCGTTGGCACGGGATACGTTGATCTGCTGGAGATGTTCGAGAATGACGAAGAGACGGATGCAATCGTACTGATAGGAGAAATAGGTGGTGTTGAAGAGGAGAAGGCCGCATCATTTATTAAGACATCTATACACAAGAAGGTAGTCGCATTTATCTCCGGACGTATGGCCCCGCCTGGAAAGCGGATGGGACATGCCGGCGCAATTATTTCAGGTGGGAAAGGTGGTGCCGTGGAGAAGGTCAAGGCCTTGCGGCAAGCGGGGGTTGTTGTCGTGGACAGGCCAGACCAGATTCCGGATGTGCTCTAAACTCAAAACGTTGAACACTAATAGCCAATTGAACGTATAATTCACGCAATAAAAGATTCTAAGAGAACAGGTGATGATTGAAGTTGACTTTTGCTGCAATTGATTGAGCTAAATCAGAGCAGGATTGAGTGTAAATCAAGGATATTTCGATTGACAAGTGCCGAAGATGGTGATAGGATTCCCCTTGGTAATGCAAAGCTATTACTGTGTGAGCCTTCAGCGGCAAATCGAGTATGACCGGACTTCATGTTGATTATGGATAACGTGTCCTACATTGAAAACCTATGCCGTGAATGGGAGAGAAATCCATCATCCGTTGGTGCGGCATGGGATGCCTACTTTCGCGATGCCAAAAGAACGAAAGCCATATTGCCCCAGGCAGAAACACAAACCGGGGCGTCCGACATGGTTTATCGGCAGAGCCGTGTTGACAGCCTGCTTTGGGCCTACCGAGACATTGGATATCTATATGCCTGCTTGAACCCTCTTGGCGGAAACTTTGGACCGGATCATAACTATCTACATAGAGATACTGCTGTTGCCTACGAGAGGTTAACGCTTGATGGCTTTGGGATTTCGGAGGACAATCTTGAAACTGTTTTCTCGGCGGGCCGTGCTATGAAACCATCGACTGCACCGTTGCGGGACATCATCGCGGCGTTTCGGGAAACCTACTGCGGCTCGATCGGCGTCGAATTCCTGCACATTCAGGACAAGCGCATCAGACGCTGGCTAATAGATAAGATGGAATCTACCCGTAACCGGCCGACGTTGGACAATAATCAGAAGCGAATCATACTTGAGGACCTGTTGAGAACCGAAGCACTGGAACATATGATGCATCAGTCTTTCGTGGGCCAGAAACGGTTCTCGCTCGAGGGTTCGGAGGCGATAATTCCGGGACTGCACTTCCTGGTGGACAGCGCCGGTCGCTATGGTATCGAGGACTATGTCCTCGGGACCACACACCGAGGACGGTTGGCAATTCTAAATACCATCCTGCACATGACTCCGGAGGAGATTTTCTCCACATTCGAGGAAAACTTCGCACCCTTGATGTACGGCGGGGGCGGTGACGTAAAATACCACATCGGATACGAGACCGATCACGTACTCGATGACGGAGGCACTACACATATAAGCATGTGTGCGAACGCAAGCCACCTGGAATCGATCGATGCGGTTGTTCTCGGCAAGGCGAGGGCCTTACAAGACAGAAAAGACAACCGTAAACGTACCCTACCAGTGCTGTTACACGGCGATGCGGCCTTCTCGGGCCAGGGAGTTGTAGCCGAGACCCTTAATCTCTCTCGGCTGCAAGGATATGCCACTGGCGGAACCATTCACATCATCATCAACAATCAGATCGGCTTCACCACGGCGGTACGGGATGCGCGTTCCTCTTGCTTCCCCACGGATATGGCCAAGGCGCTTCCCATTCCAATATTCCACGTCAACGGCGACGACCCGGAAGCCCTGGTGTACGTCGCCGACCTGGCGCTGCAGTTCCGGCAGACATTTGGCGCCGACTGTGTTCTGGACGTGCTCTGCTACCGGCGGCACGGACATAATGAGGCGGATGAGCCAGCCTTCACCCATCCGCGCATGTACAAGATTATCAGAGATCACCCGACTGCAGCTACCATCTATGGCGAACATTGTGCCCGGATCGGCGTTGCAAGTATGCAAGAACAAAAATCGATTACACAGGAGCACATCAGTGCTTTGAAGCAAGCGCTGGATCATGCACGAGCTGAACCGACCGCACAGATAAATACAAAACAGGGCCCTGATTGGGAGGGGATGGGCAACAGATACTCACATGAGCAGGTCGATACCGGCGTCGAGGAGTCAACGCTAATGCGTATTGGGCAACATCTCATGACGGTGCCGAAGGGATTCCATATTCATCCCGTACTGGCACGTATCCTGGCACGCAAGCAAGCCGCCTTTGGGGAGCGCCACCTGGTAGATTGGCCATTGGCCGAGGTACTCGCGTTTGGCTCCCTTTTGCTGGAAGGCATCCCCGTACGCCTCAGTGGCGAAGACTGCGTACGCGGGACATTCTCTCAGAGACACATGACCTGGTGGGATACGGAAAGTGAGCAACCTCACCCCTACACTCCGTTGCGCAGTCTGGATGACAACCAGGCAGAGTTGTCGATATTCGATAGTCCGTTGTCGGAATACTCTATTCTGGGTTTCGAATATGGCTACTCCCTGGTGAGCCCTCATGTTCTCGTAGCGTGGGAAGCGCAGTTCGGCGACTTTTCCAATGGCGCACAAGTAATTATCGACAACTACATCGTATCGGCAGAAAGTAAATGGAACCGCTCAAGCGGCCTGGTTTTGCTGCTGCCTCACGGCAACGAGGGGCAGGGCCCAGACCATTCCAGTGCGTATCTGGAACGATTCCTACAGCTTGCCGCCGATGACAACATCCAAATCTGCAATGTAACTACGCCGGCACAGTACTTCCATTTGCTCAGGCGGCAGGTCAAGCTCAGCTTCCGCAAGCCTCTGATCATTATGGCACCCAAAAGTCTGTTGCGCCATCCGAAGGTTATTTCCGACGTTACCGAACTTGCAGAGGGAAGTTTTCAGGAAGTGCTCGGTGATTCGTGTGATCCGGACCAGGCAGACCGGATTCTATTGTGTTCAGGCAAGATCTATTACGACCTAATCGCCTATCGTGAGACTTCCGGGCATACCAATACAGCGCTGATTCGCGTTGAGCAACTGTGCCCGTTTCCGGATAGTGCAATTGCATCCTGCCTGGAGAAATACAAGCCGCGCAACATCATATGGGTTCAGGAGGAACCCAGGAATTGCGGAGGATGGACCTATATGCGAGAGGCTTTTTCGCGGCATTTTCCAAAGACCGATCTTCAATATTTCGGCCGGGACGAAAACGCCAGCAATGCAACCGGGTCGTTCAAGCAGTATCAAGAAGAACAGAAGAAACTGGTTAAGCTCGCTTTTGAGTCGGCACCGACCAGAGCAGCAGTGAATGGGCAGACTAACAGGGGAGATATGAAATGAAAAACGAGATTAACGTACCATCGGTCGGTGAATCAATCACCACTGGTGTTGTGGTTTCCTGGCTCAAGAATAACGGCGATCAGGTGGCAGAAGGAGACATGCTCTTTGAATTGGAAACCGACAAAGCGGTACTCGAGATTCCGTCACCCGGCGCCGGGACGCTTGAAATACTGGTAGCGGAGGGAACGGAGGTATCTATCGGGCAAACCGTAGGTATGCTGGGTCAGGATGATGATGGGGCACAGTCTTCGGCGTCAACAGTGGAAGAGCCTTCGACTGCCGCAGATAAAAAGAGCGATACACCTGTTACCCCCCCTACAAATATACAGGCCGTCACCGAACACAAAATCGATCCCAAAACGATCCAGGACACAGAAGCTAAACCACATGAAGCAGCATCTTCTCCCATGCCCTGGGTAGTAGCCCCAAAAAAGCAGGTGGCCGGGAAGCAGCGTACTGAACGGATTCCCATGTCCACAATTCGAAGAAAGACGGCCGAACGCCTGGTTCAGGCCAAACAGACTACGGCCTATCTGACCACGTTCAACGAAATTGACATGCAAAAGGTAATTGATATCCGTACCCAATACAAAGCCCAGTTCTTAAAGGAGCACGGAATCAAGATCGGTTTCATGTCGTTCTTTGTTAAGGCTTGCTGTCAGGCACTGAAGGACTTTCCGTCCGTCAATACGCAACTTGAAGGCAACGACATCATTTACAAATATTTTTATGATATCGGCGTGGCTATGTCCATCGATAAGGGTCTTCTCGTGCCGGTCATACGCGATGCCGACACGCGTCACTTCGCCGAAATTGAGACCACAATCGCATCCATGGCCCAACGTGCCGGAGAGAAAAAACTAATGCCTGATGAACTGGCCGGCGGAACCTTCACAATTACCAACGGCGGTGTATTCGGGTCGTTGCTTTCGACACCGATTCCGGCCTATCCGCAGACGGCGATTCTTGGCATGCACGCGATAAAGAAACGGCCGGTCGTTATCGATGAGAAGATTATCGCGCGTCCTATGATGTACGTGGCCCTGACATACGACCATCGAGTTATCGACGGGCGTGAAGCCGTCAGTTTTCTGACAAGAGTAAAGGAATTTATCGAGGATCCGGATAAGCTGCTTCTGGAATTGTAGCCCAAGCCGATTCCAGTATCCTGAAATCGTTGAAAGGGAAATAGACGAGGCAGTTATTGCAGTTCGAAATATTTAAAAGAGTATCGACAGATAGAAAGAAGAATCTATGACAGAGACAAACTATGCCAAAGGACTTGAGGGTGTTATAGCCGCCGAGTCCGAGGTTTGTCAAATTGACGGCCTTAGTGGAAAACTCTATTATCGAGGGTATTCAATCGAGGAACTGGCTCAACACTCTTCGTTTGAAGAAACAACCTACCTGCTGCTATATGAAGCTTTGCCTTCGAAAGCAAAGTTGGAGGAGTTTACTGCTCGCTGCCGTCGATGCCGAGACTTGCCGCCGGCAATTCAGGACATGATTCGTCATTTCCCGTCTGCAGGATCACCCATGGAATTGCTGCAATCGGTCATCTCATATCTGAGCAGCACTGTTGAACATAAGATCCAACATTCAGCCACGTGCAACTGTCGGCAGACACTGCACCAGATTTCTCAGATACCCACAGTGCTCGCCACTTATCAGCGGTTCAAGGAAGGCAAGGCCTATCTTGAATCTCGGCCTGATCTTTCGCCGGGCGCGAACTTCCTTTATTTGCTCAGGGGCCAGGAGCCACCAGTTGAAGAAGGTCGCATTTTTGACGCATGCCTGCTATTGCATGCCGAGCACGGCTTCAATGCTTCCACATTTACCGCCCGGGTCGTAGCCTCAACCTATTCCACCTGCTACTGCAGTATTTCTGCAGCAATCGGGGCTTTGGCTGGTTTTCTGCACGGTGGAGCAAACGAGCGAGTTATGAATATGGTCGATGAGATAGGATCTAAGGAAAATATTGAACCATGGCTCGACAAGGCCCTGAGCGAACATCGTAAGGTAATGGGTATGGGGCACCGCGTTTACAAAGCGAAAGATCCACGGGC
The DNA here is from genome assembly GCA_019456195.1 of Planctomycetota bacterium. GTDB lineage: Bacteria > Planctomycetota > Phycisphaerae > Sedimentisphaerales > Anaerobacaceae > NIOZ-UU13. The sequence goes on along the minus strand of VRUK01000004.1, from coordinate 41,822 downwards.
GACAGTTATGGAGCGATTTCTCGAGGAACTATCGGAAAAGATAGGTGACCATAAACTCTGCGAATTCCTCAAACAACTCGAAAAAAGTTTCGGTGACCACATGGGTAAGAAAGGCAAGCCAGTGTACCCTAACGTTGATTTTTTCTCAGGTGCGGTTTACACCATACTTGGAATCCCCAGGTATTTGTTCACGCCTATCTTTGCTGCGGCGAGGAGTGCGGGGTGGCTCGCACATATTCTCGAACAGCGCAAGGACAATAGGATATTTCGGCCGAAGGCGCTATTCACAGGTCCGGACCCCAGACCATATGTACCTATCGAAAACAGGACGAGTAATACAGATTCTTCCGTGACAGAGAATAACGCCTAAGGAATAAAGCTATGTCCACAGAAGGTTTAACTCTCGAAGATGTTCGGGCGCGGGCAAAAGAAAAGCTCAAAGGCTTCTGCATGGTGTACAAGGACTGTAACGGTGCACCCTCCCGCTTCTGTCAGGGTCAGCACTATGGCCGGCCTCTCGGCATTGGAGGAATGGGCAGCGGCGCCTCCTTCCACAACAATTGGCTAGCCCTGCGGAAATTGCGACTGAAAACGAAATTGATTAGTGAGCACTTTGAGCCGGATACGACATTTTCATGCTTTGGAAAGCAACTATCCATGCCGATCATGGCCGCATCGGTCGCCGGTGTTAATTCATTCGGCGGAGAAAAGGTCATCACGGAACGAGAGTTCTGCCAAGCCACGGTACAGGGCTGCAACGAAGCCGGCACAATAGCCTGGCGAGGTGATACATACACATATTCCATCGATGAAAGCCCCGGTCTCGATGCGATTGCTCAGGGTAATAATGGCGGGGTCAAAATCATCAAACCGAGGACCCAGCAGGAGATAATCAGATTTTTCAAGAAGGCCGAACAGCGCGGCGTATCGGCGGTCGGCGTGGATATTGATGGATGCGGCTCATATATGATGCGCAAACACAATCAGAAAGTGTTCAGGAAATCTCAGGCCGACATCCGTGAGCTTGTAACATCGACTTCTTTACCCGTGGTGGTCAAGGGGATCATGTGCGCTAAGGATGCGGTACTGGCTGCCGGGGCGGGTGTTGCGGCAATCGTAGTCTCAAACCACGGCGGGCGAGTGCTCGATTCCACACCGGGCACGGCTGATATCCTTGAGGAAATCGTCAAGGCTGCCGCGGCAAGTAATGTGATGCTATTAGCAGACGGCGGGATTCGGACCGGCTATGATGTGCTTAAGATGCTGGCCCTGGGCGCCAAGGCTGTGCTCGTTGGGCGAGACATTGTCCGCGCAGCCGTCGGTGCGGGCAGTGAAGGTGTGCGATTGCAGATGGAGTACTTACAAAAGACCCTCACAAGAGCCATGCTCATGACAGGCTGTAAATCGCTTTCAGAGATATCCTCCGACATTGTACTCAGGAGACAGCCCGAGGAATCGCAAGTGGTGGAAGATTGAAGTTTTAACTTCTAAACTCGGATACCAAAGATGCGATCGATGCTTTTGCATCACCGAACAGCATCCGAGTGTTTTCTTTGAAAAACAGCGGGTTGTTAACACCGGCAAATCCAGGATTCATCGACCGTTTCAGGACAATACAGGTGCGGGCATGATCCACATCGATAATCGGCATGCCCCAGAGTGGGCTGCTCTTGTCCTCTCTTGCCGCCGGATTAACAACATCGTTTGCCCCGATGACAACAGCCACATCCACAATCTCCATAGTCGGATTCACATCCTGGGGCTCAACGAGCAATTCGTATGGGACGTTCGCTTCGGCCAACAACACATTCATGTGTCCCGGCATCCGTCCGGCGACCGGATGGATGCAGTATTTCACCTCTGCCCCATTGGCTGCCAGTAGTTCCCCGAGTTCCCGAACCACATGCTGAGCCTGAGCTGCGGCCATACCGTACCCCGGCACGAAGACCACATTGTGCGCCGCCTCAAGGATCAAGTAGGCGTCTTCAACACTCAATGATTTTACTTCGCCTTGATATGCACCGCTCCCGGTCGAGGTAGCTGACCCGAAGCCACTGAACAAGACGTTTGCGAGCGAACGATTCATGGACTTACACATAATGTTAGTAAGGATGATGCCGGAAGCTCCGACCAGTGAACCGGCTACAATCATAACGTTGTTATTAATGACAAATCCGGCTGCACATGCAGCCAGGCCGGAATAGCTATTCAGCAAACAAATGATAACGGGCATGTCGGCACCCCCGATGCCGATGGTGGCAAGAACACCTATTATCAATGTTAGTATAATAATACTGGTCAACAGGATGTATATGTTTCTAAGTCCGGCCGTATCAAGTTGATCAAGTTTTTGGATGCAGAATAATATTCCCAAAACCACAACCGTAATCATTATGACCGCATTGATGATATTTCGTCCCTTATACAGCACTGGCTTGCCGGTTATTGTTCCAGAAAGTTTTCCGTATGCCACAAGACTGCCTGAAAACGTGACTCCGCCAGTTAGAATCGTGAGGAGAATCGCGACTATGGTGAAAAGGTTAATCGCATCGTTAGTAGCCCATTTCCCGTGAAATTCCGACCAGCCGACTAATAAACTGGCCAGACCACCGAAACCATTGAACAAGCTGACCATTTGCGGCATGGAGGTCATCTTTACTAATTGTGCTGCCAATACACCAACGGCCGAACCGATGCAGGCACCGGAAATGATCCATATCCATTTAATCTCTGTCATCGCTGTGAGCGCAGTTAAAATAGCTATAAGCATACCGATGGAGGAGATTATGTTCCCTTTCCGGGCGGTGGTCGGTGAACTCAGCATCTTCAGACCGAATACGAAGAGAATTGATGCTGCGATATAGCAAAGGCCTCTGAGGAATTCAGGATTCACTACCTGCCCCCCTTCCTGTCTTTACCCTTAAACATCTTCAGCATGCGGTCGGTGACAAGGTATCCTCCAACAACATTAATCATCGCGAATGCTACTGCCAGTGTCGCGAGTATTGTTACAGCCGTTCCACTGTCCTGGCGACCTGCGGCAATAAGCGCTCCGACGATGCTTATTCCTGAGATGGCGTTCGAACCCGACATCAGCGGTGTATGCAGTTGTGAAGGGACTTTTCTAATCAGCTCAGTGCCCAGGAGCATTGCCAGCACAAATACAAAGAACAACAATGGCATCGTCGAGGGATTTAAATCCATAACGGTCTCCTTTATCCAATAGCTGCTTTAATAACCGGATTAACAATCTCGCCTTCGTGGGTAACGAGGCAACCCTGGATGATCTCGTCATCTCGGTTGAGTACAAAGTTTTTCATCTCTTTGTCCCAGAAGTGCTCCAGGAAATTGTACAGGTTGCTCGAAAACATCTGGCTGGCCGGCACCGGAACCTGACGCTGCAGTTCCGGTTGTCCGATGATCGTCACACCTTTACGTTCGACCTCCCTGCCAAACTCAGACGATTCCACGTTACCACCGGTCTCCACTGCAAGGTCTATCACCAGGCTGCCGGGCTTCATGCTATCCAGCATCTCATTTGTGACAATCAGCGGTGCTTTTCTTCCGAATACCCTGGCTGTTGTGATAACAACATCCGACCGGGCGCATTGTTTTGCCATAGCTTCACGCTGTTTCCGAAGCTGTTCATCCGTGAGCTGTTTGGCGTAACCATCTTTCGTTTTTTCTGTTTCCCCGAGATCCACGCTGAGCGGTTTGGCGCCCAATGACAGAATCTGCTCCTGTGCTTCCGGACGCACATCGAAGGCATCGACTCGCGCACCCAAACGTTTGGCCGTGGCAATTGCCTGCAACCCGGCTACACCGGCGCCGATAACAAATACTCGGGCCGGTGGAATAGTACCGGCAGCCGTCATCATCATCGGAAAGATTTTTTGCTGACGTTCGGCACTCAAAACAACGGCAACATAACCTGCCAGATTGGCCTGCGAACTCAACACATCCATTTTTTGCGCAATGGTCGTGCGCGGAATCATCTCCAGGCTGATTGCACTAATATTTCTGGAGGCGATTTCCTTAACCAAGTCGGCATTGTTGAAGGGATCCATGCAGCTTACATGGATACACCCTTCGCGGAGATGCTGGATATCCTCACCGGCGGGCAGGCTCATGCGTAACACCATATCAGCGCTGGACATCGACGCTACACGGTCGCTGGAAATCTGTATCCCGGCTTTCTTGTACGCTTCGTCCAAAATGTTGATAGATTTTCCAACTCCAGCTTCCACCTCGACGTCTGCCCCGAGTCCTGTCAATTTACCGGCATCTATTGGGAGCAATGGAGACCGAGTTTCTGCTGGATCATTCTCTTTAGGGACGAATAGCTTCATCTAAACTTCTCGTTTTAGACATTAGAAGAAATTACTTTTCGGACCGCAGTAATGACATAACCACATATGGGCCACGATATCCGTTTCAACCAAAAAGAATAAGCTAAGTTTTGTGCTAATTCAAGTGAAATCGGGTATCTAAGCAGAGCAAGCCAAAGGATTGTTAATCTTTTACCGTCACATTGCAGATGATACGTAAATTGCAAGTAGCAATCAATTGTGAAGTAGAGATAGCAGATTTGTATAACTCGGGGCACGTAATGATTAATTCGGAATAGGCCCCCTTTTTTAGAGCAATATAGAAACTTAGGACACTAAAGCTTACACCCACGACACGTTAACAGTCGAGTAAACGCAATATGGTTCGTTTACAACCAATATGATCTCAGTGTTCAACCTGTATGTAATCATTATTTAATGAATAATAACGACCATAAAAGAATGTGAGACAAGCACTTATGATGGCAGCGCCTGCTTTGGGAGCAGGAGGCCGCAGGTTCGAATCCTATCACCCCGTTTTCCACGTTTTCCAAATAATCATTAGAAATAACTTTTTCGCTTATTTTGAAATGAAAAAGTACAATCACCCAAACCGAAGTATATCGTTATGTGCCTTTCAACAACTCAACCACTTCCTGAGCATTTTCCGCATGAACCAGAGCCTTACAAAAAGCCTTCGAGCGGGCCAGTTTTGCTATTTCTGCAAGAGCTTCGACGTGAGGGCCTGAAAGTTCAGGTGAAGCCACTAAAAGAAAAAAGAGATTTGTCGGCTGCCCATCCATCGAGTCAAAATCTATTCCCTGTGGGGCAATACCGATAGCAAACTTCAGACTTGCCACAGCAGCACATTTACAATGAGGTACAGCAATACCCTGCTCGAGTCCTGTGCTCTGTTTATCTTCACGGTCCTGCACCCCTTTCAGTACAGCATCAAAATCATCAATTTCGCCAGCGTCCTTCAATATCTGGACAAGCTCGCGTAAAATATCCGGCTTGTCCTGCGACTCCAGTGGGATTTTAACAATTTTCTCTACAACCAGGTCTATCAACGTCATACTACACTTCTCCTGAAAATCTATAACTTAAACAACTTTAATACTTAGAGCACCTAATAAAATGACTCTGCATTCAATATTCACGTTATACGAGCGATTCGTACATTTCCCAGACTCTATCTTCATCTTTGACAATTAAGACAGAACAGGTAACAGCACGCATCGCCCGTTCGGTCTCATCAAAAAATTCGTCCCTTCTGCTCCTGATTCTGGATAGTTCACCAATAACCAGAAGGTCAACATCATCGGCCTCAATGGAATCGACTATTTCCCTATGCACATTCCCTCTGCTGCGTTTTTTAATAACCGATACTCCTTTTTTCATTGCAAGCTCATTGATATAATTAAGATACCGCTCGGCATCGGCTTCCATATCATGCTCATATTCAACCTGCTCATCTTTGAGGAATATCCTTGCTTTAAGAAGGTCTTCCACGGCCCTGGTGTTGATAACGTAGTAGGCAATAAGCTCTGCGCCGGAAAATGACGCAAGACATATCGCATACTGAGCAGCAGTCACGGATTGTTCGGTTCCATCGACATAGACCATTATTTTTTTAATGGGATTACTCACGCTTTTTCTCCATCGTTTTGGCGCCTTTTTTTCTCAAGGTTTCCCTTAACCAATTTCATGAGAATAAACATATCCCGTTCATTCTCTTCAAGCCTGCCTTCAATATAATAAACTGTTTCCTTCAGATTGGGAACCGCTATTTTTTCAAGTGCATTGACCTTTCTTATAGTCTTTTTTACTTCATTGGCAAGCCTCAATACGGATATTTTCAGCTCGGAGAGTTTTCCAAGCAGCCTGAGTGCCTCCTTGAAAAACTGCAAAGAGCTGTCAATCCAGAAACTGGTCCCCATGGGGCTGTAGTAAGGAGGGTGTTCTTCGAATTTCGTTTCAATTACGGGAAGGCTGATACCCATGACCCTTCTGGTTCGTATAGTAATGTCCGTTGAAATATTAACTGCCCCGGTCAGGTATTGAACTTTAAGTTTTCCCATGTCAAAAACCGTCTCTTCGAGGGCTTTATATGCCTTGGCAAGGGCATTTTCAAGGCGGCTCTGAAAATCCACAGTCTGGTCAACGAGCGCCAGAAGCTCGATAATCAGGATATTTCTTTTCTGGTCCAAAAGCTCATAACCCTGCTGAGCAAACTTCAGGTCATTTCTGAGTTTGAGTAAATTTGTTTTCGTAGGTGCGTAATTAAGCTGCGCCATTATTAATACCCGCTATGCTCCGTAGAATTTCTCTATTTCCTCTTCGGTAATCCTGTGCAGCTCTTCGACAGGTAGGAACTTTAAGACTTCCCATCCGAGAGTGAGTGTCTGTTCGATACTTCGATCTTCGTCTTTGCGCTGTGAAACAAACTTCTGCTCAAACTCCCTCCCGAATTCAAGATAATCATGGTCCAGAGGGGTCAACTCCTCTTCTCCGATGACAGAGGCGAGATTTCGTACATCTTTTACATAACTATATGCAGCAAAGAGCTGACTTGCAAGATGCGGATGGTCTTCTCTGGTCATTCCCTCACCGATACCATCCTTCATCAAACGTGAAAGAGAGGGCAGTCCCGCAATTGGCGGATAAATACCTCTACCATCCATCTCCCTTTCGAATACGATCTGGCCTTCGGTGATATATCCGGAAAGGTCGGGTACCGGATGAGATATATCATCATTGGGCATTGTCAGTATGGGCAGTGACGTAATTGAGCCTTCATGTCCTTTAATCATTCCAGAGCGTTCATAAAGCTCGGCAAGGTCTGAATAGAGATATCCCGGGTAGCCCTTTCTTGAGGGTATTTCACCACGGATAGTGGATATTTCACGGAGAGACTCACAATAATTTGTCATATCGGTCATAATAACAAGAACGTGCATATCCTCGTTGAATGCCAGGTGCTCGGCAAGGGTCAGCGCAGTTCGTGGAGTAATCAGCCGCTCAATGGAAGGGTCGTCGGCAAGAGAGAGAAACAGTGCTACATTTTCGAGCACACCGCTTTCCTCGAAGGAACGGATGAAAAACTGTGCCACATCATGCTTTACTCCCATTGCAGCAAAGACAACAGCAAATTCGGTATCTGTTCCGCGTATCTTTGCCTGCCGTGCAATCTGAGCCGCCAGTTCATTATGGGGCAGGCCGTTACCGGAAAAAATAGGAAGTTTCTGACCCCGGATAAGTGTGTTCATTCCGTCAATAACAGATATACCAGTCTGTATAAAATCTCTGGGATACTGCCGAGCGGTTGGATTAATCGCCATTCCATTAACATCCAGCTCAATGTCGCTGCGCTGCGGGGGGCCTCCGTCGATGGGATGGCCTAAACCGTTAAATACTCGCCCGAGCATGTCCTTTGAAACAGAAATGGTAAGCGGCCGTCCGGAAAAACGTATCCGAGTATTCGGAAGAGTAAGGCCTGTGGTGCCTTCAAAAATCTGAACAACTACAGCATCGGTTGACGATTCGAGAACAATTCCCAGCCTTACCTTACCATCGGCGTCAACACACTCAATAAGTTCCCTGTATCCTACAGGGTGTGTTTTACGGACAAAAATTAGGGGGCCGTCGATTTTATTGACGCCGATATACTCACGTCCTGAAAGAAGATGCCGGTTTTCCTGTTCAAGCATGCAAGGCCTCCATTTGGTCCATTGAACGCTCCAGGCGGGCTTCGATTTTGTCGAGGCCTGAGAGATTGTCGTTAGGTATGGAAAATTTCATTTTTACTATATCCTGATATACTTTTATTTTTCTGAGCTTAATAAGGGTTGTTCCACTTTTTATCGCCTGAAGGCCGCGTTTCCAGTACGTAACAATGATGTGCAGCATTTTTGCCTGTTTCTGAACAATTGAGAATGTGTCAATTTTATCGTACGCATTCTGCTGAAGAAAGGCGTTCTTAAACAACGTACATACTTCAAGGATAAATCGCTGGGTATCGGGCAGAGCGTCGGGACCGACAAGTTTTACCACCTGTTGAAGACGCACTTCCTTATGCAGCAGCTCCATTATTTCGGTACGGTCTTCAAGCCATTCGGTGCCGACCTGGTCGGCCCACCATGAGGACATCTCTTCGAGGTATTCACTGTAACTGTCAATCCACGAGATGGCAGGATAGTGGCGGGCGTTGGCAAGGTTTCTGTCAAGACCCCAGAAACAGCGGATAAACCTTTTTGTGTGCTGGGTGACAGGTTCGGAAAAATCACCTGCCGGCGGAGAGACAGCACCAATTATAGTAACAGAACCAGAGTCACCATTTAATGTTTTCATCGAGCCGGCACGTTCATAGAATTCCGCTATTTTTGTCGGCAGGTAAGCCGGGAATCCTTCCTCTGCCGGCATTTCTTCCATACGTCCGGAAAGTTCGCGGAGCGCTTCTGCCCATCGCGATGTAGAATCGGCCATTACCGCAACATCATATCCCTGGTCTCTGAAATATTCGGCCATAGTTATTCCAGTGTAGATACTCGCTTCCCTTGCTGAAACCGGCATATTTGAAGTGTTTGCTATCAGGATAGTCCGTTCCATAAGAGAACGGCCGCTTCGCGGGTCAATCAGTTTCGGAAACTCAGTGAGTACATCCGTAATTTCATTACCCCGTTCACCACAACCAATATATACAATAAGATCCGCATCGCACCATTTTGCCAGTGCCTGCTGCGTCATTGTCTTTCCGGTGCCGAAGCCTCCTGGAATAGCAACGGTGCCTCCTTTCGCAACGGGAAACAGTGTGTCAATAACCCGCTGGCCGGTAATAAGCGGAATATCAAGAGGAAGACGGTTTTGTGTCGGACGCTGAATACGTATAGGCCATTTGTGCATCAGAAAAAGGTCTTTGGTTTGTGACTCATCAGTTCTTAATACAGCAATCACATCTTCTACGGTATAGTCTCCCTCTGGAACTACCGACTCAAGAACACCTTTGTCCAAAGGTGGAACGAGGATTTTATGAAGGATATTTTCCGTTTCCTGAACCGAACCCAGGACCGTTCCTGCGGAGATGTTATCACCTTCTTTTACCGACGGAATAAAATGCCATTTTTTCTCTCTGTTCAATGAGGGGACTGATATTCCACGCTTGATAAAAATGCCCGACGTTTCCCGGATAGCTTCAAGAGGTCTCTGGATGCCATCATAAATAGTACCGATCATACCCGGACCGAGTTCTACAGAAAGCTGCATACCTGCTCCATAAACAGGGGCAAAAGGAGCAATTCCGGTTGTGTCTTCATAAACCTGAACGACAGCACAGTTCGAATCAAGTTTAATAAGCTCACCGATAAGATTTTCTTCACCAACCCTGACGAGTTCGAACATATGAGCGTCGGTAATTCCCATCACCTCTATTACCGGGCCGTTGACCCGTTTAACCTGTCCTATAATTCTGTCACTCATAATTATTCTTTTCTATCGTCAGCCAATACGGCGTTGTAAATTAATGTTCGAATTTCACGCTGGTTTCGCAACATTCGCGTTTTAACCTGATTATTAAAGGCGGTACGCCCATCAGCAGCAGTCAGGACAACACCCTGATATTTCAAGGGCTCGGCATCAGAGAGTTTAAGCTGTGCCTGCTTATTAGTTTGAATATGGATTATTTCCTTTGCTTCCGAAATCAGCCGGTCATCTATCAGTGCCCGCTCCTTTTGAGAGGCATTGATTTGGGCAGCTTCGGCACCCAGGCCAATGAATGCCTCTACAATCCAGTTTATCAGAACAGACCTGTAATTTTCATCACCGGCCATTGAAGCAAGCTTATTTTCAACCCTGTTCATAATTTCCTTTATTAAAACGCTGCGAACAGACATTGAATTACGCTTGAGTTCAAGCTTTACACCCGACAAAATCTTTCTCTTTACAGCTTCCGCCTGCCTTTGCGCTTCGCTGCGGGCGTCATTCAACAGGGCCTCGATTTTCTTCTCAGAGTATTTCCTTTTCTCGGCGGCCCGTTTTTCGGCATCCTTTATAATTGCTTCCTCTTCGATGCGAGCATCTGATTCAATGCCCGAGATTAGTTCGGCTTTTCCTTTTTCTGCTGATTCCATAGATACTTATACCTTTTTTGAATATATTCTCTTTCCGGTATTACGAAAAAGTAGAAAGAGCTTCGAAAATCACAATTTTATCCCGATAGCGGTATTTACCATTTCTTTGATTCCGGGCCTGTCCGGTTTCGAACCATTTCTGTCTGGAATCTCCACAACAAGCGGAAAACTTACAGTAAACAGAAATTTATCCACCATTGGACGAATCATGTCTGCAATCCGTTCGGTAATAATAATAATACCAGTGTCCTTGTCCTGGAGTGTTGCTTTAAAAGCACGTTGTGCCTGGTCCGGATTCGTAGCAACCTTTCCGGAGACTCCCACAACTCCAAAGCCAAGGACCGTATCTTCATCGCCTATAATCGAGTATTTCATCGTACAGTTAAACCTTGTTGAGAATCAAGAAAGCCGTGACCAAACCAAATACAACAATCCCTTCAGCAAGCGCCACAAAAATCAGGGCCTGGCCTGCAATCTGTGGTTTTTCAGCAACCGCCCCCATAGCCGCGGCGCCAACATGAGAAATCGCAATTCCGGCCCCGATAGCACCAAGACCAAAAGCAATAGAAGCGGCAACAAGGGCATATTTCATAACATCGGCTTTAGTAGAGGACATTTCCGGCTCCGACTCTATGGTTTGTTCAACGTTCGACGCCTGCGCAAAAGCACTGGTACAAAACATTGTTCCGATCATTGCCATCACCGCGAAAAGCACAACAACACTCTGCGTAATGTGTAATTTCAATCTTTGTTGGTGTACATTCATAACATTCTTTCCTTTCTTACTTATTTGTGGCTACTATTTAATGACACTGGTGTGTATAGTTCTCCAGTTCCATGAAAGAACTTCGCAAAGAATTCATAATAATTAAGCCTCAGAGCCTGTATTCCCGCACAAAGACCTTCGAGGCCGATCACCAGCATATTCCCGAGTATAAGGATCACGACAGAAGCAACACCTGAGGTCAACTCGGCAATAGTGAAAAAGGAGATCATCAGGCAGGCGTGTGCCATGCCAAGTCCGGCTACCCGCATAAAAGAGAGGGTATTGGAAAGATAGCCGCTGAAAATCTCAAGAAGCTCAACGATCCATCCCATCAAGAAATTCATTATCGCAATAACACTAAACTTCCTGTCAGGTTGGTCTGCTTTATGTTTGAAATAGTGATAAGGCTCCTTGACAAAAAGTAAAAGAGAAGGCAGTCCTACAAGCATAAATATTACTGTACCGGAAGGGAATCCCTTAGAATTTTGCGATATAATGTGGTAGACAATATATATACCTCCTGCATAAATCCATCCGCCGAGGATGCCCCCTTTATCAAAAACCAGCTCCATCCACTTTCCGGTCCGGATCATATTAATCCAATTAAAGAGCAGACCAAGGGAAATAACGGAAATTCCGAAATATATCGTAATTGCGAGAATATCAAAAACATTATTAATTGCTGAATTTCCAGAACTATGGCCGGCAACAATGCCGTGAAAATCGAACCAAAGCGGCTTAAAAGGACCCGTCCCAAAAAAGGACCCGAAGAGAGCACCGAAGAGTATTGATGATGCACCGCACCAGATAACCAGGCTTGAAAGATTATATAAACCTTTCTTTTGCTCATTATTCTTTAGACGATACGCACCCAGAATACCGAGTAATGACAGAACAATACCCTGTCCTATATCAGCGAACATAAGCCCGAACATTGCCAGATATATGGGCATTACAAAAGGAGTAGGATCGATAGTGCCATATTGGGGAACGCCGAAATTACTTACCAGCATCTGAAAAGGAGCTAATATCTTCGGATTATTAAACTGAACAGGGACCTGGTCAGCGATAGTATCCTTACTCTCGGCTTCATTCCATTCCAGGTAACATCGGTTTTCGGATGCCCTTTTGATTGTTTCGGTTAGTTTTTCCTTTTTTGAAACGGGCAGCCAGCCTGAAAAGATAACCGTCCGGGAAGAAGATTTGAAATTGGTCTGGATTATGTAAAAAAGCTCGTGAACACGCAGATTAACCCATACATCTCTTAGGTATTTCTCTTCTCTTTTTATCAGGTCATTTGCCTTTGTTTCAAGTTTCTTCTGATCGTCTATTAATTTGTTGAGTTTTACAGAAAGTTCTTTGAAAACATCCTCTTTAACCGACTGCAGCTCATTCGGCAGTTCAATCTCAGTCCATCCGGCTTTCAAAAGGAATTTACCAATGTGTTCTCTGTCTCTTTTCATTGAAATCAAGAGATAATGAGCAATATCCTTTTCGTTTCCCAGCGCAATATTCAATGAAGGGTAGTCTCTTAAATCATCCTCAAGCTGTCTTGCATTTGATACAGGGAGCTTTCCGGTTTGCATGGAAATAAAAGAATGTTTTCCATGTAATGGAATATCAGAAAGGCCTAAACCGTATAGTTCCACCTGCTTTCTGATATCCTCGAGCTTCAGAATCTCCTGCTGAATCGTCCGCTGTCTTTCCCTGAGAACCTCACGCTCTGAAGCTATTTTATCAAGATGCTGTTTCTCTTTTTCAATATTGACGGAAATTCGGTTGGCCAGATCTGTTTCGCTCGGAGCCGAAGGTATAATACCGCCTGTGTGTAAAAAAACTTCAATCCGTTTTCTCAGGTCAGAGATTTCCGAGAGAGAGGCCTGTGGTTTGGCATCGGAGGGATTGTCCGTTTTTTCACCATCGACCTCGGATATATTAATAAACTGCATAACGCCTTCACTAAGGATCGCTTCAGTTACGCGCCGAGAATCCCTTCCCAGCACTATTGCAAAAATCTGTATCATCGGAGAGGTAAACATCATATCATGCTCTCAATCCGTTCCTGTTTTATGCCATATTGTTTTGCATACAATATCAACCTGATTTTTTTCAGCTCGTTCCTTTTTAATATAAAATACGAAAGTATAATTCCGATCGTAAAAGGATAGCCTGCGAGAATATGCTGGACCTCATTTTTCATGATTTCTTCCAGTATCCTGCGAATAAGGAGAAGCCGGGAGGTACTATCCGTGGTCTGGACCGACAGAAGTGTTGACAGGCCCGGATATTTGCTCGTAACAAACCTCTGAAGCACAGAAGTTACATTCTGCGCACTGTATAATTCACCGATAATGTCCCTGCTAAGATTAAAGCCTCCCGGGACAATAGTTGCCATGACCGCTTCAGCGGGAAGGTCATAAAAGTTTTTCAGCCGGATAATCCAGTTGATATTCTGCAAATCAATTTCTACGCCTGTAAGTCTGATGGCTATAGTTCTATCTTTACGGTCCAGCTTGCTAATAGAAGAAAGAAGGTTGTCATAGTAAAAATGGTCAAAGGCAATCTCCATACGAAAAAGAGAACCCTGCGACTCGGCAGTATGGCTGTATTTTTTGATAATCTGACTGTATGGAGTTCCTTCGCATACGCCTGCAATCTCATCGAAATTTTCCGCATTAAGAATGATGTCAACGGGTATATCATTAATAATGCGTTCATACAGAATATAGTATATGTTCTTCTCAACCGAACGTTTCCGGATTTTCCTGTCAAAATAAATCCTTATAGCATTTTTAAGGTTGTCGATTTCAAACCGGTACAGCAGCGCGTCAACGAGTTCTATGGAATTAGGATGAAGGTGCTGTTTGATACTTCTGTACAGTTCAATTTCATTTTTAAGCAACTCAAGCTCGGCCTGTTTAAGATCGCCGGTGCCGGAGTATATCTCTTCAAGACTTGCAAAAGGTGTTTCACGCAAAAGAGCCAGCGCTTCATCAAGGAAAGGAGCTTTTGCCAACTGGTTGAATGTTTCATCGGGAAGAATCTTGCTGATTCGTGCACGCAGCTTTGCATTAATAAATGAGTATTTAGATAATGGACTGGCCATTATTTTTTATCCTTCTCGTACGTCGTGTTAATTATGATATTACAGATATGATCAACCAGGTTATCTATAGTTTCTTTTTTGTTTTTAAGTAAGGAATCCTTTTCCTGACGGGCCTGTTCGAGTTTCTCCTGCCTGATGTGTTCAGCCTCTTTTTTCGCATCTTCAACGGTAGTTTGTATTATTTCCCGGGCTTTCTGTTTCGCATCATCCATTTTCTCTGAGTTCTCTTTTTCTACAGAACGTCTTATTTCAGATGCTTTGTTACGGGCCTGCTTAAGAATTTCGCTGACCTTTTCCTCTGCCTGAAAGACTTCTTTAATTATCTGTTTCATCGAATCAGATCCTAAACGGAACAAGTATGGCACACTTTAATTTTGGCATAAACTTGTCAATATATATAGTGCTATAAAATTGTAAAATAAATAATAAGAAAACTTGTAAGTTTTCTTGCAGATATACCGCTCTCGACATAAAAAATGGTTTTTTTCGGCCAATAGGAGATATTCTCAAAATGATGAAGGACTTTGATTATTAAGAAAATGATATTTATTTTGCAAAAGTAAAACTCATTGTCCGAATAAAAAGAGGATACGCCGTATATCCGGCGATGAGCTGTTATCTGTATTTTACAGGTTGTGTGTCTGCCTTTTTCACTTTTTTGTACTACAGACGCTACTGTTTTGTTGCTATCTGTGTAAAATCCAATATATTTATTGATAAGAGTCTCCTGTAAAAAGTTATTGTGGTTTCAATTAAAAACAACAGTCGGGATCATCACTCAATTTACGAAGGGCAGGTGAAATGAAATCCTCAAAACAACAATCGTTCGTCATCATCATAAGTATCGCCGCATTTGTCGTGCTGAGTGTCTGCCAGGATGCAGCTGCGGCAGGGTTGCCTGAAGGTGTGAAGGCTGTCTGGGACGTTGAGAAAGCGTATCGACAGTCAACGCCTACGCGAGAGAGGATATGCATCAATGGTCTTTGGCGCTGGCAGCTGGCCGATGAGAACACGAATACAGTGCCTGCCGACAGGTGGGGCTACTTCAAGGTCCCGGGGAGCTGGCCTGGAATCACCGATTATATGCAGAAAGACTGCCAGAGAGTTTATGCCCATCCGAGCTGGAAGGGACGGAACCTGCGCAGCATTACAATGGCCTGGTATCAGCGGGAGATTACCGTTCCCAGAGCATGGGCAGGCCGGCGTATCGCTGTCCATTCGGAGTACCTGAACTCATACGCGACTGTCTATTTGGATGGCCGGGGCGTCGGTGACATCGTCTTTCCGGGCGGTGAACTTGACATCACAGCCGTCTGTCACCCGGGCACTAAGCATGTTCTCAGTATGTTTGTCGTCGCTATGCCGCTAAAAGGCGTCATGCTCTCATACAGTGACACCGCCTCGGCCAAAGAGGTGAAGGGTACGGTGGCACGTCGCGGCTTGTGCGGCGATGTGTACCTTGTCAGCACACCTATGGGCGCACGAATCTCCAACGTAAAAGTGGACACATCAGTGCGCAAGGCTGAAATCAAATTCGACGCCGGGCTGGAGGGCATCGACGCTGATACACAATACACTCTTCGCGCACGAATCGCAGACAACGGCAAAAGCGTCAGGCAGTTCACAAGCAAGTTCTTCAAGGCAAGCGACCTAAGGAATGGCCGCATCGAATTTACCGAGAGCTGGAAACCTGAGAAACTCTGGGACATCCATACCCCACAGAACACATACCGTCTCGACCTTTCGCTGCAGGAGTCCGGCGGCAAGGTGCTGGACACAAGCTATCCGGTGCGCTTCGGGTTTCGCGAGTTATGGATCGACGGCCGCGACTTCTTCCTGAACGGTACCCGCATCTTCCTGTCGGCCGTTCCATTAGATAATGCCCAGGTCGGGGCCGCGCTGGCGAACTACGATGCGGCTCGTGAGAGTATGGAACGGCTCAAGAGCTTCGGGATAAACTTCGTCTATACGCACAACTACGGCTGCGAGCCGGGCTCTCATTTGAGCTTCGAGGAGATCCTGAAGGCCGCCGATGACATTGGGATGCTCGTAGCACTTTCTCAGCCGCATTTCTCCCATTATGACTGGGAGGAACCAGACGCCGATGAAACAAACGGCTACGCTCACCACGCAGAGTTCTACGTTCGGGTTGCTCAGAACCATCCGTCGGTCGTATTCTATTCTATGAGCCACAACGCGACGGGATACAGCGAGGACATGAACCCGGACATGATAGATGGAATCCAGAATCCTCGCGACACGTGGGCATTGAGAAATTCCAAACGAGCCAAGCAAGCCGAAGCAATAGTCAGAAACCTTGACCAGGGGCGTATCGTCTATCATCATGCATCGGGAAATCTTGGCCCAATGCACACGAGCAACTTCTACGCGAACTTCGCGCCTATTCAGGAGATGTCCGACTGGTTCGAACGGTGGGCGACCGTTGGCGTTAAACCGGTTTTCACGTGCGAATACAGTGTGCCGTTTCCCTGGGACTGGACGATGTACAGGGGATGGTACAAGGGAGAGCGCTCGTTCGGAAGTGCAAAGGTGCCGTGGGAGTTTTGTCTTGCAGAGTGGAATTCGCAGTTCCTGGGAGACCGGGCCTTTCAAATCAGCGAGATGGAGAAAACAAACCTGCGCTGGGAGGCAAAGCAGTTCCGGGCTGGCAACCTCTGGCACCGATGGGACTATCCTCACGCGGTAGGTTCGAACATTTTTACCGAACGGAATCGGGTATATGCAAAGTACTTCACCGACAACTGGCGTGCTTTTCGCACGTGGGGAGTTTCGGCAAATTCCCCCTGGTCCCACGGGCATTACTGGCGGCTGCGGGATGATGTTGACAAGAGCGGCAGAGATATCGATGTGGACTGGGAAAACCTTCAGCGGCCGGGCTTCAGCCCGGATTATATCAATCAGCGATACGAACGGGTGGACCTGGCCTTCAAGCATTCAGACTGGATTCCCACGGTTGCAGCTCAGGCTCTGATTCGCCATAACCAGCCGCTGTTAGGTTACATCGGCGGCAAACCGGCGGCCTTCACGAGCAAGGACCATAACTTCATGCCGGGCGAGATGGTCGAAAAACAACTCATTATCATTAACAACTGCCGCGAAACCGTTAGGGCGAATTGCGAATGGTCATTTGGCCTGCCCAAAGCAGTCGCCGGCAAAAAGCAAATTACATTGCCTACCGGACAGCAGCAGCGCATTGCCTTACGTTTCAAACTTCCGGCCGTCCTGGCCCCCGGAAAATATGAGCTTAGCGCAACTTTCAAGTTTGACAAGGGCCAAACTCAAACCGATTCCTTCTCTGTTGACGTCATACCGCGCCATCGAGCCCCAAAGGTGGACGGGAAGATTGCGCTGTTTGACCCAAAGGGACAAACCGGCAAGCTATTGAACGGGATGGGGATACGGTATCAGCAAGTGGAAGCAAACGCCGATTTGTCGGCATACGGCATACTCATCGTTGGCAAATCCGCCCTGACAGTAGAGAACACGGCTCCGGATATAACACGAGTGCGCGAAGGAATGAAGGTGATTATTTTCGAGCAGACGCCAGATGTGCTGGAAAAGCGGTTCGGATTCCGTGTGGCTACATACGGTCTGCGGCAGGTCTTTAAGCGGGTGTCCGATCATCCGCTTTTGAGAGGAATTGAAGCGGAGCACTTGCGCGACTGGCGCGGCGAGGCGACTATCCTGCCTGCGCGTCTCGATTATGAAATGCGGCCCCGTTATGGCCCAACGGTCAAGTGGTGTGACATCCCTGTAACTCGGCTTTGGCGTAGCGGCAATCGCGGAAATGTTGCCTCCGTCCTCATTGAAAAGCCCGCGCGAGGTGATTTTTTAGCCGTTCTCGACGGCGGCTACAGCCTCCAGTACAGCCCGCTGATGGAGTACCGAGAAGGC
Organism: Planctomycetota bacterium; assembly: GCA_019456195.1. Lineage (GTDB taxonomy): Bacteria > Planctomycetota > Phycisphaerae > Sedimentisphaerales > Anaerobacaceae > NIOZ-UU13. Next base: position 23,582 of record VRUK01000004.1, on the reverse strand, counting down.
AAAGGAATGGTGCTCTTTTGCCAAATAGATATAACCGGGCGCACAGAAGATGACCCGGCGGGGCAGATGCTTGCCCGAAATATTTTCCATTACGTATCGGCCTGGCAACCGCCCCCGAGGAGGGAGGTCATTTATGTAGGTGAACCTGCCGGGAGGCAGCATTTCGAATCCACAGGGGTATCTCTTACTTCCTATGACGGTAGAAACCTGTCTGCCAAGCAGGTACTCATCGTCGGACCAGGCGGGGGACAGAAACTTTCAGGGGATGCCGCAGTCATTGCGGACTGGCTGAAGAAAGGCGGAAATTTGCTGGCGATAGGACTCGACGAGCAGGAAGCCAATGCATTTTTGCCGATTAAAATTCGCACAAAGGAGCAAGAACATATTGCGGCATATTTCGAACCGTTCGGTTTCAACTCACTTCCGGCGGGAGTCGGACCGGCGGATGTGCACAGTCGTGAGCCGCGTAAAATACCTCTTGTCTCGGCAGGAGCTACAATCATCGGCGACGGTGTTTTGGCAACAGCGGAGAACCTGAACGTTGTTTTCTGCCAGCTCGCGCCATGGCAGTTCGACCGCAGAGAACCACAAAATGTAAAGAGAACTTTCCGGCGCAGCAGTTACATATTGAGCCGTTTGTTGGCTAATATGGGAGCGGCCGGGTCAACGTCTATTCCGGAGTATTTCCACAAACCAGTGAATACTTCCAAAGCCGAAGAGAAGCGGTGGCTGGACGGCCTATATTTGGATGTGCCGGAAGAGTGGGACGACCCGTATCGATTCTTCCGCTGGTAGTAGTAAATGTATAGTTTATGGTGACATTGGCCGAGCTAATTAGGAAAGGAACATTATCGTGCGTATCAAAACATACTTACTGTTACTTGCCTGCTTTCTTATAGTGTGCTATTCGTGCCGTCGGACAACCCCGCCAGCCATCTCCAACCCGTCAGCCGCAGCGGGATCGCCGAAAGAGTTCGTAGCGTTATTTAACGGAATCAACCTGGATGGCTGGAATGTACGGCAGGCTGAGAACAGGGACTGGCAAGTTGTCGATGGAGTCATCGATTGTGACCCCCATGAGGGACAAGGTGACAGAAACTTGTGGACCGCCGGGAGCTATGGCAACTTCGAACTGTTAGTGGACTGGCGTATCAAAGAGAGTCCCTATATCAATCGGACCGCCAAGATTGTTCTTCCAGATGGGACTTACAAGAAGGATGATTCCGGAAAAGAATTGCAGATTGAAGTTCCGAATACGGATTCGGGGATTTTTCTCCGCGGGCGGCACAAGTCTCAGGTGAACATCTGGTGCTGGCCTGTTGGTTCAGGCGAGGTTTGGGGGTATCGTACCGACCCGGCGTTTTCACCCGAGGTCCACGCCGGGGTGACGCCAAAGGTCAGTGCGGATAGACCGATTGGTCAATGGAACACTTTCCATATCAGAATGAAAGGGGACCGTCTGACAGTCAGGCTCAATGGAAAGCTTGTCCTCGACAAAGCTCAGTTGCCCGGAGTCCCAGTTCAGGGACCGATTGCGCTGCAACATCACGGCAAGCGGAAGGACGGAGAATGGGGAGCCTCCTTTCTTCAATTCCGCAATATTTTTATCAAAGAGCTGACCACAGGCTCCTGATGTGTAAGACAATAAAAGTTAAGACTAATCTATGTTTGTCGGACTATTCAGTGTATTCATTTGAATGTCAGGGCTGTTATAATAAATCATTCAGCCAAGGCGATTGTCTTTTCTACGGTCTGTATTAGCTGAACCGGCCCCAGCAGGCCTGATGGTCGCAACGGAATGTCCTTCCATGCTATTCCCGGCGTTCCGGAATATGTAATGTTTGTTCTACAATAACGCTGGTCGGGCGGCAGCTTTGTGTCACCAATGAGACGGTTGGCCCAGGTGTTGGTGATTTCAATTTCGAGATTGTTTTGGCCGGGCCTGGCAGCTTTGGTGATTTCAATTCGATAAGGCGGTTTCCAGAGGATACCTAACGAGTGGCCGTTTAGGCTAACTTCGCCGAGAGACCAGAGATTGCCGAGGTCGAGGTAAATCTTTCTGTCTTTTGAAAACCAGTGTCGGGGAATTCGAAAATTCTTTTTATAATTGGCGGTACCTGAAAAATTACGAATGCCGGGATTTTCATGCTCGGTCCAGGATTTCAGGTCTGCGAATGTCGCGGAATCCGGTGCTCCCCATCCGGCGGGGAAATAGACTTTCCAGGGGCCGGTTAATCGAAGGGGGGATGGGATTCGGTCTATTTCAAATTTTATAGTTTGCCCGCTATAGGTTTTCATTTTGTAAGAACCGTTTTCAAAAGCGGTGGCTCGGACTTTTTTTTCGGTAACTGTTGTCGCATTGATACCGAGATCCAATGATACCAGATGAGGCCGGGTGGTAACCGGCTTGCGAAAGACAACGAAGAGCGAGCCCGAAGGTTCAAGCTGCAATGGAACACGTATGCCTTCTTGTGTATGCTCATAAACCGGCTGCTGTAAGATGGTTCCCGTATCGGGCAACCAAAGTTCAGGTACCCCGGCGGAGACCCTGAAATAAGCATTGACGAATTCCCGGCGCATCTTCCTGTTGCAAATAAAATATATGTCGGCTTCGGGAGTTCGGCGGTGAATGAAATCCAGGTCTGCTTCTGTCTCGCTGGTATAATGGAAGTCGGGACCGATGCGGCGTGATAAAAGGATTTCTCGCAGAGTTCGGCCCCATATAATTTTCCCGCTGCCATATCGACGCTCCAGCACATTCTTACCATCGCAGTTTCCCCATAGCGAATCGGCAAGTTGTTTAACCTGCTGATCGCTGGCGGGATAGTCGGTAAGTCCGTTTGATTGTGTAGGCTTCGGGCCGACCACAGTGCCGCCGGCTTGCACAAGCTCTTTGATTTTCTGCAGAACGTTAAGGGTCATATCTTTGCGGTCAGGTAGAACCAGCAGCTTGTACTGCATCCCATCTGGCAGAGTGAAGCGACCATCCTTAACGCTCATACGGCTTAGAATAACTTCGGCATTGGTTACATCGTAGTCGTAGCCGTAACCGAGTGACGGATCGATGTGCTTGGCAGGTACAAAATTGAAGCCCTGGTCTCCGTAGTAGTAACATACATCTGCTACGAACAGTCCCTGCTGGAGCATGAAAGAGCATCGAGAAAGATAATCTATAAAAGGCTTTGCCTTTGGCCACCATGTCAGGTTAGGTGTCAGATGGCTTCCGGCGCCATAGACCCAGCCTGGCTTTCCGGCCTCGGGCGGTTGATGGGAGGAAGTATGCCAGACGATATGATTCATTCCTTCGCAGAACGCCCGGTCGGCGGAAGGTTTGAGATCGAATGGGCCATCCTGCCAATGGCGAAATCCGGTGAAGGCCTCCATGTGAACACGCCTGTGGCCATAGACGTGGGCGGCACAGGCGGTTTCTTTAACTATCCAAAGCTGGCTTCGCTCCTGCCTCCAGGGCCAGAACTCGCCTCGCATTTCGTCTATAGAGCCGAGGGCTTTAAGTGCATCGACGGGGACCTGATGTACGGGTGGGCCGGGGCCTCCCGCTTCGGCCTCGATTCCCAGGCCAGCCTGGTTGGCGGTTTCGCTTGCTGTGCGGTAATAAGCATCTACGAGAAGGTCGCCCAGCATTTTTCGGTAGTCATAAAGGAAGCGGGACGTGGTGTCCTGGTCTTCTATGAGGCAGCCTGCGAGGGCGGGCAGGAATGGTGTCATATCGTAGGAACAGTATTTTGTGAACTGTTCGAGGAAGTCCGGGGTCCATGTAGCTCCCCTTACCTCATAACTCGGCAGGTAAAGTTGTTTCAGAGCGGTAGGTCTTAAATCGCCAAGTTTTTGTTTTAGGCGAGTGATAAGATATTGGATAAATTCGCGGGTAGCTTCATGACTGAAGTGGTCTGTTGCCAGTCCATCCGAATTCGGACTGGGAACCTTGAGCGTCTCGCCGGTATTGGCGCAAACAAACCGGATGACAGTCCATTGGCCGGGCGGGATTTTCCATGTCAGTTTTCCTTCGGTATTAATCCGCTCGGTGAGGTCAAGGATTCTGGAGCGGTCTTCAATGACCAGTGGAGGTAATCCGGCTGAAAGCCAGGTCCCATTAGCGCCGGTTTTTTGCCCATCATTGAGGTTGTCGACATTCCATTTTGTGTCGGATGCCCTCTGGGAATTAGAAAGAATTATTAGAGCCGAATCCTTTGTTCGGTCGATGTCTTTTGAGGCGGCTATGTTGTTTCCTGAAGTGTCATAGACCTCAAATTCAGCGAGCTGCACTATATTGAAATTAGTGTTATAACCATTATAAATTCGCAGCCGGACATAACGTGCCTCTACCGGTTCGAAGTTAAAACGCTGGGGGTTTGTATTCGGCTTTAACCTGTTTCGGATAATTTCAACGAAGGATTGTTCTTCAAAGCTATCGGTACTTACGTCCACGGAAAAATCTTTTGCGAAAAGGTGAAGTTTTCCATAGCGTTTGGGATTGTCGCTTTTAGCATTATAGAGAATGACATGATCGATGTGATGAATATCAGTCCGCGGCAATTTGAATATGAATTCATGTGCCAGCTGTCGGTTAGCCTCCGGTATGGCCAATACCGCAATGTTCTTAACAAAAGCGGGTTTGCCATCCGGATTTTTTGGGCTGTTCGGAGGAAGCTTCGGAAAAGGAAGCACTTTGTCATAATCGACAGGGCCTTTGAGACGGATTTTCGTATGGAACAGGCCCATACTTGCATGGCGGGGCTGTACCCAGGAACCGCCCAGGTCCCAACTGCTGCAGGCCGCTAATTGGACATCGAGATTAAACTTGCTGGCAAGTTCCAGAGTATATGCAATGTTTTCAATGAATTCATCGCTCATATACGCCGGACCCGCTGGCGGGGCCGCCTTAGTATCGCCCCGTGCTCCCATGTCAAAGATGCACAGACCGCCAATACCTTTTTCGCTGAACTGCTTCAATTCGCTTTCCAGGTAATCACGATTGACATATCCGTTCAGCCATAGCCAATACGCCGATGGCTTGGCGGCTTTAGGCGGGTGTAGAAATCCGGCAACCAGCGGATTGGTAACATCTGTTTTTTCAGCCGCTCGTGCCTGTACGGGGATTGATAAGATTACAAGCAGCAACAGGTTAATAATATTAGTGTATTTCATGTTCACTTATCCTCCGATGTAATAATCACACTTTCTATATTCAGAATCTCGGCAATCTGTTGAATTGTTCGGGCATGGTGACCGATTCCAAGTGCAAAATGATGGGTCGGTCCTTCGGCCACCCACTTTTTAAGAAATGAGCGAACATCAGGTTTGAAAAATCCCCTTGTATTCGTATTGCCGGTGGGTGGTATTGGGCCGTGCACACTTTCACCTTCTGCGAGAATAAATTTGAACCGGCCGTTGGCGGTAAGCCCAATGCTGAGAATAGTAATCGGGCCTTCTTTAATTTTAAATTCGACGCTTGCACCGGCTCCTGGTTTTCCGTGGTATTTGGACAGGCTGCGAAGAATTGGTTTGCTGTCGGCAATATTGATATGATGCGGGCCATCGTGGCCGACCAGGACAAAGCCTTCATTGAAATCGATGGGGTGGAATTCCGCAAAACTGCCTCCGATGTCCAGGCGATCCATAATCAGCATTGCCATGCAGGTCTTCAAATCTGACTCACCGCACATTGGAAAGCCAGCCGCGGTGAGCAGAGAATTGCCCACGATAAGATTAGTAACCAATTGGCACATCGAACCGCTCTTTTCACCTTCGTAATAGTAGGCCAGTCCGTCAAGATTATATGTATCTATGAATTTATCTAAAGCTACGGCCACACGAGCAGCAACATGGAGGTCTTTTTCAGTGAGTTTTTCGGTGATGGGATCGGATTTCGGGTCAGGTGTTTCGAAGAGGTCGAGAATTTGATTTTTTTTGGTATTTATTTCCTCTTCGGTGACAGTATATTCCAGCTCCAAGAGATCATCGGGCTCTGTCTGAACTATGTGAGAGCCAAATGCCGCGGTCAGCGCAGTATGATCCGTCTGCATGTCCAGCATGTTTTCGATGGGATGGCCGAAATGACCAATCCGGGCCCGTTTAAGGTCATGCAGAACCATTGCTATATTGCACCATTCGGTGATTTCTCTGTCTGCCGCCGGGTCATCTTCAAGGGTGCCAAGGATAACGGGTGGAGGCTTTTTCCCCATGCGGACGGCCACGCCGGTGAATTCAGGAACAGCGCAAAAGTCATCATTGCACAACTGCATGTAGGTGGATGCTTTGGAATAGTCCAGTGCTTTTAAGGGCTGAAGCGCGACCAGAACGATTGGGATATCCAGCCCGCGAATGATTGCTCCAAATGATGCCGATGTGGCATAGGTGAGCATGTGGCAGAACACCAGGTCAAGATCTGCGGCTCTTAGCTTCGGTAACATGGCGTAAGCAGAGGCGGCATCGTCTGCGATACCGAAAGATGTTACCTGCACTTCGTGGGCTTTCACCCGGTCGGTGAAGATATTAAGTTTGTGTGTCAGTTCATCGAGCAGGCCGTCGAATTGAGACCAGTATTTATGGAAACCAACTCCGAAAATACCAATGTTGGCCGTTCTTTTTTTTCTTCGTGTTACGTTCATACTTTTTGCTCCTTTTTCCCTCTAAACAGCGTGTTCTCCAGCGCGTCTTCAGGGGGCTTTGGAAAGAAGATACTTGCTATGACTCCTGCGACGAAGGTGGGAACGATGGTAAAAGCCCCGAACCACCATTTAGGGATATCTGTCAAAATCCAAACGAGTGCCAGGCATACAAGTCCGACCGCAAGCCCGGTCAGAACTCCGGGCAAATTCACATGAGGCATAAACATCCCGAGCAGATAAATAGCCAGCAGCATACCCAGCGAGGTCCCGGTGATTACCGTGATAATTTCAAAGACCGTATCGCCGAGAACGGGAACAAGGATAGCCGCACCGATGACCACTATACCAAGTACAGAAGTAAGAATTCTGCCAATCCTTAATGGCAGTTCCTTACCGGAGAGCCAGTCGTAAACAATGACCGAGGTGACTCCATTGATTCCACTGTCTATCGTACTCATGGCCGCCGCGAAAAGACCGGCCAGTATAAGCCCGACCAATCCGACTCCGGGCAGTTGCGTCGATACGAAATAGGGCAGTATTTGATCTTCCTTTGCGATTGCGAGACCAGCAGCAGGCAAACCATCGCCGCCCGGTTGGCTGTAAAAAGCGAACAGCGCTGTGCCGACCAACAGAAAGAGAAAGCCAAGCACGGTGTTGATTACGGCACTAAGGATAACCATACGTCGTCCTCCGGCCAGGCTGCCGGCGCAAACATAACGCTGAATCATATTTTGAGAGACTGCGTAGCCGGGCAGATACATGAACAGGCCAAATGCTACTGCCGTGAAAACAGTATTTCTACCTGTGAAGTTCTCAGGTGCCAGAAGATTGGCGTTGAGGTGGAACATTTGAAATTTATTGTGCTGAGTTGCAATCGCCCAAAAAGCCGACCAGCCTCCATCGATACGGTTTACGGCAAGGAACATGACAGCCACGATTGCCCCACCAAGTACGACCGCCTGCAAGACATCGGTCCATATCACCGCTTTTAATCCTCCCATGACGGTATAGATAGTTGCGAAGGCCCCGATACCGATGAGCACAAAGTAGTACTGAGTTTGGGTTAATCTCATTACGATTTGCAGGGTAAGGGCCACCGCGTAAAGCATTGTTCCCATCCAGCCGATAGCATAGACGCAGTAGAGGCCTGAGCCGATTTTCTGAACGGGCCGACCAAATCGTCGTCCCAGATATTCGTATCCGCTGCTGACCTTCAGCCGGACGAACATCGGGACAAAAATCCACCACAGAATGGGAGTGATAACAAAGGGGATGAACAGGATTGTCAAATAGAAGCTGAAGTCCTGGTAGGCACCTCGTTGAGGAAGCCCAAGAAAGGAGATGGAACTGAAACTGGTAGCGAACATTGAGACTCCGACAACGAACCAGTTCATGTTCCTGCCACCGAGAAAATAGTCTTCGTTATCCTGCTGGCCCCTGGCACTTCTAATAGCCAGGCCAAAGACCACGGCAAGATAAGCGGCGCATACGCACCAATCTATGAAGCTCAAATCGGTCATGAAGTTGAGAACCAATAGTAGAGACAAAACCAGAGATGTTTCCAATATAATAACACTCCTTATCTTACAGAAAGGTGACAGGATAAGTCAAGGCATAATCGGGATTTGGTTGAGATGCGGCCTATTTCCGTGAACTCGAACAGGCAGAAATAAGAAGTTTTGGTAAGATTGTGCAGTTATGACTATTTTTCATCCAACCGTATTGTTTTTTCCGTTACTAAAAAGGAGTCCTTGTGCACTTATATATAGATACTATCTTCTTTGATAAAGGTAAGGTTGCAGGAGAAAAGAGATTAATTATGAAGAGTTTTAGAACAACGAAATGTTTTATTGAGTATTAGTATAGTTGTGTGACAACTGACAGGTTAATTTGGAAGATAATGACCGAAACCTTGAATTGCTGACAAAAATTTGGTATCATGGAACATTCAAATATAAAGTAATGTAATAAAATTGATGGCAAATAAGGAATTCCGGATTACATTACCAACTATTTAAAAAAATGTATTTAATTGTAGCACCCCCATGCCGATAAGAAACACATGTTCGTGATTTAATCCTGTGGGTGAGGGAATTATTATGCCGAAAAGGATTTTCGTATTTCTATTGGTTTGCTTATTTACAATAAATAATAATCATGCTCGGCCCTTAAAACAACCAGGGCTTAGCAGTTTCATTATTGTATTAAAAGAGCCATCTCTGAGCAGGAGTGCCTTTGATGAACGGGGGAACTCCTTATATAAGGGAATTTCTAAACGTAAGAATCGGCGTGTCGAACACGTGGTGAATCGTCGCAGGAAGCTGCGAGAGAACTTAAGCAATTTTGAGAATCGGTTAAGAAAAATTTCTCCTGACATCATCACTCGCCGTCGATTTACCGGCCTTATAAATGGTATATCTCTGGAGATGCCGGGTAGAATCGCATCAAGAATTCAGTCCCTACCTGAGGTATTAGCGATAGTTCCGAACCGGAAATACAATCTGTTATTAACTAAAAGCAATGATCTGATGAATGCACCTTCGGCATGGCAGTTCAGCGGCGGACCATCACTTGCCGGACAAGGGATCAAGATAGGCATTATCGATACGGGAATAGACAATAGTCATATAATGTTCAATGATGAAGGATATGAGCTTCCCGACGGATTTCCGCTTGGTGATACGAATTTTACCAACAATAAAATTATTGTAGCGCGTGTTTTCACCAAGGCAGGAGATTCGAATCGAGACTCGACTCCCAGTGACAGGAACGGACACGGAACACATGTGGCTTCCTGCGCGGCAGGAAATTTGAATACCCTATCGCCTTTAGGATTAATTTCAGGTGTCGCCCCTAATGCCTATTTGGGAAATTATAAGGTTTTCACAAGTGATTTTACGACATTAGAACAAATCATTGGCGCACTTGAGGCCTGTGTGGAAGATGGTATGGATGTTGTGAATCTCAGCTTAGGTTCCGAATCTTATGTCAATACCCTCCTGGATCCTGAGGCCCTTGCAATCAAGAATGCTATCAAGGCGGGAGTGGTTGTCGTAGCTGCGGCAGGTAATTCCGGAGAAACCGAAACAATCGGAGCCCCTGGCCAGATTCCGGAAGTTATTACAGTAGGTTCTTTGACAAATTCTCACAATGGCGGGATCTTCGGTGAGATATCAATTGCGATGATGAATGTATATGCAGATGGCAGCGAAATCTTAAGCGGCGAAGAAATAGTTTTAGGTCCGAACCCGGATTTTTTCTCCCGACCGTTTCTCGGCCGGTTCGAACTTATTGACGCCGATAATTATGACGGTCGCAGTTTCGGGGGCGATCAAGACGGGCTGGTTTGTGAGAGCCTGCTTGGTGGTTATGCGGATAATAAATGGGTTTTGGTTCAGAGAGGCATTTGCACATTTACATCCAAAATTGACCGTGTTCAGGAAATCGGCGGCTGGGGAGCCCTGATCTATAATAACAGGGATGCAGAAGAAGGGCCTGACGAACTTATGCTGGGTCCAAGCGTTCCCGGCACACAAATACCTTCATATTTCATGTCGCGCAATACGGGATTATTAATCAAGGATGCTATTAAGAACTCACGTACGGTGGAAGTAGAATTTTATGCCGCTGCGCCCTTAGAGAGAGAGGAAACAGCTTTTCAGTTAAGTACGTTTTCTTCTTTGGGTCCATCTCTTGGTTATTCTGTAAAACCCGATATAGTCGCGATTGGTGAAGGAAGTTATGCAGCGACACAGAATGACTTTCCGGGTGAATTCCAAATCAATTTCTTCGAGTACACTGCATTTGATTTGTCCGGTTTTGGTTTCAGTAATGGAACCAGCTTTTCGTCGCCCCGTGTGGCAGGGGCTGCGGCGCTCATCAAACAAATGAATCCCTCATGGAAACCCGAAGATATCAAATCAGCAATAGTCATTTCCGGGGAACGGCCATCGAATGTTGCTTCGATGTCCGGGATGGAACGGGGAGGGGGACATATTGATCCGGTTAAGGCCATGAATGTTCCTTTGATCGTAACACCATCGACTATAAGCTGGGAAAATGTATTGGTCGATGGCCCGACTGAATCCGAGAGAACTATCAGCTTAAGAAATGTATCGCAGCAACCTCAATCGTTTTTCATCTCAATGGAATTTTCTCGCACGGAACGAATAGAATCTTTCGATATAATCCCCAATCAATTTGATTTAGCGCCATCTGAGAGTATCGAGGTGATGTTTAGGCTGAAATTAAATTCGCCATCACTGCTCGGAGAATTCGAAGATATAAGTGGTGATGTGATAATAAATATGGATAATCAGGCAGAAGTGCTGCGCGTTCCTGTGTGGGCGCGAGTTATGAAGGTTCCCGCTTCTGAAGGAAATGTATTATTAATTGATGATGACGGCAGCGATTCTATCGAGGATCAATATATAGAAGCAATTAACCTTGCAGGTTATGAGTCAACTTTGTGGGATGTGAACGCGATCAATGTTTATCCTTCTCTTGAGTATATGCAGAACTTCCAGGCGGTTTCATGGTTTATGGCTACTACATCACTTAACGCCGTTTCCGACAATCAAGTGCGGCTATTAAACTATCGAACTCGATTCAATGTAGAACTGACGCAGTATTTAGCGCAAGGGGGAAGGCTGCTGATTTCAGGTATGGATTGGAGTGACCAACATGAACATACTCCGTTTGGGCAACAGGTTTTACATATTTTAGGATTTAACCGTGACCCATTTGTCAGTTACTCAAGCACCGGAGATATTTTATCTCAGGAAACCACATTGGATATTTCTGAAATAACCGATAGTCCCATCGGCCAGGGAATATCCGGTTTGAATGCAGAATTCGATGCAAATGTTCCGAATATGACAGATATCTTAATTTTGGATCGTAGTGATTTAGCACAGCCGGCTCTGATAACTAATCAGAATCCTGAAGACGTAATTGGAATTACCGTAGAGACCGGCAGTTATCGTGCCGTGTTCTTCGCTTTTGCTCTTGAGCGAATATCAAACAATGGAATGGACATAATTATGAAAAACAGTCTTGATTGGCTGATGGAAGGCTCACAAAAGCTCTTATCTATTCGCTCGGTTGAACCTGAAATTCAAAACGATAACAGTGTTCCTTTGACAGTTATTTTAACAGTTGAAGGAATTAATTTTTTAGTCGGTCATGATGTTCTTCTTAATGATATCCCCGTGGAAATAAAGTCAATCAATATGGATGGAAATATGGAAATCCTTGTTCCTGCAGGTTTGCCCCATGGACTTTATGATATTACCTTAAGATCTCCTGATGGTCAAAACACTACCTTATCGGAGACATTCCAGGTAGGAAACCCAGTCTAATTGCAGGATGAGTTATTGGCAAATTCCAATCAGTTCAGGGCAGTGACCTGTACTACTAAAGGCTCATCTATTAACTCCCGGATTCTTTCGGCCAGGAACTTTTCACTTTCTGCGCCCTTCCAATTTAGTTCCCCATACCACCAGTATCGTATGAAGCCATTCTTATCAATAATGTATATGCTGGGCCATATATTGTTTGCCCATGAATTCCAGGCAAGGCTGTCATTATCGATGGCAATCGGATATTCCATACGTGCTCGAGTAGCTTTGTCCTTTACTTTATCGATATTTCGCTCCTGTTTTGTCTCCGGCCTGTGGATTCCAATTATGGAAAAGCTGTTTTTGGAAAACTGCTTGTGCCAGTCGTTATAGTAGGGAAGCGTGCGGATGCAGTTGCCACAGCCAAAGGCGTAGAAATGTAAGACCGTTACCTTTCCTTTTAGTTCAGACAGTTTGACAGGTGACGAGTTAATCCAGGTGTCAATTTCGAATTCGGGGGCTTTACATGCGACAGTTTGAACTCGAGAGAAATTAAAAGGACGTCCCATTAGCATTGTTAAAGTATTCTGTTGATAGCTATTCAAAACGACCTGGATGTTCCTTTGAGTTTCGGCCTGCAGATTTTGGATGTTAGCAGCTCTTTGTGATTCGGAATTTATATTGAGGTTGTTCTGTAATGAAGTGATTTTGCTATATAATATTTTTACTAACGTTTGGATTCTGCTGGTTTGCACAGGCGAGAGATTCAGCCTGAGGCCGACCTGAGGTTCAAGAAATACATCGATACCTCTCGCTTGCCATACGAGTTGGTTCAGCCGTTCCAATTGCCGGTCAGAAAGCATGCGGGCAAGTTTGTTGGTGAGTTGATTGATAAGCGGATCGGCTGCTTCATTACGCTTCTGTGGCGGCAGGTCACGCAGGCGCCATAGAGGCAGGTCGATTTGGGAAACTACGCTCTCTACTTCATTAATCTCGGCCGCTGAGAGCCCCAGCTCTCTGTGAACCGTTTTTGACCGCAAGAGACTTGTAATTGGGTGCGGAATAGAAATAATCGTTTCCGGATAAGATGGTACCTGTGCTGGGGATGCAGTAATTTGAATCGAAAAAAGCAAAAAAACCACATACACCGACATGAATTTTAGAGTTCTGCTTAAAGATTGAAGCATCTGTAAAACATCCCTATTAAGCATTTGTTTCTATCTACCGGCTAATTTATTTTCGATTAACAAATTATACTCTGTGAAGGCTTTCAATGTTCAGGATTCGGTTAGTATTTGATTAGAAGATTCTTTTTCGTTAGACTACTATGTGTACTCGTTGGAATCTTACTGCTGTTATAATAAATCATTCAGGAGGTAGAAGGCAGAAGAAGCTTAATCTTTACGGAATCTATCATCAGATTTATTTAGGAGAATAAAAATGTGTCGGAAAATTATTGAAATACATCAACTAAAATGGATATTGGTTTCGGCCTTTATCGTTAGCTCCGTTCTTGTAAATCTGGAGGCCGGTGCGAACGATATAAGAATGCAGGGTCCGTTACGGGTTTTGAAGGACAACTCTCGCTATTTTACTGATGATAGCGGCCGGGCTGTTTATCTAACGGGCTCACATACATGGTCTAATCTGGTGGATATTGGTCCGAAAGACCCACCGCCGCGATTCGATTTTCCCGCCTGCCTTGACTGGATGCAGAAGCTGAATCACAACTTTATCCGAATGTGGACGTGGGAACCGGTGACGTGGAATACAAAAGCAAACAAGGAGAGCAAGCTCCATACATCCGCACCTCAACCCTGGGCGCGAACCGGCCCGGGCAAGACCATCGACGGCAAACCGAAGTTTAATCTAAAGGAGTTCAATCCCGTTTACTTTGACCGATTGCGGCGCCGTGTTTCGCAAGCCGGTGACCGTGGGATTTACGTTTCGGTAATGCTCTTTGAGGGCTGGGCAATGCAGTTTTCAGCCGGAGCATGGGAAAACCATCCATTTCATAAGCAGAATAATATAAATGGTATTGATGGAGACCAAAATAAAGATGGTAAAGGACTCGAATTTCACACTCTGGCCGACTCGGAGGTCACTGCTTTGCAGAAAGCCTATGTTCGCAAGGTCATTGATACGATCAATGATTTCGACAATGTGTTATATGAGATTTCCAATGAAAACCATCCACCGTCAACGCAATGGCAATATCATATAATTCGCTATATTAAAAAGTATGAGAAAAGTAAGCCTAAACAGCATCCGGTTGGGATGACATTCCAGTATCGCGGCGGAAAAAATGAGACGCTGTTCAATAGCCCTGCCGACTGGATTTCCCCAAATAATGAGGGCGGCTATAGGGACAATCCACCGGCTACCGATGGTCGAAAGGTCATCCTGAATGACACCGACCATCTCTGGGGAATCGGAGGAAATCAGGCATGGGTTTGGAAGAGTTTCCTGCGGGGGTACAATCCCATATTTATGGATCCGTATGATGGTGTGGTTCTCGGTAAAAAATTTGATCCGAAGTGGGAACCGATTCGAGTAAGCATGGGGCATACACGAAAGTATGCTGAAAGAATGAATCTGGCAGCAATGAAGCCACGCAATGATTTGGCCTCAACGAAATATTGTCTGGCGAATCCCGGCGTTGAATATCTGGTCTATAAGCCTGCTTCTGATGAAAGCTCGATAACGGTAAAACTAAAATCCGGCAGATACCAATACGAGTGGTTTAATCCCAATCAAGGTAAGGTTACATCGAAAGGTACTATAAAAGCAGATAGTGGAGAGCAAGCACTTCAAGTTCCTTCGAAAGGTGATGCAGTAATTTACATTACCAATTCAAAAATGACTTTCCCGGAAAAAGACTGGGAAGAGGTGACACCTGAGTCGCAGAGTATAGACTCGGCTAAGCTTAATGCCGCCATATCATATCTCAGGAATAATACTGGGCGGGACGGTGTTAATGAGATGGTCATCATACGCAACGGATATATGGTATGGAAAGGGACGAACATAGACAAAGTTCATGGAGTATGGTCTCTGACAAAATCTTTTACCAGCACGGTACTTGGATTGCTTATCGATGATGGCAGGGTGACTCTGGAAACGCGGGCAAAAGAATACGTATCCGGCATGTCAAAAACATATCCGACTATCACGCTTCGGCATTTTACGACTATGACATCGGGATATTATGCCGTTGGTGATGAACCTCGGGGCGGCTATAAACACGGCCCGAGTTCGACTCCCTTCAAGCCGGCTGATAAACCACTGTTTGCTCCGCCCGGCTCGAAGTATGCCTACTGGGATTCGGCGATGAATCAATTCGGAAACGTTCTGACACGCATATCCGACGAGCCGATAGAGGTCCTGTTCAAGCGGAAAATCGCGGACCCGATTGGGATGAACTCCGGCAAGTGGGACTGGGGGGATTTCGGAAAGGTCAATGGTATCGTAGTCAATGGAGGTTCTGGAAATGGTAACAAGCACATGAAAATTTCGGCTCGGGAATTAGCTCGTTTGGGCCACTTATTTCTGAATAAGGGTAAATGGAAAAATAGGCAATTAATCAGCAGTGCCTGGGTTTATCAGTCGACGCGGGCCCAGGTGCCGGCTTCCTTACCCCTGGAAGATTTGAGCGGCGCCGATGGCCGTGGTGTTTATGGTTATAACTGGTGGGTCAACAGTATTAAACACGACGGCAAGCGAAAGTGGCCCGGTGCTCCGGTCGGTACCTATTCGGCCAGTGGGTATAACAATAATGATATGTTTGTCATTCCTGAATGGGACATGGTTATCGTTCGCCTCGGCCTGGACCAAAACGACGTTCCCATCACAGATAAAATATATGGCACTTTCATAGAAAAAATCGGCCAGGCAATCATGGACTACTGAAAGCCGGACGAAATTGTTGGTATGATAGAGCTTGTTATATTAAAATTCGCTTTTCGAAAAGTTTATAAGAAAGGTGACAGTTGGAGTAATCGGATGTTGACATCGCATCACAAGGATACAGGGACAGGATTGTGCAAATGCGTCGGGCGTAAATCGAGATGGTCTCGGTATCTTTTTGCAGGGATTTTTATCGTTATGGCACAAGGATTGGCCATTGGGCAGCAGAGTGTCACGAGAGAGGTCCGGACGCGGGAAGAAGTTGAAGCCCTTATTAAGAAGGCGAGCACTGATGCGCCGGACTGGTGGGATTCGGTGAAGCTTAACTATCCAAAGACGCTCAATCTAAACTGGCCTATCAAGCCGGGCGGAAAATGGAACAACCAGAAAAAAGTCGGGCAGTACATTTGGGACGTCACCAATCCGAATCCACACCGTTGGAAAGAGGGGATCAAGCTGGTTCATCATCTGATGGTTAAGCATAAGAACGACAGCGCCAAACTCGCCAGGAGTATGCAGAGCTTAGGTTCGATGTTCTATAACTTCCAGAGAGACTGGCCGAGGGCTGTCTTTTGGTGGCGGATGAGCGCAAGATATAGCGGCATGGTTGACCCGATCCGGCTTGCGAACTGCTATTGGCAGATGGGTTGTGAGGAAATGGTCCGCGAGATTCTGCTTAGGATTCCCAGTGACTACACCAGGAACGGAGAGGTGATCAAGCTGTGGGCCGATATGGGGCAGCTCGACAAGGCCTTAAAGTTGGCCGAGCAAAAGGCTCGCAGCGGCATGCCGCATATCGCCTATCTGGCCGCCGGCAATGCATGTCGTCAGGCGGGCAGATATACCGAAGCCCTGGCATATTATCGCAAAACTATTGCTGCGAGGCTGCCAGCCAAAAAGAACAATGATTTTTCCCGAGCGGTGGAACAGGCGAGAGAGAATATTGAGGCGATAAAGCTCTTTGAAATGCTGGATGTGTCGAAGATTTCTGGCGGCACTTATCGCGGCGGTAGTACGGCCTTCAACGGGCCGATGCAGGTAGAGGTCAAAGTCACCGACGGTCGGATTGAGTCGGTTCGTGTTATTAGCCACAAGGAGAAACAGTTTTACACTGCTCTGACGGACACACCGCAGCAGATTGTCGAAAAGCAGACGTTCAACGGGATTGATGCGGTGACGGGTGCAACGATCACGTCAGAGGCAATCATTACCGCCGCAGCCAGGGCGCTGGCCGGTAGTCTTAAGTAATCCGGCCGGGGCAGAGTGCATTAAATATATCAGGTGCGGGACATTCGGGTGCAGGTTTTTGTTCATGACAAAAGACAGACGGAAAACGCAGATAAGAGAGACGTTATGAGATTGCATTTCTTTATGCCAACGAGTAGTCGTCACCGGAAGCTGGGAAAGATACTTTCTTTGCTCGGACCGACGTGGCGTTCATCTCCGGTGCGAAGGATACTCCAAAGCATCTGTCTGACCGGGTTTGTTGTGTTTTTCATATATGTATGCTGGCCTTACGGGTCAAGTGAGTATGGGGAGTCCTTTGCGGCAAAAGAGAGCATCGAGGCGGAACTTTTTCTTGTGCTGGATCCGCTGGTTAGTATTTCGACGGCAATTGCAGCGAGAATGTGGGTATGGTCGCTGTGGTATGCTCTTGCAGTATTGGCGGTTTGTCTTGTTCTGCCGAGGAGTTTTTGTGCTTATGTGTGTCCTTTGGGGACACTGCTTGACCTTTTCGATTGGGCGTTTACCGGCAAGGTTCTGAAGTCTCGAACCAGGACATATCGGTCATTGGCCAATACGAGATACTATGTGCTTGCAGCCGTGCTGGCAGCGGCCGGGTTGGGAGTAATGCTGTCGGGCTTTGTTTCAGCGATTGCTGTTATAACGCGAGCCATGCTGTTTGTGGCTGGGTCGATTCAAATGGGACTGCTGAAGGGCTGGTATCTTGTACCGCCGATGAATGCCGGACACTGGATTTCCATAGGCATGTTCGTAGTGCTTATCTCGCTTAATTTTCTGGAGAAGCGGTTCTGGTGTAAATATTTGTGCCCTACCGGTGCGGTTTTTTCCGTGACCAATTTGCTTCGGCTCTCTGAGCGTAAGGTACGTTCAGGGTGCACAGAGTGCGGCAAGTGCGAACAGGTATGTTCCTTCGGGGCAATAAATAGTGACTACACAACCAGAGACCTTAATTGTAGTTTTTGTCAGAGCTGCGCAGGAGTATGCCCTGTCGAGGCGATTGAGTTCACAGGCAAATGGAATAGAGAAGAATGCAAGGCGCACGGTGAAACTAGCAAAAGTATCTTGCTGTCAAGGCGAAACGTAATAGCAGGGATAGGGACAGTGGCTGTTGGGGCCGGGCTGCCTGTCACTTTGCGTAAGGCTGGCGGCAATAGCAAAGCAGTGGTCAGGCCGCCTGGGACGGTGCCGGAGGAGGAGTTTCTGCAACTGTGCGTTCGATGCGGGCAATGTATCAAAGTATGCCCGAACAATGTTCTGCAGCCGATTGGCCTGGAGCATGGATTCGACCTGCTGTGGACGCCCAAAGTGACGCCGGACTGGTCGGGATGCGAGCCTTCATGTAATAACTGCGGCCAGGTCTGTCCAACCGGTGCGATACGTGCATTGGATTTGCCTGAGAAACAGGCTGCGAGAATAGGGCTGGCGGAGGTCGATAAGAAAACGTGTCTGCCGTACATCGGCAATGGGCAGTGCAGGTTGTGTGTCGATGAATGTAATGCAGCAGGCTATGATGCAATTGAGTTCGTTCGAGTGGACGGTGAGGCGGCTGACAATGGTGAACCTATCGAAAACAGCGGAGTCCTTGCTCCGGTTGTATTGGAAGATAAATGCCTCGGGTGCGGGCTTTGCCAGATGCGCTGCATGGCCATCAACGTCAAGGATACGCATTTGCTCGACGAGGCGGCGATACGTGTGGTTGCCGGGCCTGGTAAAGAGGATCGAATCATTAAAGGATCATATATAGAACTAAGGGACCGGCGCAGAAAGCGTCCAAAGCCAGGTGAGCAGGAACCACAAGGTGCAGGAGATGATTATCTGCCTGATTTTCTTAAGTGAACTGTTGAAAGCCTTTATGCCATTGGCAAAATTATAGCTAACAGCAGCGAGACGACGATTGATGTGAGACCGACAATTGCCAGCAGTGGCGTCCAGGTTTTGAGGCCCTCGGCTTCTGTCAGCCCGGACATTTTTACGAATATCCAGAATCCACTATCGTTCATCCATGAACCTACCATCGAGCCGCCTCCGATGGCAGTAGCCAGATATACAGGGTGATAACCCAACGTTTGTGTCGAAGTAATCATAGAGCCAATCATCGCTGATGATGTTATCATTGCTACAGTGGTTGAACCCTGAGCTATTTTCATAAGCACAGCGATAAGAGCGCCCAGGACTAAAAGCATCAGACCACTTGTCGGTTGGCCGGTATCACTTGCGAATAGGTTTTCAATCGCCGGGCCTATCTGGGCGGCTTTAAGCATTGCACCGAAGGCACCACCACCGGCGGTAATAAGGATAATTACGCCGCCACTCATCAATGACACTTCGACAACTTTTGCCAGTTGCGTATTTGTCAGGGCGCGTTTGCTCCTGAGCATCCACATGGCAATCGCTGTCGATATGAGCATCGCCAGATTCACATTTCCCAATACGGCGGTTATGGCAGCAGCCCGGCTTAAGAGCGAACCATCAGCGGCATCCTTGGCTATCGTGCGAACAATCGTATTGGTCGAGACCAGCAATACGGGCAGGATAATCGGCAATAGTGATACTAATAGAGCTGGTAATTGATGGTCTTCGAGCGGCTCCGACTCAGACAGCTCGCCGCCAAGTGGTCTCATTTCTATATTCATTCGCCTATCCATGAATCCCGCGAAGATCATTCCGACGATGGCGGCGGGAAGCGCAACCAGCACACCTACCATAATCATAGCGCCGATATCAATGCCAAGATTTTCAGCCATGATGAGCGGCCCGGGAGTTGGCGGGACAAGGCAGTGAGTAATAACTCCGCCTGCTGTAATGGCCATGGCGTATTTTAAGTAGTGTTTCTTTGTCCGCCGGTGCATTGACCTCGCCAACGGTACAAGCAGATAAAAAACTGTGTCAAAAAATACCGGAATAGAAAGCACAAAACCGCTTGCCATAAGAGCTGTGGAGCTGCGTTTTTCCCCAAGCACTGACAAAAAACCTCTGACGATGCGATCGGCTGCGCCGCTATCCATCATACACTTACCGATAACCACGGCCAGAGCAATAACAATGCCAATACTTCCGGCCGTGTTACCAAATGCTTTGGCCACCCGGCTTATCTTTTCAGCCAAATCGCCGGGGGCCAGCAGACTGACGACCACGGCTGAGGTAATCAAAGCGATGAAAGCATTCATCTTCAAGACCGTAATCATGAGTATTACGGTCAGCATACCGATGACAAGAATTATTAGCGGGTGCAGGCTGAACATAATGCTGTGCTCCTATCAATCAACAGGAAATAAGAAAATAACTTCATAAGCTTAACAAATTTTCAGGGCAAAGATTTCGTTAAATATCAAGATATTTTTGGCCAAGCATGGCGGCTCCCTTCATAGATGACTGCTCGTTGTGGATATATTCACTGTCCCTCATCCATTTTGATTTTGCCTGCATTAAAGCCGGATTTGTCGCGCCACCCGTCACGTGGATAACATCGCTAAGAGGAATTTTCTTTCCAATTTCTTCCAGGTGCGCTTTTTGATATTCGCAAAGTCCTCTGACAATTGCGGCCAGTATTTCCTCGCGTGTGGTCTGCTGAGTCAATCTCAATAACTGTGCTTTAAGCGGCTCCAGGCTGTAGCGTGAACCCATAAGATAAGGTACATAAGTAACGCCACTTTCACAATCGAGACAGTTTTCGACCGCCTGTGGAAGGAAGCTGTTATAAAATTCCTCGGCACTCAATTCGCTGCAGAACAGGCTTTTGTACCAGTCCAGAGCCTTGCCCCCGGCATTCATAACATGCAAAGTTAGCCATCGATCCTTCAGCACGTGGGCCCGGATATTGTAGTTAGCGGAAGCCAGGCATTTGTCAAGGCATACTAGAGTGATTTCACAGGTACCGTTTACATTAATGATGTCCCCCGGCTCATTGATTCCCACCGAATAAGCCGCCAATACCGCATCATTACCGCCGATTAGTACGGGAGGTTCCTTTTTGAAGCCCAGTTTCTGAGCAAGTGACTTACTCACTCGGCCGACGCTTTCATAAGCCGGGATTATTTGTGGTAATTGGCCAGGTGAGATGCCAAAAGTCGAGGCGATATCCTCATTCCATGTGAAGTCATTTGTAACAGTATTGTACAGTGCTGTCAGCGATGCAGACGAGGGGTCGATAGCAAAGCCGCCTGTCAGCCAATAAGCAAAGTATGTGTTGGAATGTCCAAACTTGTAAGTTTTATCGAAGATTTCAGGACAATTGTCTTTAATCCAAAGAATACTCGCCAGGGAACATCCGCCGGCGACAGGCATATTTGCCGTGGTCTTTAGAAGATGCTCCATGCCAACGGTTTCTATTATGAATTGGGCCTGCTTGCGGGAACGCTGATCAAGCATCAAGATGGCAGGGCAGAGTGCCTGGCCGGATTTGTCCATGGCCGTCAGGCCGGGTGTAGTACCGGAAAGGGAAATAACATCGACATCGCTGATAAGGTCCTCCATTCCTTTACATCCGGCGATGAAGGCTGTTTTCCATTTTTCCTGTTCGATGTCCCCAAACAGGCCATCGTTATATATGTTTACCTCATACTCCTGTAAAGATTGCCCTACCAAACTCAGCGCGTCGTCAGAGAGTAGAAAGACACCCATTTTCATACCGGTCGTCCCGATATCTACCGCCAGTATAGTATTACCTTTTGTTGTCTTTTGAGTTTCGGCTTGCATCACTATTTGTTTGGTGGATTATTTCTTACATATTTAAGCAGACATAAATCCTTCATTGATAATTGCCTGCTTTACTCGTTCCTTAGCCTCCTCTGAGAGATCTTGAAGCGGATGCCGCGGCTTGCCCCCTTTAAATCCGGCTATATCCATCGCAACTTTCACGCCCGCTACACCCCATGCTCCTGAAACAGCCTGATTGAGTCTGGCAAGTCTGAAGGAAAGTTCTTTAGCATCATCATATTTGCCCTGCATGAACAAACGGTATATATCACAACAAGGATTTGGCAGAGTATTAGCAAGTGACAACACACTGCCGGAGGCTCCAAGATGAAGAGACGGATAAAAGAAATTGGCTGAGCCAGCAAGAACATTAAAATCTTCTGCAGGGTCAAGGTGAGCGAGTAATTTGAGCGGGCCAACCGGTGAGGAATCTTTCATGCCGGTAATATTAGGATGCCGTGACAGTTCGACAATGGTTTTCAGGGGTATTTCTGTTCCACCTGTAAAGCCGGGCGCGTTGTAGAGTAATACGGGAATATCAATCGAATCAGCGATTTGTGTGTAATAACAATGTAAGGTTGTGCCGTCGATGTGTTTGGCGAAATAGCTCGGAGTCAGGACACTGACAAAGTCAAAGCCCATCTCAAGAGCAAGTTTTGACTTTTCGATTGTTTGAGTTGTGGATTCACAGCCGGTTCCGACCATAACAACTTTGTTACCTTTTTCTTCAGCGAAAACCTCAAGAACCTGAATCTGTTCTTTGTCGCTCAAACTTCTGAATTCTCCATTCGAGCCAAGCGCGAGATAGCCGGTAAGATTAGTCTCATTTAGTTTTCGCAGGTTGAATCTAAGGTCATCGAGTGCGAGTTCATCAGAATTAAAAGGCGTTACAACAGGAGCAAAAACACCTGAGAGCTTCTTCTTGTTTTGTGCCATAGACTTATCCTTATTACATAAAGAGTATCACAATTTAATCATCAGCTATTTCTTCGGCAAGGTTTCTTTGCCGGCATCCAACATTTCAACAATTGCATCAGCATCAAACACACAGCCGCCCCACGTACCTCCTCCGGCCTGCTGAAGGGCGGCCCACAAGCGAGTATCATCCGGCAGGTCCGGGCGAGGCGCTAAGTCAGGCCGAAACGGGCGCTCGGTCAATATTCGCATGCCAAGTTCAACACTTCGCTGGTCAGCCGGAGTGTCAGCCTCTCCAATCAAATCTACGCTTCCTTCCAAGCTCTGACAATCAATAATAATTTGAATGATATCTCCATCCAGTACCTTTCCGACCGGTCCGCCTGCCAATGCTTCAGGTGCTATGTGACCAATACACGCGCCCGTGCTAACACCGCTGAACCGCCCGTCGGTAATGACGGCAACATCTTTCCCCCAGGAAAGGTACTTCAATGCACCGGTCACTTCCAGTATTTCTTCCATTCCGCTTCCCATCGGGCCCGCACAAATAAGTACGATGACATCACCACGTTGAATTGCTCTTTCTTTTATTGCCCGGATAGCATCGGGTTCGCTTATGAAGACACGAGCAGGGCCGATCTTTCGGTACACACCGGTTGAATCTAAGAGCGTCGAGTCAATGGCGGTGCTTTTTACGACCGAGCCTTCCGGAGTGAGGTTGCCGTGGGGCAGGGTTATGGTACTGGTTAGGCCGCACTGTTTGGCCTGATCAGGATTCATAATCACATCGTCGGGATCGATATTGTCCTTTTCTCTGAGCAGCTCACGCAGTCTCCGGCGGCGCTAGATCGGA
>VRUK01000048.1 GCA_019456195.1 Planctomycetota bacterium | reverse complement strand
TCGGCAACGAAACATATCTTCGTCCCATCGGGCGAGGCATGGGGACACATTTCATCCAAATCCGGTGTCCGGGTAAGGTTGGTTGCATTGGAGCCGTCTGCATTGATGAGATATAGCTCCCAGTTTTCTTTGCCGTCCGTTTCTCTGAAAGTTTCATAGATGATCTTGAAGGGGATCGCCTTGAGGTTCAGCTCGGATTTGTCGTACGGGCGCAGCCGCAGCTCAGGTTCATTTGCAGCTTGCGAAGCCCGGGCAGTCTCAAGCCAGCCAAAGGCACCAAGCGATAGACAGAAGAGAACACTTAGGCACGACAGGTTTTTTTTGTGGTCAGAAGTCTTTCTCATATTAAATTCCCCTTTCATAATGCTTTAGCGAAGTGAAGCATTTCGCTAAAGCGGTTCAGGGTTCACGGTTCCAGGTTCACAGGTAATCGAATAAACCAGTTTTACCAGCCACCAACCATGAACTGTGAACCTTGAACCCTGAACCACGATTTTTATTCTTTGGCCCCGTGCTGGCGGAGCAGTTCGACGATTACCGTACGCTTATTCCCCCCTTCCAGAGCCAGAGACAGGGGTGTACCCTTGTCGGTCTTAGCGTTTATATCCGCCCCCTTAGCAAGGAGCATTTCGACGATGGCCTTGTCCCCTACCATGCACGCCTGGTGCAAAGGCGTGAGCCCTTTCGAGTCCCACAAGGACACCTTCGCATTGACGTCAGCTCCGTGGGAGATAAGCAGCTCCGTCTGTTGGGTATTGCCTTGTCCTATCGCGCTGAGGAGAGGACTCCACCCAGATTTGGTGTTTATGTTTACATCAGCGCCTTTGGCAATGAGCAGGGCCGTCATATCCGTAGTTTTTGCTGCCCACAGTGGTGTATGGTCATGCAAAGTCCTTGCATTGACATCCGCACCTTTGCTGATGAGCAATTCGACCGCTTTCTTATGACCTCGGAGAAGGGCATAGTGTAGTGGAACAAAGCCGGCGCTGTCTTTCGAATTGACGTCGGCTCCATCAGCAAGGAGGCCCTGCAACTTCTGAAGCTCTCCAAAGTAGGCCGCCAAGTGGATAGGCGGGACCTTGATGCCTTTGCCGAGCAGGTATCGAACCATTTCCTCCCCACTCCACCGCATAGCTCTTTGCATAACTGTCCAGTGCAGGTAGTCCGTGGCATGCAGGTCGGCACCATGGGCTAACAGCAGCTCAAACATATCCTTGTTACCTGCTGAGGCCGCACGGTGCAGCACCGTGTGGCCGCGTATGTTTCGTGCGTCCACCTCGGCACCATTTGCCAGCAGAAACTCTGCGATTTCCTCATGGCCCCTTCTGCTTGCCCAGTGAAGAGGTGTGCCCTTCTGGAAGTCTCTTGCATTGATATCGGCACCTTTGGCGATAAGCAGTTCTGCTATATCTTTCTGGCCAAACGCGGCCGCCCAGTGCAACGGCGTTAGGCCCCGCTTGTTCTTTGCGTTAATTTCCGCCCCTTTTACAATAAGCAGTTCAGCCACATCTCTGTGGCCAAAAAAGGCCGTCCGGTGCAAGGGCGTATCGCCGCTCTTGTTCTTTGCGTTAATTTCCGCCCCTTTTACAATAAGCAGTTCAGCCACATCTCTGTGGCCAAAAAAGGCCGCCAAGTGCAACGGCATGCCAGACAGCATGCCCTCTCTGCTGTCCTTTGCTTCAATATCTGCACCTTTGGCGATAAGCAGTTCTGCTATATCTTTCTGGCCACCCCCAGCCGCCTCGTGCAACGGCGTGTTGTCAGTTTTGTCCTTTGCATTTACATCCGCCCCTTTGAAAATAAGCAGTTCAGCCACACCCTTGTTTCTTGCCCCGTATAACGGTGTCCGACTTTCCGCATTCTTCGCGTTAACATCGGCACCCCTGTCAATAAGGAGTTCGGCGGAGTCTTTCCGACCATTTTCGGCCGCGATGTGTAGAGGTGTGGAGCCGTCCTCGCTCTTGACATTGACATTGGCACCTTTGGCGAGAAAGAGTTCTATCAGGGCATTGTGGCCCAGCTTAGCCGCTAAGTGCAGGGGCGTATCGCCGATCTTGTCCTTTGCGTTGATATCGCCGCCGCCGGCAATAATGAGCCTGGCCACGTCTTGCGAGCCTTGAGCCGTCGCGACGTGCAGGGCCGTCCAGCCGAACTTGTCCTTGGCATTGACATCCGCGCCCTTTGAGAGCAGCGATTTGACCTGGGCAATTGCGCCATCAGTTGCAGCCTGGAGAAGTGATTTGTTTAATTCATTGACTTTTTCCGGCTCGCTTGTGAATCCGGCAGCGATAAGCGTCAATGGCAAAACTAAGCAGAGTAGTCTTAAGACTTTCATTTTTGGTTACCTCCTATTCTTGTGCCCAACAGGGGCAGGGCCAGTGAACAGCATTTCTCTCAAATTCTCCATCTAAGACTTTCCAATCCGCACGTTTGACTTCGCTCAGTCCAAGCTTTTCTTGATCAAGGCAGACTTTCCACAGGGATAAGTCTTAGCAATAATATCTATATATCAGATTAGCCACCTTAACTGCCACGTCAAGGGAAAAGCGGACTTTTGGAGTTGCTTTGTATTCCCATTTATGAGAATCGTTCTACAACTCCACCATGTAACATAAAAAGCCCCGCAGCCAGCATGGGGAAATTTCTATCAACTCTACGGTTACAACAAGATGTTAACCAGAAAGCGAAAGGCCTTTATCGATGTGTTGCGGGACTGTAAATTCCGGGGACACCATATAATGGCACTAAGTTAAGGGGAATCGTGGTCAATAGAGCAGTCTATTTGTCAGCCAAATCAGCGAAATTTCGAATCAAGCGGCATCTGGCTCTGCCTCTTAGACGATCACATATGCTTAACTTAGTGCCATTAGGGACACCATACTTAATTCCAGCCGATATATGCGTTCCAAAACTCACGAATAACTCACGACAACTGGTATTTTATCCAAATCCATAACTATTCCGCAATTTCGCCATTTCATAAAGAATCCCGGTTTTTCTACAAATCTCTCTCAAAAATGCAAAACTACCACCAAAAATCAACCATATTTTACCCTGTTTTTACCTTTAACCTTCCCCTTTTCCCATCTGTTAATCTCTAATTTTTATCCGGCGTCGTCTGACGGACTCAAATCTAACTCAACACTCAAAACTCAAAATTAACGAAAATTCAAGGGATTTTCGTTAAAAAACGCTCACAGTTAAAAACAAAAATATAAATTTTCAAAATTTTTTATCTCCTTCCATAAAAAAGACTTACGAGCAAAAAGCCAAAAAAGATAGCCCAATTTTCGGCTCAAAACTGCACACTCGTCTAAGTATAGAGGCGGTACTTTTCTGCCCTCACTGAGCTTGTCCTCGAATGTTGTAATCGGGGATCCAGAATTAACAGTAAGTATATATCATGAGCATCAATTATCCAACTTTAGCTCACTTTAGGCACTTTAGCTCACTTTTAAATAAATTGCCCTCTACAACTGTAGAGATAGCTCTACAAATCAGACCTTTTTATGCAAAACAAACCCAATTTCAGAAATGACAAAATGAACATAACCTCAGACATGACAAGTAATTACAAGATTTTGTCCCGCTCACCGGGGCCAAAAAACAAACCCAATTCAAAGCCAATAAAGCCAAAAACAAACCCAATTCAAACCCAATTTAACCCAAAACAAACCCAATCAAAGCCAATCTGTAGGGTGTCTGATATTCTCCTTGACATCATACTTATAAATCGCTACAATACCAAATTAAACAACATTTATAACAATGAGGTAAAATATGCAGCTTAAGTTGAATTTTCTCGGCGCAGTTCAAAACGTTACAGGCTCCCGCCACTTATTACAGGCCAATGGCACGAAACTTCTTGTCGATTGCGGCCTCTACCAGGAACGGCAGTTCAGGAAAAGAAACTGGGAACCATTTACAGTTCCCCCGAACAGTATAGACGCCGTCCTTTTAACTCATGCCCACCTCGACCATTGCGGCCTCCTGCCAAAGCTCGTTAAAGAAGGATTCAAAGGTAAAATATACGGCACATCCGCAACAGGAGAAATTGCACAAATAATTTTAAGGGATTCAGCCAAAATACAGGAAGAAGATGCCAAGTACAAGCGTAGAAGACATAAAAAAGAAGGCAGAAAAGGTCCTTTTCCAGTAAAGCCGCTCTATACGATTGAGGATGTCGAAGTTTGCTGTCCGCTTTTTTCACCGGTGAAATACAAACAGCCCATACATATTGCCGAAGGCCTTGAAGCAACTTTTTTCGATGCCGGCCATGTTCTCGGCTCCTCGATAATACAGGTTAAGGCAAAAGCAAACGGCGAAGAAAGAACTATTTTGTTCTCCGGTGACATGGGCAGACCGGACAGACCTATTGTCGAGGACCCCACTTCTTTTGAGCAGGCCGATTACATACTCATCGAATCGACTTATGGTGATAGAGTGCATCAGGGAAAAGAAGATACCAAGAAACTGATTGCCGATGTTATCAACTCAACAAGACCCGGCGGCAATATTGTAATTCCAAGCTTTGCACTCGAACGCTCGCAGGAGCTTCTATATTATATTAATGAGCTGATGCTCGAAAACGCAATTCCCCATTTGTCGGTTTTCTTAGACAGCCCAATGGCTTCGAGAATCACAAAAGTCTTCCAGCATCACAAAGAGTTTTTCGATGAAGAAATGACCGAGCATGTCCGTAATAACGAATCTCCTTTCAAATTCCCTGAATTAAAAATAACAGGAACTTCCGACGAATCGAAAAGAATCAACCATATTTCAGAATCGGTCATTATTATTGCAGGCTCCGGAATGTGTACCGGCGGTAGAATCAAACACCATCTGGTTAATAATATCTCAAACCCCATAAACACTATAATGTTTGTCGGATATCAGGCTGAAGGCACACTCGGCAGGCTGATTATAAACGGCAAAAAGGAAATAAGAATACACGGCCAGAATCATCAGATCAAAGCAAGAATTACTCGGATAAACGGATTTTCAGCCCATGCGGACAGGAATGAACTCTTTGCCTGGCTAAGCAAGCTCAAAAAACCGCCCCGTAAAGTTTTCGTCGTACACGGTGAAACAAAAAGCGCACATAAATTCGGCGATTACATCAGGGAACAAACAGGCTGGCAGGTAGTTGTTCCGGCATATCAGGATGAAATTGTTCTTGATTAGTCAGCTCGAAGCTTACGGAGAATATCCCAATAAGCCCCCCGCTGACCATTCTTGATTGCCTCGGCCAGTTCCAGGTTATCATTATAATTGTGGTCCTTCGACTGACCACTCTCAATCGCTTCCGGTTCTGTCGGCTCAAAGAATCTTTTGTCACCGGCAATAAAATCTTTCATGAGCCTGGCCGGCTGCTGACCTAAAGCCTCCGATATATAGAAGGTCGGCTGGAAAAGATCGACAGGCCCCGAATATTTTCGATGGATATTAAGATTAGTCTCCCCCGGGCCTTCGTTCGCCATAATATTGGCCATTGGAGTACCGGGATAAACTCTGATACCAAGTGATGCGCCGGAACAATCAGGTTCAATCTGCTTAATAAAATCGACTGTCTCCGAAACGGTGTCCGGCGTTTCTTCCGGCCCGCCGAGCAGTAAATCTATCATAACTTTTATATCATTATCACGACACCAACGCACCGCCAAAGCAAGGTCGTCTTTATTGTGAGGCTGGTTGTAAGTCTTCAGCATCAAAGAGCTCGCCGAGTCGCCTGTAAAATTAATACCTATACAACCGGCTTTTCTCATTGCTTTAGCAAGCTCAGCATCGAAAGGAACCACCGCCATATATGTGTACCAGCTCAGGCTTTTACCAATCGAGCGCCGAATAAACTCTTCGCAAACCGCATACGCATGCTTCCGGGGAATGTTAAATTCAGCGTCGCACAAGTGCAACACATCGATCCCCTGGGCCATGAGGGATTGGGCTTCATCAGCAACTTCTGAAGGTTCTCGGAGTCTGATTGCCGCACCTTTGGACAAATGGTCGGCACAATAAATACATCCACGGTTACAGCCGCGCTTTGTCTCAAGACCACATTGCCCCCCCTTCTCAAAGTAAGTCAGATTATCGATTTGGTCGCGATTTGTCGGCAAAGAAAGTGGATCAGGCCAGCTTGGCCGATTGCTGTAAATATCCCCATTAGATCGCCAAATTAAACCTTCGACACGTTCAAACCATCTCGATTGCTGTAACTCGTTGAAAAGTGAAACTATTGCCTGCTCACCATCGCCGCAAATCCCGAAATCCACACCTGTATATTCCACAATACGCCGGGCAAAGATGGAAAAACCGACTCCGCCGATTACGATCTGCGCATCGGTCATTTTGCGTATTTCACTTATAGTCTCAGCCAGGTCAGGGACAAAGCATCGGGCGCTCGGCCAAAAACAATCATCCGTATTGCGAAATGAAATCCCCACCAATTGCGGGCTATGAACAGCAAAATATCCCTCAAGCATTTCCAGCGGATCATCAGACAGGCATAAATCCACTATCTCTACTTCAATCCCGGCCCTTTCGGCACTCGCTGCAACGTAGTCAAGGCCGATTGGACCTATCGGAGGGAGCATTCTGTTTGCGTTAATCAACGTTAACATATTTCTACAGGAACAAGGATAGGTGCATTATGAAAGTAATCAGGATTAATCCCGGCTTTCTTTAGCTTTTTTCCTGCGCTCTGCAAACCAACACAGTAAGATACCCATCTCAAACAGTGCAAAAAGCGGTATAGCCAGAGTTATCTGAGAAATAGCATCGGGCGGAGTGACCAATGCAGCAACTACAAAGGTACCGAGAAATACGTATTTTCTTGAGCTGCGCAGCGCTGGAATTGAAATCAGCCCGGTCCTGTTCAGGATAAAAATCGCTATAGGTGTCTGAAAACCAAGCCCAAAGACCAGCATAAGAATCGTCACAAAAGAAATATACTTCTGAAAAGTCCAGCTGGGTGATACACCGATCAGGTCACCGAAAGTGAGAAAGAAACGTAAAGATATAGGAGCCACTACTAAGAGAAAGAACAGGGCCCCTGTTATAAATAATATCACCGAAAAAGGTACTGCTACCTGCACGTATCGTCTTTCATTCGAATACAATCCTGCCGCAACGAACATCCATAAATGATAGAATACCCACGGCGATGACACTATCAAGCCCGAGATCAGCGATATTTTCATAAATCCTACGAATGAATCAGCAGGAGCAAGTGTTACCAGACTTTGTCTCGGGTGGGTATAACCAGCTTCTTTGCTCGTAGATTTTGCATTTGGATCATTGGATATTTGTGTAACAGTCTCAGCATAGATTCTTTGCACGAACTCAACAATATTCGGATCTATAGAAGGTGCGTTAGGATCGGAAGACAAAGCTGTTATTATATTGGCACATAGAGCCTGCACAAGATCATTTGAATCAGTTATTGACCGATCATTTCGAGAGTCAGGTGTACGTGCCGCAATCGCGTTAGTATAAGGCCGTTCAATGAAACGTATTATCCGAGTCCCTAAACAGAGGCAGAGTATTGTTCCAACTAACAAACCGATAATGGCTAATATCAACCGCGCGCGCAATTCCTCAAGATGGTCGCCCAGACCCATAGTGCTATCGAGGGGGCCTTGTTTCTTCTTCTTTTTGGTCTTGCCCATTTTAATCTATCAGGCGAGTCTGAAGAAACTCTCCGCTTAGATGTGTTAGCTCATAGTCTCGGGGTCATCTACCCCGGCGGCGTCTTTGGTCTCTTTTACAACCTCGTCCTTGATTTCTCGCACATCACTTGCCAAATCGTCGGTGCTTTCCTTCGCTTCGTTAATGCCCTTCTTGAACTCGGTTAGACTCTTCCCTACGCCACGAGCTATCTCCGGCAGTCGTCTGCCAAATATCAACAAAGCCACGACGAGGATAACAATCCACTCCCACCCACCGGGAATTCCACCAAAAGACAGGATATATTGCATATATTCACTCATATATTAATCTCCTAATTTAACTTCTCAGTATTATAGCATCATCTGAGTTGTTTTGTCAACAATAACGATAAACTTAATTTCATTGACACAAAATCCAGTAAAAATATAATGTATCTTCGTATCAGGGTCAAGTATATAGTATTAAAGGAGTTGGCCATGAATTCGCTTTCCGGCCGGAATAGACATCTCGAATCTGTCATAAGTATCCTTCTGTTATCGACTCTTGTTCTTATCGGGCTGCTGGTTTTCATAAAGCAGTTTGACGCCGATATGGGTCGATTCGGCATTGATACAGCCAATGCAGGGCCATTATTGGAACAAGCGGAATCGAAAAAACAAGAGCTGTCTTTAGA
Organism: Planctomycetota bacterium; assembly: GCA_019456195.1. Lineage (GTDB taxonomy): Bacteria > Planctomycetota > Phycisphaerae > Sedimentisphaerales > Anaerobacaceae > NIOZ-UU13. Next base: position 33,705 of record VRUK01000048.1, on the reverse strand, counting down.
TGCTCTGGTACCTGACGACTTCAAAAAGTTTTCAGAATCCCAGACGTATGGTCCTGAAAATCTTTATGAAAAGATTAATGGCAAAGCCCCTCTTTATACCGAATCCGGCTTTGAGAAATTATTTACTCAGCGATTTATCAATAAAGATGATGACAGCCTCTGGATGGAGCTTTTTGTTTTTGATATGGCCGCTGTCAGAAATGCTTTTTCTACCTATAGTGTGCAAAAAAGGGCCGATGCCCAAATGCTCACTCTTACTGCACCTGCCCCCTTTTATAAAACCAGCAATGGCGCGTATTTCGTGCACGGCAGGTACTATGTTGAGTTAGTTGGTTCGACAGAATCCACAACTCTGGACAAAGCAATGACAGTCATCGCGGAGAATTTCGCAAGCCGTATAACTGTTGACTATGAGAAGATAACGGAACTGGCCTTGTTTCCGGAAAAAGATGCCTTACCGGGTAGTTTCAAATTATATCTTGCAAACGCCTTCGGATTCGATGGATTTAACGATATTTTCACCAGTCGATATAATCTTAGCGACGAGACGATCACTGTATTTCTCAGCAAGCACTCTAATCCACAGGATGCCCAGGCTTCTGTCGAAAGCTATTATACATTTCTCATTGAAAACGACGCCGCAGACAAGCCCACAGCTAACTCAACACTAAAAGATATTGGAGCAAAAGTTCTTGATTTTTACGATACTACCGAAATTATTTTTTCAACAGGGCCGTACGTCGGCGGAGTTCACGAAGCTGAAAATCAAAAAGCAGCAGAAGAATTAGCGACGAGGCTGTTTGACAAACTCAGTAATGCTGCAAAGACGATAAAGTAATGACCGAACAAAACGAAAACAATCTCGACCGAAGACAATTCTTAACCCGAGCCGGTAAAGCGGGAATTTCAATCGGGGCCGCCGGCTTAATTGCTTATAAACTTTACGATAAAAATGGCCCCACTATCGGCCTCGATGCCAAATCGCTCGTAACATTGCCGGATTTCCGCGTACCGGAAATACCTGGCCGCTCAATCAGTATCATTAAAGGCTCCGATAGAAAAGCCGCTGTCAACAGAGCAATAGATCTGCTCGGCGGAATAGGAAGATTCGTCGCAGAAGGTGAAACTGTTGCGATAAAGCCGAACGTAGCGTTTGCATCATCGCCGATGCTCGGAGCTACGGCCCACCCTGAACTCGTGGCCGAAGTGGTTCACTTGTGCTACAAAGCCGGAGCAAAACAGGTCATCGTTGCAGACAATCCAATTAATGACCCTGCAAGCTGTTTTACATTAAGCGGTATCGGCAAGGCCGCCGCCCAGGCCGGAGCCAAAGTAATACTGCCGAAAGACCATCTATTCAAACACACCAGCCTTGAAAGAGGTAAACTCATCAGGAATTGGCCCGTATTTTTTGGACCATTTGAAAAGGTGGACAAATTGATTGGTATCTCGCCGGTAAAGGACCACGCCAGAGCCGGTGCTTCGATGAGTATAAAAAACTGGTATGGCCTTCTGGGCGGCAGAAGGAACATCTTCCACCAGGATATTAACACCATCATTGCCGAACTCTCTATGATGGTAAAGCCGACCCTGGTCATATTAGACGGTACTGAAGTTATGTTCTCGAACGGACCAACCGGAGGTTCCATCTCAGATTTAAGACGCGCAGATACTTTAATTGCAAGCTGCGATATGGTAGCGGCAGATTCCTACGGGTGCGGCCTGCTCGACATAAAAGTCGCAGACCTGCCGTATCTTTCAAAAGCCGAAAAGGCCGGTGCAGGCACCACCGATTATGAGTCACTCAAACCGATATTTGGAGCAGCATAAATATCCGTATCAAATAAAGACAAAGGAAAATATATTATGAATATCTCACGTTTAATCGCAGGCATTGTATTTGTAACCATATTAATCGCCGCACCCTGTGTTCAGGTCATGGCACAGGAAACAGTTATAGTCCGGCCAAAGGAAATTGACGACGTCCTGACAAATCCCGGTATCGGTTTTATGACCTTTCAGAGATTCAACGGCGACAAGTTAAATGCGGCGAAAGGCTGGACAGAGGGCAAGCCCATAGTTTATCAGGAATTTGACGGCAATTTGGAAAATAAAGACCACCCCATGACGACAATTGCATACTTTAGAATTTACTGGAAGTTCATCGAACCGCAAATGGGCAAATATCGATGGGACCTGATAGATCAAGCCCTCAAAACAGCCCGCGAGCGTGATCAGACTCTAATGCTGCGCATCGCCCCTTATGGAACAGGCACCGAAAATGATGTTCCTAAATGGTATCGTGACATGGTTGGCCAGAGAAAAGATTTGATAGTGAAGAAGTGGCAGGTTGACCCCGAACACCCATGGTACGTAAAGCATTTCGCCGGCATGATAAAACTTCTTGGCCAGCGCTACGATGGGCACCCGGACCTTGAAAGCGTGGACGTATCAATTGTCGGGGCCTGGGGTGAAGGTGCGGGTTCTGATTTGCTCAGAAAGAAAACAAGGGAGGCGTTGGTCAATGCCTACACCGACTCCTTTAAGAAAACACCTCTTGTTATGCTCTTGACCGACGAGAAAACAAACAGCTACGGGCTTTCCAGAGCGGACCTCGGCTGGAGGATCGATTGTCTCGGAGATATGGGAGGATTCACTCCCACCTGGTCGCACATGAACGACTATTATCCCCAGGCAATCATCAACTTCGGCATGAAGGACGCCTGGAAAAAAGCCCCGGTTACCCTTGAAGTATGCTGGGTAATGCAGCACTGGAAAGATATGGGATGGGATGTTGACCATATAATCGATGAATCCCTCAAGTGGCACATTTCTTCTTTCAACGCTAAATCTTCGCCGGTGCCGAGCGAATGGCAGCCTTCGGTCAACAGGTGGCTTAAGAAAATGGGCTACAGATTTGTACTCCGCAGGTTTACATACCCCGATAGGGTAAAGTCAAACGGTAAACTGGTTGTCACCTCATGGTGGGAAAACAAAGGTGTCGCACCGTGTTATAAGAAATTCTCTCTTGCCCTTCGTCTCAAAAACGATAAAAAAGCTGAAATCTTAATCACCGACGCCGACATTACAACATGGCTGCCGGGCGATAATCTTTACGACAATTCAGTTTTAATACCATCTCAGATGCCTCGTGGAGAATATGACCTGCAAATCGGCATTATCGACCCACTCTCCAATAAGCCCAAAGTTAAACTTGCCATATCCGGAAAAGAGCCGGATGGCTGGTACCATCTCGGAAAGATAATAATTGGAAACTAAGTACTCAACTTTCACAGCTCTGAAAACGTGATTATGAAAATCGTAACAGTTAGACGCATAAGTCAAATATTCTTTTTCTCTATGTTTGTCTGGTTCTGCATAGTCAGCACTATCGGCGAAAGATTCTGGCAGTTAAGGGGCTGGCCCGTTAACTGGTTTTTACAACTCGACCCCTTAGCGGCAATCGGCACAGCATTGACTACCCACACGCTTTACAGGCCTCTTTTGTGGTCTCTGCTTACAATCGTTTTGACAATAATACTCGGACGTTTTTTCTGCGGCTGGATTTGCCCCTTCGGCGCCCTTCATCAATTCGTCGGATACCTCGGCAATCGCAGAAAAAAAACAGCTCAAAAAATCCAGCTAAACAAATACCGAAAAGCTCAGTGCATTAAATACTTAATTCTCATATTTTTTCTGTTTATGGCAGCGTTTCCATCGCTAGCCGCCACTTTGCAAACGGGCTTGCTCGATCCTATACCGCTTGTAACACGTTCTTTCAATCTGCTACTGCTTCCCATTATCGATAGAACCGTTAACTTTGTTTCGGTATCCCCCCGCTTTTATGAAGGGGCATGGCTGACTCTGACGATATTCCTTACGGCTGTCTTACTCAATCTGGTCATTCCCCGATTTTACTGTAGATTCCTATGTCCTCTCGGTGCATTGTTCGCCATCATCAGCAGGTTTGCCGTCTGGCGAATCGGCAAGAAACAAAATGAATGTTCCAATTGCAATCTGTGCAATAAGGCTTGCGAAGGCGCATGTCACCCATCGGGCAACATAAGAATAAGCGAATGTGTCCTCTGCGTGAACTGCCGGGAAGATTGCAAAGACGATTTAATAGTCTATCAGACAAGACCTTCTTTAGCGGGCGAAATTACAAATCCGGACATATCTCGCAGGGGTTTCACGCTTTCATTAGCCAGCGGCATCTTTGCGGTGCCCGCTGTTCGCCTGAGCAATAAATTAGGAAGCAACTGGCACCATCAAGTGATACGCCCCCCAGGCTCACTACGGGAAGAAGAATTCCTGAAAAGATGTATCAAGTGCGGCCAATGTATGCGTATCTGCCCTACGAATGTCATCCAGCCCGGCGGGATACAGCCCGGCATGGAGAACCTCTGGACGCCTGTCCTGAACAATCGAATTGGCTCAAGCGGCTGTCAGCTAAACTGCGTAGCTTGCGGCCAGATGTGTCCAACCTCCGCCATCAGGCCTATCACTCTCGATGAAAAACACGGAACCGGTGAATTTGCCAAAGCCGGGCCAATCAAAGTGGGGACCGCCTTTTTTGACCGTAACCGATGCCTTCCCTGGGCAATGGATAAACCCTGTATAGTGTGCGAAGAAAACTGCCCCGTCAGCCCCAAGGCAATCTATACACAGGAGTATTTCAATACGGTAAGAGATGGCATCCTTACAGTTAAAAAAGTTGACGCCAATATCATAGAAGTTGAGCAAATCCTTATTCCAGACAAATTCGCCACCGGCGATTATTATTGTCTTGTCGATGACAACGAGCGAAGAAATATAACTGCAAATGATAAAATTTCTCTTCAAATTTCCCCTGATGAACAATTTGACAAAACCCCTGCTCCCGGCGGCATAATTGAAGTCCAGGTCCGTCTGCAAAAACCTTACGTTGATATCGAAAAATGCATAGGCTGCGGAGTCTGCGAACACGAATGCCCAGTAAGCGGCAAAAAAGCCATAAGGGTCTCCGCCGTCGGAGAAACAAGAAGCCCAGAAAGAAAATTATTGCTTAAAACCCGTTAAAAATAATGTATAATAAAGTATGTGTCCTGATTTCCAATGGGATAAACGTTAATCTTTTTTGGAGCTTGTTGTGATGAGTGAAAAACAAAATCAATTCGACAGAAGAAATTTCTTAAAAGCAGCAGGCGCAGCAGGCTTGGGTTCCGTATTAGCTTCTACAGGCCGGACAAGTGCCGGAGAAAAACCGCAAAAGCCCAAATACCCACAGGTACCTAAAAGGAAGCTGGGCAAATTAGAAGTTGAAATTCCATCCCTGTCTTTTGGAACTTATCAGGTTGACGTTGAAAACCAAATCCTGCTGCGAAAGACCCTTCAGTACGGCGTCAATTTTTGGGACACCGCATACAACTATGGCGGCGGAAACAGCGAACTCGGCATAGGCAAATATCTAACCAAAAACAAGAAAGCTCGAAAAAACCTGTTCCTTGTTACCAAGGCGTCCGGAGCAAAGACCCCGGAAGAAATCGAAAAGCGTCTCGCGACTTCATTGGAACGAATGAATACCAATTACATTGACTTGTACTATGGTCTTCATCAATGTTCCAATCCCGCCTGGATAACGGAAGATATTAGAAAGTGGGCCGAAAGTGCAAAGAAGCGAAAACTAATAAAGCATTTCGGTATCACCACCCACCAGAACCCGGCGAAGGTCATGGCCGCTGCGGCTAAATTTCCCTGGATTGAGGTCATAATGACACCTTACAATTTCTACTTAATGCAGGACCCTGAAATGCAGGCCGCTATTGACGCCTGCCATAAAGCCGGCATCGGCCTTATTGCAATGAAGACTCAGGGAATGGGCCAAAAGATAAACACCGATGCCGACAAAAAGCTCGTCAACCACTTCCTCCAGCGAGGCTTCACAAAAGAGCAGGCAAAGATAAAACTCGTATTGGAAGATAAAAGATTCTCCTCCGCCTGCGTAGGAATGAAGAATATCAGCGTTCTAAATTCAAACCTCGCTATAGCATTCGACAAAACCAAACTCACCCAGGCCGACAGAGAGGTTTTCAGGGAATATGCCGCGGCAACTTGCGATGGTTATTGCCCCGGCTGCTCAGACATCTGTAATTCAGCTTTAGACCATGTTTCTTATGTCAGTGATATTATGCGGTACTTGATGTACCACAACAGCTATGGTGAGCAGGCCGAAGCAAGGAGACTTTTCGCCAAGATTCCAGCCGGCGTACGAAACAAACTGCTAAGCACGGATTACAGCGCAGCCGAAGCTCGCTGTCCGCAGCATTTGCCCATAACCAAACTCGTCGCCGAAGCAGTCAGTAAATTAGCCTGAGTTAGCCTGTAATGCAAATAATATATCACTTTTATAAGCAATATAACCACATGGCATATATAGACTTATGCTAAGTATGTGATATTTTCTCTTGCTTTTGATACCTAATTCTGGTATAATAACTTCATAATAAACAAGTTAAGAATTGCAAATTTTTTTCTGAGAGGGGCGAAAATGAGCAGATTCTATTATGAAACATGGATTCCATTCACATTTAACAAAAAGCGAATTTTGATTCTTGCTATTGCAAGCTATCTCGCTTTGTGTTAAACAACTGAAATTTTATTGCTTTCTATTGGTTTTTGATTGGCCGTTCAATCTTGGACGGCTTTTTTTATGCCCATCAAATGCTTAAATATTTGACACATCTGATATATCATAATATGTTAATTATAGAAAGAATCTGTCTTTTATAGGGCTTTTTTATTGTTCATTTAATATGAGGCTGTAAACTCAAATATTGTGTTGTTTTAGTCGTTAAAATCTACGTTTTTTATGGACCTGTATTTATAGAGCCCAGTTAAGGGAAAAACAAAATGATAATAGTAACCGGCGGAGCCGGTTTTATCGGCTCGGCACTAATCGCGGCACTTAACAAAAGGCAGATTACGGACATCCTTGTCGTTGACGAGCTTGGCACAGATCAAAAGTGGAAAAATCTTTGCAATCTGTCATTTGCTGATTATGTGGAAAAAGATGATTTCCTCGAAATGATTATCTCCGGTAACCTCGATAGCTCTCTGGAGGCAGTTTTCCACCTCGGCGCATGTTCGGATACTACTGAAACAAACGCCTCATATCTAATAAAAAACAACTACGAGTACAGCAAGCTATTAGCCCAGTGGGCAACGGCCGATAATGTTCGCTTCATTTATGCTTCCAGCGCGGCAACCTATGGTGATGGTTCAGTCGGATTCAGCGATAACCAAGAGGATATTGACACCCTCAAACCATTAAATATATATGGCTATTCCAAGCAGCTTTTCGATCTCTGGGCACGCAAAGCCGGCCTTTTGAAGAACATCGCAGGCCTTAAATATTTCAACGTTTTTGGCCCAAACGAATATCACAAGGCCGATATGAGAAGCTTCGTGCTTAAGGCCTTCGAGCAGATCAAAGCTACCGGTATAGTTCGCCTCTTCAAATCATATAAGCCCGAATACGCTGATGGCGAGCAATTACGTGATTTTATTTACGTCAAAGACGCTGTTGAAATGACCCTGTTTTTTTACGACAATCCACAGATAAGCGGCCTGTTTAATATCGGTACCGGCAAAGCTCGTAGCTGGAACGATTTAGTTAAAGCGGTTTTTGCCGCCATGAACAAAAAGCCTAATATAGAATACATCGAAATGCCGGAATCGATCCGTAACCAATATCAATATTACACCGAAGCCGATATTACCAACCTTCGCAAAGCCGGTTTCGACAAAAAATTAACCACCATCGAAGACGCCATAAAAGACTATGTCCAAAATTACTTACAAACAAATAGATATTTGAATGGAGTTGTCAAATGAAGAAATTTTTGAAATACTTCCTAAGAGGTCTTCTTGTTTTTGTCCCTGTTGGAGTAACGATTTTTATTCTTGTTTATGTTTTTAACGGTCTATATGCCCTCTTTAGTTTCCTGCTGCCATTTATAAAGTATCCTGTCCTGAGGCTTTTGGCAGGACTTTCGGTTACGCTTGGTGGTATATTTCTCATTGGCTTGTTTGCATCGAATTTCGTGGGCAAAAAACTCTTTGGACTCCTGGATAATATCTTCAATAAAGTCCCCCTGGTTAAGATGCTTTATAGTGCCATCAAAGACCTGGTTGAAGCATTTGCCGGCGAAAAGAAGAAATTCGACAAGCCAGTATTAGTAACCCTCGGGACATCTTCTTACGCAAAAATAGTCGGATTTATGACAAGAGAAAACCTCGATAATCTCGGACTCGAGGACCATGTTGCCGTCTATTTACCCCAGTCATACAACTTCGCAGGCAATGTCCTGATTTTTCCCAAAGAGGCCGTAAAACCGTTGGATATCGAAAGTTCGGAATTAATGACGTTTATAGTCTCCGGCGGCGTCGCCGGAGAACAAGCACAGATCCAACAATAGCAAAAAATATCCGCCAAAATACTTTCGATTCTTAACCTGCTAAACCGGCACTTGCCAATTTTATACCAACGCCTTATAATCACAGCTTCAACATAACTTAGTTTTCAGAGAAACATATATGGCAAAGACGATTGCAGAACAAGTTCAGATACTAAAACGCGGCACGGTAGAAATCTTCACCGAGGCCGAGCTGGCCCAAAAGCTCACTGAATCATCTAAGGCGGGCAAACAATTGCGAATCAAACTCGGCCTTGATCCCACCAGCCCTGATATACACCTCGGCCACACGGTGGTATTGAGAAAGATGAGGCAGTTCCAGGACTTAGGCCACAAAGCCGTCCTGATTATCGGCGATTACACAGCACTAATCGGCGATCCCACGGGCCAAAATACAACTCGTCCTATTTTGTCAACCGAGCAAATCCATGAAAACGCAAAAACATATTTTGAACAGGCCGGCAAAATCCTGGATACCGCCGAAGAGAAGCTTGAAATCAGATACAACAGCGAATGGCTTGCAAAGCTGACTTTGATAGAGCTAATCCAAATAGCCGCCAAAAAAACCGTCGCTCAGATGCTTCAGCGTGATACTTTCAAAAAACGTATGCAGGCGGATGTGGATGTCTATACGCACGAGTTTCTTTATCCTTTAATGCAGGGTTACGATTCAGTGATGGTAAAAAGCGACGTAGAACTCGGCGGCACGGACCAGACATTCAATAATCTTGTCGGACGCGATATACAAAAAGCTTATGGCCAAAAAACTCAGATTGTAATCACTATGCCCATACTCGTAGGCCTGGACGGCAAAGAGAAAATGAGCAAATCCAAAGACAATTATATCGGCGTAACAGACGAACCGAACAATATGTTCGGCAAGATTATGAGTATATCAGACGTTATGATGGAAAACTACTTTACACTCCTGACCAACCAGTCAATCGAACAAATCGCCGATCTCGTCAATCCCGATAAGACGCACCCAAAGAAAGCAAAAGTCTTGTTAGGCAAAACAATTGTCAGCGAGTTTTACGATGAGTCATCCTCACAGGCTGCCGCCGCAGAATTCGACAAGGTATTCGCAAAGAAACAACTGCCGGATGAAATACCTGATATTGATATACCTGCTGAGCCTATTGCTGCAAGCAAACTACTGCTCCATTGCCAACTTGTTTCAAGTGGCGGCGAAGCTAAGCGAATGATAAAGCAGTCCGCCGCAGGTATCGACGGAGAAAAATTGGACGACCCGAACACCGAAATCACCCCCAAAGATGGCATGATAATCCGCGTCGGCAAACGAAAATTCGCAAGGCTAAAAGTCAATAATTAGCTTGCGTTTATACTGCAGGAAAATCATCCCTATCCCGGTATCCATATATTTTTCGCCCGGATTAGTTCTACACTTGGCCTAAGCATAAGGGGTGTGGTGGATTTTGTGTAAATATTAGTCCTTTATAGCTTGTAAGGTAGTGGTATTTTGTAGATAAATACTTGCTCACGGAATGCACAACCAAGGGTTTTTCCACTTTATCTAATATCGTCATAAAATCCGTTGGTTCTACACGGACAATCGCACCAGATGCCTTGATCGCTTGCGCGATTGCCGCTGCCGCCCCACCTGCTGCTGCTCCGTTAGCCATTTCACATTCCTTACCAAGATATTCTTTACCTTAATCTGAATATATATACGCACTAACAGTAATATTTATTCAGCCAATAGCGATGCATAGCCATGGTGTGTTTCTGAGATAAAAGAAAAAGCTGAAATCGAACATATTATAGTTATAATGGAACTTATAAAAAGCCAGCTATTTGTGAAAAAGCGAGCAGACTTTTGCCACTCGATAACATCTTTTTAAACAAAGGAAAGAGAGCGGTCATTCTCATGCCGACTCTCTTTCATCCATTACAACAGAATGAGCAATTATGTGAATACGACTATTTTGACAATACTGGATTGTTAGTACCGACGTCCGCCGCCGCCGCCGCCACCGCGACTACCGCCACGACCACCGCCGCCGCCGCCGCCACCGCCACGACCACCGCGACCGCCACCGCCACCGCCGCCGCCGCCATAACCACCGCGACCACCTCCGCCGCCACGACTATCGTTCTTTGGGCGGGCCTCATTAACACTTACAGCGCGACCCATCAAGTCCTTACCATTCATTTCTTCGATAGCCTTTTCTGCTTCCTGCTTAGAGGGCATTTCCACAAAACCAAAACCTCTGGATTCTCCGCTAAATCTATCTTTTATAATGTTGACAGATTCAACTTGACCAAAGGCCGCAAAAGCTTCGCGTAAGCTGTCTTCGGTTGCATCGTGCGACAAATTTCCTACATAGATATTCACTTCTTTTTCCTCTTTCAAATCCTAAACATAATTATTGATTTCAGCATCCCGGCTACCATTGCTCGCCGCACTGCTACATTCAAATATTTTACAGTTATTCTCAAAAAACACTTTAACAAAAACCACTCTTCCAGCTAATATTCCTGGATTCCCAAAGATGTGGCATAAAATATATTGAAAGTATATGGTGAAAAATAACTTTTGGGAAGCTAAAAAAATAAAAAAAAGAAACTTTGAAGCATATTCCCAGATTATTACAAAGTTTCTGCAATCAGAAAATGCGTGCAATCCATACAAACCGTGGTTATAATACAAAATTATGGAACTACCAAAGTTAAAAAATAGTGAAAAATACATCGGACTGTACATCTTCGACTTCGGCGACCATACAGGCGTCGGTTTTACTGCTGAAGAGGTGGCTGAACTTCTCGAAAGCGAGAAATATAAGAACAGTAAGGTCTATAAAATTCACAGAGCTTACCCCGACGGCACCCTCGAGCTAAAAGGTGTACCGGCCCAGACTTTTCAGCTTGAGGCAGGAATGTTTTTTTATTCGAACTCTCACGAATCATCCAGAGGAGATTTCAAAAAACTTGTATGCCTGGCTGACAAAATCACTCCCCCCTGCCGTGCCAAATTACATTTGTCTAAATACAGTAATGATAAATATGTAGTGGCGATTATTTATCCGGCCGAATACGATGACGAACTCAGTTCATGGCTTTTAGACAGTCAATACAAAACCAGCGGCGCTGTCGAAGGCGGCATCGGAGCTGTTCAAGGATATTTTGATTATGAGCCGGAAATTCTTGACAGACATCAATTATTCGCCAAGTCCGAATTGATAAGTAGGACCGGCCAGGAATTATTAGGCGGTCTTAAATTAGCCGTACAAAGATAATTTTACAGTTGTTAGAAAATAGTTTTCGCGTCCAGGAAAACCGCGAATCCTGATTATGCGTGTCCGAACAAAGATAAATTCATTTTTCAGCTTCCTTGCGGCTGTTTTGTTGACAGTATTCGGAAGGTCTCCAGTTAAGCCTACTTCAAATGACTTAAGACAAATGGAGTTTAAGACAAGCACACAGCGTTTGGGAGTACGATTCAGGGAAAGGATTCGCAGAGTATTTCGGTTTAAATGGATAAGAAAAAATAACCAGTAGTGTTTATTTCTATCATTCCTATGCAACAGGAATCTACAAAAGATCTTCTATACACTATTAAAAGTTAAGGTTTTTTATGACTGAATTTCATATTCAACCGCCACCTGGAAATGCCCCAGTGCTTAGTGAAAATGCTTTGACTGTCCTTCGAAGCAGGTATCTAATCAAAAACCAGGACGGCAAGTGCATCGAGACACCGGCCCAGCTTTTTAGCAGGGTGGCGTCAATGATAGCCGAAGCTGAAGGCAAATACGGCGCAGATGAAAGTAAAATCAGACAATGGCATCGAAAATACTACGATTTGATGGCATCGTTAAAATTTCTTCCCAACTCCCCCGCTCTTATGAACGCACAACGCCGGAGAATGCTCAGTGCCTGTTTTGTATTGCCAATTGAGGACAGCATAGAAGGCATATTCGAGACGGTTAAGCAAACTGCTCTGATTCAGCAGGCCGGCGGAGGAACAGGTTTTTCCTTCGATAAATTAAGGCCTACAGGGGACCGGGTTGCCTCCAGCGGCGGAACAACATCGGGACCGATTAGTTTTTGGCGCGTCCTTTCCGAGACTACCAACGCAATCCAGCAAGGTGCTTTTCGGCGTGGTGCAAATATGGGCATGATGGGGATCGAGCATCCGGACATACTTAAATTTCTTCACGCCAAGCAAAATCCGGACGCCTTCACGAACTTCAATATTTCAGTCAAAATCACAGATGACTGGATGAAGAAAGTACTTAAATCCGGCAAAACTCTGCACACGGTAACAAATCCCCGCACTCAGCAGAGGTACTTATTGCCGCGGCGAATTGATATTACAAACTACACAATTAACGATTTACACAAACTCACCGGTAAAGACAGACCGGGCCCCAAACGAGCAGGCCAATATTTTACCGTTAGTGACATCTGGAAAATGATAATCAAGTGCGCACATACAACCGGTGAGCCGGGGGTAGCTTTTATAGACCGAATCAACCGTGACAATCCAACCCCTTCGCTGGGTCGAATAGAAGCAACGAATCCTTGTGGCGAACAACCACTGCTGCCTTACGAGGCTTGCACGTTAGGCAGTATTAACCTGACCAAATTCGTGAACGTCTCTAACGGTAAAACAGAAATTGATTGGCCGGCATTGGCTGAGACTGTAAGATTAGCTGTTCGATTTCTGGACAATATTATCGATGTGTGTGAATACCCCGTCAGAGATACCATTCGTCTGTCACAGGGAAATCGTAAAATCGGCCTGGGGGTTATGGGCTTCGCAGACTGCTTGTTCCTGCTCGGGATACCTTATGACTCAAAGCGAGGCATCGATTTCGCCTCGGAGCTTATGGGCTATATAAACAAAAGCGCCCGCAAAGCCAGCAGTGAGCTTGCCAACCTCCGCGGGCCATTTCCAAACTGGAACAGCAGCATCTGGCGGACTAAAAGAAAGAAAAAGGTCCGCAACGCCTCCATTACCTGTGTAGCTCCGACCGGCACGATAAGTATCATAGCGGATTGTTCATCCGGCATTGAGCCGGTCTATTCTCCGGTGTTTGTCCGCCAGATTTTAGACGGCTCAAAATTACTCCAGATAAATCCGATTTTCAAACAGGCAGCTGAATCTCATGGTTTTTACAGCAAAAAACTCGAAAATCAAATCGCCAAAACCGGCAGTATTCAAAAGATACCCCAAATCCCGCCGGCAATACGCAGGATATTTAAGAGCGCCTATGACATAAATCCTCAATGGCATATTCGGATGCAGTCGGCATTTCAGCAGCATTGCGATGCGGCAGTCAGCAAAACCATAAATTTCAGTGAAAAAGCAACAGTAGCCTCTGTTGATAAGGCCTATAAATCAGCTTATCAGCTTAACTGTAAAGGAGTTACAATTTATCGTCGCCACACCAGAGACCGTGAGCCTATGAGTCTTTTTTATTAAATCATAGCTTCATGGGCTTTCGACTGCTGATTTGATTGTAAAATTATGAATAACCTGAGAGTTTTTACTTGACGGGAAATTAGCAGATTTGTTATAAATAACGTAGATAAAATCTGTAGTTTCCGGTTTACAGACCGGCATAGTTTCTACAAATTTTTTAGGAGAGTGAGGTGTTTGCCTTAAAGAAGCACGTATCCTGTGATGAACCGTTTACATTTCAATTATCAATCTATATTTTTTGAAGGAGGATTATTATGTTTAAGAAATTGATTTATCTGGTTTTATTTGTTTTTGTCTTGAGTGTGGCCCTAACGGGCACTGCTAAAGCAGAGATGGTCGGTTGGTGGAAGCTGGATGAGGGTAGCGGTACGGCTGCCAACGACTCATCCGGGTTCGGACACCATGGGACTATCACGGAGCCGATATGGGAGGCCGGACAATTTGGTTCTGCATTGAAATTCGAAGGATCGTCCTACGTGGACATTCCGGCTGAGGCATGGTCGTCTATTGAAACACAGGCTACCATTACGTTCTGGGCTTATGGCGACCCGGAGGCTCAGCCACAGGCCAACTTTATCTTCGGAGCATTTCAAGACCCTCCCAACAACGAGTCAAGGGTCATGAGCGCCCACGTACCCTGGAGCAATGGTAACGTGTACTTCGACACAGGCGGAACAACCGCAGGCGGGTACGACCGAATCAGCCAAGCTGCTACGCCCGAGGAATTCGCGGGTTCATGGCAGCACTGGGCGATGGTCAAGAATGCCGACACCGGTGATCAGATGGTATATCTTAATGGAGTCCTGTGGTTAAGCGGCACCGGCATGACCAGGCCCATGACCGGAGTTACCAAATTCACAATCGGCACCAAGCCCAGTCTTGCCGAGGGTTGGTACTATGGGATGATGGACGATGTTCGCCTCTACGATCACCCACTTTCAGAAGACGAAATTCTCGCCGTCATGGAAGGAGCAGGAGCGGGATATCCGTATGCGCTCGGCCCCAGCCCTGCTGATGGTAGTATGCATTTTGATACTTGGGCAAATCTTAGCTGGCGGGCGGGTGATTTTGCCGTTTCACACGATGTATATATGGGTGAGAATTTCGACGATGTGGACGCCGGCGCCGAGAGCACATTCCAGGGCAACCAGAGCGCAATATTTTTTGTTGCAGGCTTCCCCGGATTCGCTTTTCCGGATGGTCTCGTTCCGGGAACAACTTATTACTGGCGAATCGATGAGGTCAATGACACCGAGCCGAACAGTCCGTGGAAAGGCGATATCTGGAGCTTTATGATTCCACCCAAGACAGCATATTTCCCTGACCCGGCTGATAGTGGCGAGGCTGTAGCAGTAAATGGCAGTCTTAGCTGGACACCCGGTTTCGGTGCGAAATTACACACCGTGTATTTCGGCGACAATTTTGACGATGTCAGTAACGCCGCAGGAGGTCTCCCCCAGGGAGGCACAACCTATACCCCTGGCGAGCTTGATCAAGCCAAGACTTATTACTGGCGTGTCGATGAATTTGATGCCATCGAAACTTATACAGGCGATGTCTGGAGCTTCACGACCGAAGGTGCTGTTGCGGCACTTAACCCATCTAATGGCGCCGTGGATGTTACGCAAACACCTGTTCTCACATGGGCACCGGGATTAGGCGCTTCACATGAAGTCTATTTTGGCGCCGATGCAGCCTCTCTGGAGTTAAAAGGCAGCGGCAACCTTGGTTCCGAGAGCTATGAACCTGGACAGATCGAGTGGAATACCACTTACTACTGGCGTGTTGATGAGGCCAATGCTACCAACGCAGACAGCCCGTGGACAGGCCCATTATGGAGCTTTACCACGGCCAACTTCCTTATCATCGATGATTTTGAATCTTATAATGATAATGATCCCGCTGACCCTGAGAGCAACAGGATATTTAATGCATGGTTAGACGGTTTTGACAACCCTGCAATAAACGGTTCTGTCGTTGGTAATGCAAATCCTCCCTTTGCTGAGCAAAGTATCGTCAACGGCGGTTTGCAGTCGATGCCTTTGGCTTATGACAATGCTGTTGGTAAGTCAGAAGCGACCTTGACGTTAACTGCCAATCGTGACTGGACAGTGAACGGTGTCACCACCCTGACGATTTGGTTCAGAGGCAATTCAGCCAACGCCGCCGAGCCATTGTATGCTGCTCTCAATGGCGGTACAGCAGTGACTAATGATAATCCTGACGCAGCACAGTCAACCACCTGGACCGAATGGAATATCGACCTGCAGGCGTTCGGTGCGAACCTTTCCAATGTCAATACGCTTACTATTGGTCTTGGCAACAGTGCCAATCCGGTTGCCGGCGGAGCAGGTATGATGTACTTCGATGATATTCGACTGTACCCTCCGGCACAGTAAGCTTACAAGCTGTAATTAGTTAATATCGCAGATTTGTATTAAATCGGGGCCTATACTGAATAAGTATAGGCCCCTTCTTTGTTTGTGTATGTTAAAAGGATTATTATTGCAAATGAGCGAATTATTAAGATAATGTCTATATCAAACAATATAATCTTATTAGTGCATGTTTTATCATAATAAAGAAGTTATCAAGGGGAAAAAAGAGGTGAACAAAGGAACTGGTATTATTCAGGAAAAGATGCGGGAAATTAATAAATCCTTTCAGCTTATATTGTTAATGATACTGGTTTTTATGCTTTTTGTCATGGGAGGCTGCCCGAAAACCTCTCCACAAAGAGCAGTTAGTGAATCATCAAGGGACATTCCTGTTGCTTACGATGTGGATGTGGTGGTGGTCGGTGGCTCATCGGGAGGCGTCGCTGCGGCCGTTGAAGCAGCTCAAAACGGAGCGAAAGTGTTTCTTGCCGCACAACGACCATATCTGGGTGCAGACCTTTGCGCAACGTACCGTTTGTGGCTTGAGCCGGGCGAGGTGCCGACCCTGCCACTGCCAAAGAAAGTTTTTGCCGAGCCTTCTGTCTCCTTGTTGGCACGTAACAGAATCAATTATTCCTACGAGACCGACAAAACATCCGCCAGTGTCCACAAAGACACACCGTCGCCTTCGTTACTGACTGACGGCAAATGGCACAGTGCGTCAAGTCAAAGCGTTCAGTATGACGGTGATGTGACCATTATTACTGACCTGGGCGATGAACATCAGCTTGAGAAAGTCCACATTATGGCTTATCAGCGCCGTAACCCTACCGGTGACGACTTCGAAGTAGAAAGCGTTACTGTCTCTATCAGTAATGATAAACAACAATGGAAGCAGCTCGCCGTCATTAAGAACCAAAGACTCGCCGAAGCCCTCCCGCAGCCGTGGGGGCCGATTGAACTTTCAGCATCGATTAACGCCAGGGCCCGTTATGTAAAATTCATGGTTAAAAAGAGTCCAGATGTCAATCGAGTGCTTTTGGGCGAGATTGTGATAGAGGAGAAACGTTCACTCACACAGCCCACGGAGAAAGCGGCACGAATTCCCCCAACGCCGATGCAGGTTAAGCGCACTCTGGATGAGGCACTGCTGAAAGCAAAGGTCCGGTTTTTATATGGCTGTTATGCAACAGATGTCCTTTTTGATGATGATGGCAAAGTTGCCGGCATTGTTATGGCCAACCGTTCCGGACGACAGGCGGTCAGAGCCAAAATTGTTATCGACGCAACCTCCAGGTCAAGCGTGGCAAGAATGGCCGGAGCAACATTCAAGCCATACCCGTCAGGCCCGCAAACCTTTAGCCGCATCGTTGTTGGCGGTGGAATTCGAACCGACAAAGACATTCAGTCACAAAATAAATCATCACCGATATCAACTAAAAGCGGCTTAGAATATACCGCCATCGAATACACGCTCAAAATACCGATGAAAGATGGCTCTTTTGCATCTTTTGCCAGGGCCGAGCAAATAGCTCGTGACAAAACATGGCATCCCAACCAGAAAGATGCTTCGGAAATACTTTTTCAGGTACCCCCTGACCCAATGAAAGGTAAAAAGACTCTATCCGAATCATGGCCGGGCGCAGAAAAAGTCGAACTCGATCCCTTCAGGCCTGATGGGATTAACAGTCTATTTGTTATCAACGGCTGCGCAGATATAACGCGAGAAGCCGCCCGGAAGCTCCTGAGACCATTGGAGCTTATGAAATTAGGCAGTCGCATTGGTGCCGCAGCAGCCATGGAAGCAAAGAATATCGACAAAGTAGATAACGTCAAAATACCCGGCAAGCCGGCTTCCGGTATCACTTCGGGAGATATTAAGGAGAATTTGAATGGAATACACCGGACATTAACCGCCCCTTCGAGAGTTAATGCAGACAAGCGGGCTATTCCCATTCTCAAAGAAGTGGACGTAGTTATTGTTGGCGGAGGTACCGGTGGAGCACCAGCAGGGATTTCGGCGGCACGACAGGGAGCGAAGACGCTCGTATTAGAATATCTCCACGGACTCGGTGGAGTGGGAACTACGGGCTTTATCAGCAAATACTATTATGGCAATATCAAGGGTTTTACGAAAGAAATAGATGAGGGCATCGGCGGCTTCGGAGGCAATTGGAAACATAAAGATGGCGGATGGAATATCGTTTTGAAAAAAGAATGGTACCGCCGCAAGTTACGTCAGGCCGGCGCGGAAGTCTGGTTCGGCGTGCTCGGTTGCGGAGCGTTCGTTGAAGATGGTCGTGTCAAAGGCGTGGTTGTCGCAACACCAGAAGGACGAGGTGTGGTACTTGCGAAAGTGGTTATCGACTCGACCGGTAATGCCGATATTGCCGCTGCGGCCGGCGCAAAATGTGAGTTTACCAGCGGACAGGACGTTGCCGTCCAGGGGGCGGGACTTCCCGGGTATAATTTAGGAGACGGTTATACTAATACGGACTGGGCCTTTATCGATGATACAGATGTTGTAGATGTCTGGCATGCATTCGTTGTCGCTAAGAAAAAGTTTAAAGATGTTTATGACCTGGGCCAGTTGATAGATACACGGGAAAGACGGCGAATAGTAGGTGACTTTGTAATGTCACCACTCGATATCTCCAATAATCGAACCTATCCGGATACTATTGTGATTGCTATGAGTAATTTCGATACACATGGATTTACGATACATCCGGTGTTTATGCTAAAGCCGCCCGACAGAAAAGGGATGTTCGTCAATGTACCTTATCGCTGTTTGTTGCCAAAAGATCTGGACGGCATTTTAGTTACAGGGCTTGGCGTTAGTGCCCACCGTGATGCAATGCCAGTTATACGTATGCAGCCGGATATTCAAAACCAGGGCTACGCCGCAGGCCTGGCAGCGGCAATGGCCGTCAAGAACGGCAAGAGTGTTAGACAAATCGATATAAAGGCACTTCAGAAACACTTGATAGAGATAGGTAATCTGCCCGAGAAAGTACTGACGGAAAAAGATTCGTACCCTATGCCAAAAGAAAAGATTGCAAAGGCTGTGGAGAGTCTTGTTAATGACTTCGACGGTCTGGAAATAGTTCTTGCGCACCTAAAGGAAACAATGCCGCTTCTAAGGAGAGCTTACGATGTTGCTGAAGACGAGAAGGCCAAACTTAAATACGCCCATGTCCTCGGAATGTTGGGACATTCGTGCGGCTCCGGTACTCTTATCGAGGCGGTAAAATCCAGCCCCTGGGACAAGGGCTGGAATTACACAGGTATGGGGCAGTATGGGGCGAGCATAAGTGAACTCGACAGCCTTATTATTGCTTTAGGCCGAACTCGCGACAAGCAGGGATTAAAACCAATACTTGAAAAAGTAGAACAGCTCGATGCCAATAATGAGTTTTCGCATTATCGTGCTGTAGCGATAGCACTTGAGACTCTGAATCATCCTAATGCTGCGGAGCCTTTAGCGAAACTTCTCAAAAAGCCCGGAATGACTGGTCATGCTTTTATGGATATCAATACAGCGAGGCATCGCACGCCATCGAACCCTGTGGACACTTTAACGAGAAACAGGTCTCTGCGGGAACTTGTTCTGGCGAGGGCTTTGTACCGATGCGGTGATTACAAGAATATCGGCAAAACAATCCTGACCGAATACGCCAGTGATCTCCGCGGCCACTACGCTCGCCACGCCCGTGATGTACTTAAAGAACAGGAATAAATAAGCTCAAATAAAATATTAATTATGTTTATGAAAAATACAGTGTGCTGTTAACCACTATTTGATTTTCAGAACGAAACATATAAGAAGAGTTTTTAGGAGAAATAAGATGTCCGGAAAATATCGTTTTTCATTTGGTCCCTGGAATATTCACGAAGGTGGCGACCCATTTGGGCCAAAGGTCAGAAATAGTATTGAGTTCGGTAAAAAACTGAATATGTTCAAGAAACTCGGCTTTGACGGCGTGCAGTTTCACGATGACGATGCCGTGCCTGATATGGATAATCTGAGCTTCGTAGAAATAGTCGAAAAAGCTAAAGAGGTACATTCCATGCTTGAAGGAGAAGGTCTTTCAGCGGAATTTGTTGCGCCTCGGTTATGGGAGAATGAGCAGACAATCGACGGGGCTTACACCTCGAACGACCCGGCGGCCCGTCAGTATGCAAAAGACAGGAGCCGGCGGACGATTGATATCGCTAATGCCCTTGATACGAAACTAATCGTCCTCTGGCTTGCCCGCGAAGGGACATATATCCGTGAAGCAAAGGACAGCAGGCTGGCCGTCGAGAGAATTGTAGAGGCCATAAACGACATGCTGGCCTATAATTCTGAAATTGAAATTGCAATTGAGCCCAAGCCGAACGAGCCGATGGACCAGGCCTACATACCGACAACAGGACACGCCGTTGCTGTGAGCTATCTTACCAGCGACCCGGATCGCGTCGGTGTTAACATTGAAAGTGCCCATGCGATTCTCGCGGGCCTTGATCCTTCAGATGAAATGGGCTTTGCCCTTGCTTATGATAAGCTGTTTACTGTTCATCTCAATGACCAGAACGGCCTGAAATTCGATGAGGACAAATCCTTCGGCTCCGTCGATTTGCGCAGGGCCTTTAATCAGGTGCGCATACTCGACCAATATGACTACGGAACCAGTGGTGAATTTGTGGGACTCGACGTTAAAGCTATGCGTACCCAGAAACCGGATGTTGCCACAAAGCATTTGTCTAACAGCAGAGAGATTTTCCTTGAACTTGTAAAACTTGTCCAAAAACTCGACAAAATCAAGATCGATAAATTGATAGCCGAGCGGGATTACGAAGAATTGGATTTATTGATAATCAACCATTTGATGGGCAAATAGCACAACCATGAACTTTCAGAAAGTGTAACTATGACAAATAATAAAACTATTTTGAGTTTAGGTGCTCATCCCGACGACGCGGAGTTTTTCTGTACGGGGACACTGGCATTACTTGAGAAAAAAGGCTGGCAGATTCACTTAGCGACGATGACGCCCGGGGACGGCGGCACAGTTCAGTACAGCCGGGAAGAAATAAGCAGAATTCGCCGAGCCGAAGCTGCTAAATCAGCCGGTATGTTAAACGGCAGTTATCATTGTCTCGAAAGCAGCGATATCTTCATAATGTATGATAGGCCAACACTACTCAAGGCCATTGAGCTGGTGCGAAAAGTTAAACCTGCTATCGTACTTACGACAAGCCCTGTGGATTATATGGTTGATCATGAAATGGCCAGCAAACTTGCTCAGACAGCCTGCTTTGCCTGTGGAGTCGTGAATATCGAAACTCCCGGCGCCGAGCCGTTCGAGCCCATACCGTATCTCTATTACATGGATGCTGTGGAAGGAAAAGACAACTTCGGTACCAAAATCAAACCGGGCACAATAGTCGATATAAGCGACGTTATGGATGTTAAAGAAAAGATGCTTTGTTGTCACGAAAGTCAGCGGCACTGGCTTTTGAAACATCACGGTACAGATGACTATGTTATTTCGATGAAGAAGTTAGGCGCCGAGAGAGGTCGGGAAATAAATTCACAATATGCCGAAGGATTCAGACAGCATCTGGGTCATGCATATCCCCAGGACAATATACTTAAGGCTGAGCTTGGAGATCTCGTTCACATTGTATAAGGAGAGTAACAATGGCAAGAAAAATAAGTATGTTGGCGCCGCAGTGGTGGGATTATACGACACTCGATGACGAGATTCTCAACGATGCAGCTAAACTCACCGCCGAGGACATGGCCGGTTTGAGCAGAGAAGGTTTCAAGGTCGTATTCTATGACAGCCTCGAAGATTTTTACTTAGCCGAGGCCCTTGAGTATATCACCGCGTGGAGACAGGCCACGCCTGACAGCCCGGCCGGCATCTGTGGACCGATTGGCCCGACCGAACAGCTTCCACTCGTAGCAAGGCTTGTAAATGAATTGAAACTGGACCTAAAAGACGCTCATTTCTGGGGAATGGATGAATGGTACATGGACGGCAGGGAAGTTCCATTATCACATCCATTGTCTTTTGCAAAAGCGGACATGGAGCTTTGTTTCAACAGAATTGACGATAAGTTCAAAATGCCGGAGTCCAATATCCATTTTCCGAAAGCCGATACGACAGAGTACATTAAAAGCTGGGATGGAGTTCGCTGTGTGGTAATGCAGGGAGGTCAGGGTGACATTAAACACTGGGCATTCAACGATCCCGTTAAGCGAGAAGGTAAATATAAGGACGCTCCTCCAACACCCCAGGAATATCGCCGGCTCACAACGCGAGTCGTGGATTTACACCCTGTTACTATTATGCAGAATGCTCGAACCAGCGGCGGCGGCGTGGTTACCGGCGTACCGAAACAAGCTATTACGGTCGGGCCCATCCAAACCTGGCAGGCGGAAAAAGTCTCGATATGGCAGGCGGGCACACACGATAATCCTTTTGGGATGAGACTTACAACCCTTATGATAAGTAAAAATAGCGCCGACAGCTCGGTGCCAATGTCTCTTCTGTCCGGCCATCCGAACGTTCAGTTTAATTTTTACAGACCTGCCATTGGTAAATGTGAAGCAGAAATGCACTAATAGATATTGAGATACTATTTTTGTAAAAGTCAAAGTATGGCAACAGATGTGTTGATTCTAAATACCGGAGTGGTGGATTTAAGAAGGCCGGATTTTGCATTCGCAGATAAGCTCGTCGGCAAAGGCGGCCTGGCCAAGTGTAAAACCAAAGACATGCCGAGTTACTCGCAGGAGCAGTTAAGAGAATGGATGGAGCAGGGCTTCGCAACGGCAGGCGGACCCGGCAACACAGCCCCTCTGATTGCAAGGACCGGCTTGAAAGTTGCAGTCGGAGTGAATCTCGGCAAAGGTGATTATGATGGCCTGGACGCACAGGGCAGACTTTTCCATGATATGATGACGGCAAACGATATCGATATGTCGGCAACTCATGTACACCCCTGTTTGCCGACAGGCACAACATTCATTCATAGCACATCGGGCGAAGAAGACAGAGGCGGTATTGCATACTTTCCCAACGCAAATAACGATTTTGATTTCGAGATATTCAAGGGTGCCGTTAAGCAATTAAAACCCAGCATAGTTTACTATATGTACTCCGGCCTGTCCGACAGAGGTGATGCAAACGAAGGCCGGGACTTAGCTGAATTTATTAAATGGTGTCGCAGCAAAGGCGCGATCACAATTGTTGACAGCCATACTTTAACAGGCAATCCCGGCCAATTGATTAAAGCCGGAAAGCCTATAAAAGAATATCGGCTTTTAGAGCCGCTTCTGCCTGAGGTTGACGTATTCTTTACATCTTGTGACGAGGCAAAGCTGATTCAAAATACCCTTGCCCCGCCGCGCACGTGGAAAAAGTTTACAGAGCACGAAAACAATCTGCACTTCCTCAACTTTCTAACCGAAAGGTTCTGGCCGGGAGACAACAGAACAAAACTCTTCGGAGTCACTGTCAGCAATGGAGCTTATGAGATGCACAATTATCCAGATGGCCGCTCCGGCGGGCCAAACAAAATAGAATCACGCTTCATGGCAGGCGAGGTGGTTGACCTCGTCGGAGCGGGAGATTCGTTTCGGGCCGGGCTTATTACATATATCGCTCATAACCTAAACCGCTTCACCGACAGCTCAATAGATTTTACCGAAGCAGTGCAGATGGGTAATCTGTTCGCTTCACTTTTTATTAAAGCATCTCTCGAAGATAGATATGGCAATATAAAAGCTTATGACAAAATGTTGAAAGTAGTCCGCAGCGATGTGTCTTATCCAAATTTTGAGGCATTACAAGCAGCTTTGCACTAAGTTGAACAGAAAACAGAAAGGAAGCACAAATGGCCGCGAAAGGCACCGGATTAAACTGGCAGGATAAAGTTAATAATTACGCTCAAATCGGAGGCATCGAAACCTCGGTCTTGGACAA
The DNA here is from genome assembly GCA_019456195.1 of Planctomycetota bacterium. Taxonomy (GTDB): domain Bacteria; phylum Planctomycetota; class Phycisphaerae; order Sedimentisphaerales; family Anaerobacaceae; genus NIOZ-UU13. The sequence goes on along the minus strand of VRUK01000048.1, from coordinate 9,449 downwards.
CGGCCTTGGCAAAGGAACACGAATCGCCTGGCTAAACACCGGGGCCGGTCTTAGATTTAAGGTGGTTATCGACAGAGGACTGGATATCGCTGATGCCTTTTATAATCGATACAGCCTCGCCTGGCTCAGCCATGCAGGCCTAACGTCCCCCCGTCCCGATGCCAACCGTGGACTGGAATGGCTTTATTCTTTTGGCGGCGGCTTATTGACAACATGCGGCCTGACTCACGTTGGCGGGCCGGAAACCGATGAGTTCGGCCAGCGTGGTCTGCACGGGCGCATAAGTAATCTCCCCGGGGCAGTAGAATCGATATTGCAGCCGGACTTGACAAAAAAGAATCCTCAAATGAGCATTACCGCCGTGATGAAACAATCGCGGGTATTCGGGCCAAATCTGGAACTCAGACGAACTATATCAAGCACTCTCGGTGAACCAACAGTTCGCATTCATGATGTCGTTACTAATCGCGGCAATACGCCTGTACCTCACATGATACTGTATCACTGCAACTACGGCTGGCCGCTGGTCGATGAGGGAACACAGATTTTATGCAAAGGCAACTGGGCCTCCCGGGGCCTGGATATGGACAACGCGGTATTCAACAGCAAACGCAATTTCCGAAAGTGCTCAAAACCTCTCGATAGCCACAGAGCAGGCGGCGAAGGCTGTGCGTTTATTAATGCGACTGCCGACAAAAAAGGTATTTGCACAGCCGGCCTATATAATCGAAAACTCGGTATTGCACTTGTCTTGAAATATAAGAAGAGACAATTACCATGGATTAGTAACTGGCAGCACTTCGGGCCAGGCGAATATGTCACCGCCCTGGAGCCGGGGACGAATCCACCAATTGGCCAGAGTAATGCAAGAAAGCAGAAAAAACTGATTCATATAGCTCCGGGAAAAAGCAAAACCTACGACCTGGAAATGACTATTCTTACAGATAAAGACCAAATCAAAAGCTTTGTAAAGGCCGCAGGTCAGTAATGATGACAGACCATATACTAACCGGATTTGGATTCGGGCCGATTCAGGCTGGATTATTTGTCAAAGAAGCTTTTCAAAGCGGCAATTTTACGCGGCTAATCGTAGCAGAGATTGACGCCCGTTTAGTAGATGCAGTCAAAGCCAATAACGGCAGCTACTATATTAACATAGCCAAAGCCAACGGCATTGAAACGCTGAAGATTGATAATGTCGAATTGCTCAATCCCAACGTCCCCGCTGATAAACAAATTCTCATCCAGGCTCTTGCTCATTCCACGGAAATAACCACCTGCCTGCCTTCTGTAAATTTCTACAATTCAGGCGCCGGCAATAGTATTACCTCACTAATCGCCGAAGCCATGAAAAACAGAGCAGCCAAATCAACTATCATATATACAGCCGAAAACAATAACCACGCCGCAGAAATTTTAGAAAAAGCCGTTACCCAAAATATCGCCCCCCTGCCTGAAGAGTCAGTGCAGTTTCTCAACACTGTAATCGGCAAAATGAGCCGAGTAGTTACTGACCCTGTGGAAATAGCACAGTTGAATCTCAAAACCATAGCGCCCGGCCTAAACAGGGCCTTTCTGGTTGAGCAGTTCAATCGAATTCTTGTAAGTAAAACAAGAATCTCCGATTTCAAGCCGGGCATTGATATCTTCATCGAAAAGGATGACCTTTTACCTTTTGAGGAAGCAAAGCTATACGGCCATAACGCGATACATTCACTACTGGGTTTTATCGGCGCCGTCAAAGGTTACACAAAGATGACCGAACTGGCAAACGACTCTGATGTTATGCAAATCGGTAGAGCAGCATATTCCGAAGAATACGGTGCGGCACTTATTAAAAAATACTCCAGTCTCGATGATGACTTTTTCACCGACCCAGGTTTTAAGGACTTTACCGAAGACCTGCTCACACGCATGACCAATCCATATCTTGGAGATACTATCGCCAGGGTTGTTCGCGATATACCACGCAAACTCGAAATGAACGGCCGAATATTCGGAACAATGCAGCTAACATTAGAATCCGGCCACGAACCAAAGAACATGGCCTTTGGTGCAATAGCCGCCATCGCCGTACTGCTGGAAAAAGCCGATGAATATAATCTGCCCAATGATTTACGTTTTAGCAAATGGAAAAATTTAGACAACGATACGATAGAAAAAATATTAAACTGGCTCTGGTCAGGAAAAACAAACAAACACACCAACCAAATCATCAAGCACGTTCAAAACGCCCTAAAACCACTTACCACTTTAATAAATGAATAACGAGGGTATCATCGCAAGCACCTCACTATATTCTCAGGATGTATGCAAAAAAGAATAGGCAAAGAATGTCATTGCGAAGGAGCCGTAGGCGACTGCGGCAATCTCGACCCTCACAATACGAAAAACCGTTTATTTTCTTAGGAGCGCAGCCGTTGAGCTTGCCCTCGATGTTAGCTTACATGCTTGTCTGTCGGGGGCGGCAATCTTTATTCAGTCTTTACGTATGCAGCCGAAGGCAACGAGTTGACACAAGAGTTTACCCTCGATGTTAGCTTACTTGCTTTTCTGTCGGGGGTCATCCTGAGCGGAACGAAGCGCAGCCGAAGGATCTTTTCAAATAACCGCCCGAAGGGCCTCCTCATTTTTGCTCTTTGACTTTTAATTTCTTCTCTGTTATCCCCTATGCCCCAGTAACTTACTGTAGTTCTTAAGCATATCTGATGGTACACTACGCATTTGAATGTTATCGATAATTACTGATAATACTAATATTCCGATGTTATCGAGATAGCGACCATTCTATTTTTCCATATTTTTGTTGTCAATGGCCAATTCCAAGAATATCATATCCGGTGTTATCAGTAAAAGCATATAATAACATGTTAGCAGGGAAAGTTTGGGGTCACCCTAAGAATAAACTAGGCTTAAAACAGCGGTTGAGATATAAACAAATTATTATCCCCACTGCCCCCGTGCTCCATTTTTAATGAGGATATCTCTAATATCGTCATGCTCCGCCAAGTCGAGTACTAAGCTTCTGATACTGATTACGTCGACTTCTTGTTCGCCGCTCAACGCGTTAACGTCGGCTTTGAATTCGATAAGCATTTTGACCGCCTCTGGGTTGTGTCCCCAAGATACTGCACACATCAAGGGGGTATATCCGCTTGACTCCTTAGCCTCTAGATCCGCACCATTGCTGATGAAGAGTCTTATCAATTCAGTATCGCCAGTTCTCGCTGCTATATGCAAAGGCCTATCGATGAATCGGCCTCTAAGCCCATTGTCAACCGCCGCACTCTCTGCTTCGAGAACATTCACATCCGCACCATTCGCAATAAGGAACTTCGCAATAGAATGAGTAGAACGTGGTTTATCTCCGCCCATCGCTCCTAGTAGCGGAGGGTTCATACATCCCTTCGGATTCACGTCAGCCCCACTAACGACCAGATATTCCACAATATCTTCATGTTTGCCAGATGCAGCATTACATAAAGGAGTACTTCCATACTCATCAGCCGCTTTTATATTGGCTCCCTTTGAGATTAGGAACTTCACTATGTCGATGTGCCCCCCGCGAACTGCGCAATGGAGTGCATTATCTCCTGTGCTACCTGCGGCATTCACGTCAGCCCCACTAACGACCAGGTATTTCACGATATCTTCATGTCCACCACCTGCAGCCCCCATTAGAGGAATATCTCCCCCGTTTATATCGGCTCCCTTTGAGATAAGGAATTTCACGATATCTTCATGTCCACCACCTGCAGCCATATATAAAGGAGTCCTTTCATACTCATCAGCAGCTTTTATATTGGCTTCCTTTGAGATAAGGAATTTCACGATGTCGATGTGCCCTCCGCTGGCTGCGCCATGGAGTGCTGTTAGCCCTCTGTTATCTGCGGCATTCACGTCAGCCCCACTAACAACCAGGTATTTCACGATATCTTCATGTCCACTACATGCAGCCATCCCTAAAGGAGTACTTCCAAACTCATCAGCCGCTTTTATACTGGCTCCCTTTGAGATAAGGAATTTCACTATGTCGATGTGCCCCACCCTAGCTGCGTCATGGAGTGCTGTTTGTTCTCTAAAGTCTACGGCATTCACATCTATACCGTTTTCAATAAGATTCTTCACTGTCCCCATGTCACCTACTCTTGCAGCCTCAAATAATTTATTTTCATCCATCTTAATCTCCCAAAGTTTGACTGACATTTCTCATTTACACAGTTAAGAATCGCACTTTTCTTTGTACGACATCGATAATCTTACAAAATTCACATTGTGAGGTGCTGAACAGATGGAAGGTAGCCAAGACATACCTTGTTCCTTTGAGATCATACCATTATTTGTTGACTGGGATTTCTCATATAAACTTCACTAAAACACTCCTGCAAGTTCAAGTCTCACAATAACGCAGTTTCGACTCAATTTCAACAATATTCCAGCAGGTTCAGCATGCCGTGCCGAAAAAGCCGAGCAGCTAATCTACATCATTTTTTTCTTTTTAAGTATCGCCGCCGCAGAAAGTTCAACAGTTTGTGAAGCAACGATGGAGATAGAAGCTTCTCCATATACCTGTTCCGACCGTTTAGCGCCGTGTAAAACTGTTGAGGGGTCTCGCCGGACAGGTTCTTGGCGGTCAGATCTGCGCCAGCCGAGATGAGGTGATTATAGTCATGCGCTATACCAGCGATGGCATAATGAAGGGGAGTTGATGAACGGAGATCTCCACCTACATCATCATAAGTTACAGCGTTTACGTCAGCGCCATTTTGTATGAGAAAACATGCCATGGTTGTGTTACCTTGAAAACCCTCTGCCCTATGTAGTGGTGTTTCGCCCAAGTTATTTCTCGCATTTATGTCCACCCCGTTTGCGATGAGCAGCTTCGTGATCACAAGCGGTGGCGTTGAGACTGTGTCACCTCCGCTATCCTCATTTTCCGCGGCTGTGTGCAAGGGCGTATTACTCAGGTACGTGTCGCATGCATTCACATCAGCCCCCCGTTCTATCAGTATCTTGGCTACTGACGTGCGTCGCCGACTGATCGCTAAGTGGAGTGGTGTATTCCCCTTGTCATCTGGTACATTTATATCAGCACCACAGTCGAGTAGCAATTGGGCTATAGAGTCACGCTCATCAACGATTGTGGCGTGGAGCGCTGTCCAGCCAAAGGTTGACTCCTTCGCATTCAGGTCAGCGCCTTCGTCTATAAGCGACTGGGTTAACTGCAAGAGAGTGTTCTCGTCTGGAGCCTTGTCCGCATTATGATATTCTCCAAAACAACGTATAGCATTATACAGCTTGCACATCGCTCGGTTTCTCCTTTTCTGCAAGCCCTCGGTAGCAACTCCGGGCTTTGCCCACAAAATTACAGAACACTAAGTACGAACCGGGATTTCCTATTTAACTTCATAAATTGTGCTTTTTTGCGCTATGATCACTTTTTTTATGACACTCCTGTGGCAATGAAAGCCCTACAATGCCGATATTTCATCTCACTGTCAATAACTTTCCGGAAGCTTCAAAATGTTGCATCACAAAAAAAACTAGCCGCTAATCTACAAAATATTTACACTATTAATGTAAATATATCAAGAACAACATTTCATTCTTTAGCAGTTTTCCTTTGCTTTTTTCACGATAATATGTTATAATACGCATATATTAGCCTTATGGCTAACGCAAATCGCCAGTATGCGACGAAAAATAGACATTTTCAGTTTCCCTTTTTTACAAACTGTCCACCCACCCCGGCCAGAAGGCCAAGACCACAGGGCCAGCAGGCCCAGATTCATGAATCTCAGAAAACCGCTGTTTTTTGGTGGAATCAATGTTGGAGCGAAACGAAAAATCCTTAGTCGAATGACCAATCATGAGCAATGAGAATCCAAATTTAGCTCACTTTAGGTACTTTAGTTCACTCTTAACTAACTTCCGCTCTACAACTGTAGAGAACTCTCTACAAATCACCCCTTTTTATGCAAAACAAACCCAATTTTATGCGTTTTTCATCTGTAAACGCCTATTTCACCAAAAAACAAACCCAATTCAAACCCAATTTAACCCAATTCAAACCCAATTTAAGCCAAAACAAACCCAATACAAAGCCAATTCAAAGCCAATGCCGCCAGCGATTTCACCACCAGCCACTTTGACGATTGACGATTGTCTTCACCCGGCCTATAATGACAACGGTCATTTTTGAAAGGATTTATGATGGATTTTGAACAGAATAATAATCAGTCAATACCAACAGAACCGCAACCAGCAAACTCAAACTACGGTCCATCAGCATCAAGGAGGAAAGGGGCCGGGTGGAGAATTTTCTTGGGTATTGTTTTAGCATTGTCGGTCATGGCAAATATCGCATTATTTCTGATGTTGATTGGAGTCATAGCTATGTTCGCGACGGGACAAAGAGGTGTTCTCGATGAAGAAATTATACGAGAAGGCCCGGCAAGAACTAAAATTGCGATGATTTCATTGCAGGGTGTAATATACGGCGAATCATCAAGCGATATCTATCGGCAGCTAAAAGTAGTTCGCAAGGACAAACACGTCAAAGCTGTGATTGTTCGTGTAAATTCACCCGGTGGAACGGTTTCAGCAAGCGACCAAATCTACATGGAAATCAGCAAATTCCGTAAGGAAGAAAATATACCCGTCGTAGCCTTTATGCAGGGTGTTGCCGCTTCGGGCGGCTATTACGCGTCTGTAGCCTGTGATCAAATCATAGCCGAACCAACTACTATTACCGGCTCCATCGGGGTAATAAGCTGGTATCTCGTTATGCAGGAATTACTGGAAGACAAGCTCGGTATTCTGCCGGTTACCATCAAATCCGGCAGGAAAAAAGATTGGCCCAGCTCATTCAGAAAACCCGAACCGGAAGAAATTCAGTACATGCGGGATAAAGTAATCACTCCCGCCCTTGAAAGATTTATAGAAGTAATAGCTGAGGGAAGAAAAGCATCACTTACAGTAGAAGAGATCAGGAAACTCGCCGACGGTGGTATCTTCGGCGCAAAGGAAGCGCTCGCCGAAAAGCTTATAGATGAGATTGGTTATCTGGATGAAGCTATAGATTTAGCAAAATCACTGGCGGGAATTGACAAAGCACAGGTAGTACAATATCGCAAGCCATTCTCTATCTCTGATGTTTTTAGCTACCGCAAACCAAATATACTCAAATTTGACAGAGCCACACTATATGAACTTGGTACTCCGCAGATACTATATCTTTGGAGTGCATTGTAATCATTCACGGCAGCAAAAAACGATTTAATACCCATTTAGACAGGATGCACAAATACCAGACTAAAATAACACTGCACCCCCCAGTACCTAGGCTTGCCAATACTGCCCAAACGCCCTGCATTACCAATAGTACGTTAATTTATATCACTTAAATACACTCCGGCTCAATAAAAGAAAATTCATGAAGATTTTCTACGATTTTTTTCATCGCATAACCGATATATATATTTTAGTAGAACTTTGACATTTTAGGAAAGGTCAAGGCAATGCAAGACACAATGGTTACTGAAAATGAGCCATTAATTGCAATAGATGATTTTCCCGCCAGGATCGAAACAACGCAAGACACATCAGCCACAGAAAACGAGCAATTGTTAACGATAGACGATTTAGCTGCATATAAGCAGAAATTCTTAATGAAAAAAATACTAATCATGGTAATTGTTGTTAACGTGATAGTGTTAATAAGCATCGTTTTGTGTACTTAGTACTGTAAACTTTCCCCTTCAATAAGACATAGAGCTAATTATTTACTCATGATTCTCCCCGTATCGCCTCTTAAAAAATATGAGTACAAATATGGCAAAAGCCGGAGTAATATCATTTTCCTACACAAAAGTTACAGGCAGTATGTACTACAAAAGTACAGCTCATTATAATACTCACCAAAATGTCTCACAAATGTTGATTTCACCTATATCGAGTCCGAAAAAAGGCATTTTCCGGAATTATACAATTTTAAAAATATTTCGAGCCAACAAAAGATTCAATTGGCGATGGGACTGCCACGAATAGCGGCCTCTTTTTCAGAGCAAATACATTGAGCCGAAGCGAACCTATTCTTTAGCTGCTTGTCGTGTGGCGATGGGTACATATCCTACCTCTAAGCCGGGCGGCGGAGTTACAATCAAGGCCGGGTCAATATCCGCCAGTTTTCCAATCGCCGGTGGTGCCAGGTAGTCGCGGTCTTTTTTCCAGTTCCGGTGGAGTTTTTCCACGCGTGACTGCAGGGCCTGGCGTTCTTTATCCGTTAAATCGGCATTGAGTAATGCAGGCTGGTCGGCGAATCGATACCAGTAGTACGTCACCACGCTACCGTCCCCCGGATGCGCCTGGAAAGGTCCTGCCGCGGGGCCGGGCTTCTTCCAGCAACTCCCGGGATCGTCAGGAGTGACGTAGGGTTTGGAGGGATCATCGAGTGGGCGACTAAAGCTAACCTCGGCCAGCTCTGTTTCGGCTGGAACGTCTTCGGGCTGTACCACAACCCACTGGGCCTTTTTGTTATTATCTTTCACCAGGTGATAGTATTCAGGGAGTGTGACGAGTGGACCATCGGGGGTATCTTTTCTTGTAACCAGTTGCTCGTTCCACCTGAACCCGTAGGTAATTGAATCAATCGCCGTGGGAGTGGCAAAAGAATTCCAGGCAATAGGCACCTTTTTGTCTCTGGGAACAGGGGGGGTATAGATTCTCCATGTTGCCCCGCCTCTTCCTGGAAAGGTGTGCACACTGGCACCCGAGGATTCGATAGCGCCACTGGCCGGGGGGCCGCCTTCAAACCAGGCCTCAACCTCATTCCAGAGCGCCTTCTTGTTGTAGGCGGTAACCCGGTGCACAACCGCCGAATTACCCTTTGGCCCCCGCGGGAACGAGGTTGGGGCTATTCGGGCGTAGGTTTCCCCCTTATTGTCAATGGACTGGACGCTGGGGACATACTGGGTTTCCATCTGCAAAGCTCTATTGGGCCCGGATGGGCGGCTATCCAGAAACATTCCACCCAGTCAAGGTTCGTCCACAGTCACGCGGGAAAAGAAATAGGGGGTGAAGAAAGCAACCGGGCCTTTGAAGTTTCCCGTGTTTAGAAACAAGGTCCAGACCATCGGGGGGCCAGAGCACCCAGGGACTCAGTTGTGCCACAGCGTACTTGCCTTTCGGTTTATCCCAGTCCCTACCTTTGCCGGCCCCGGGTCCGTTGGCCCATGCACTGAAATTCAGGGCCACACCGCCCATAATGAACTTCGGCGTTTCCGTGGCAAACCGCGTGTCACGCCACCATCCCAGGCCGCCCTCGATATCGGAATACACTTTTTCAGTGGTTTTTTTGTCATACTGAGCGTGCAGGCTGTGTCGCAATTATAACTCGAAGATGATTCTATATATTTACCGATATGTTATAATGTCCATGTCTTAATGAA
>VRUK01000047.1 GCA_019456195.1 Planctomycetota bacterium | reverse complement strand
TGAAATCTGAAATCTTAAACATGAGCATCAATTATCCAACTTTAGCTCACTTTAGGCACTTTAGTCACTTTAGGCACCCTTTCAATTATAACATATTTCCAGATACACTCTTTTATGCAAAACAAACCCAATTTCAGAAATGACAAAATGAACATAAATATAGATATGACAAGCAATTACAAAGAATTTGCCTCGCTGACGGGACTAAAAAACAAACCCAATTCAAACCCAATAAAGCCAATTCAAACCCAATTTAACCCAAAACAAACCCAATTCAAAGCCAATCAAACCCAATCTTTTCAAAGGCAGACCGGCCAAATCCCACTGCCGCTGATTCGCTTGCTTTGGTCCCATAACAAATCCGGCTCTTTATATAAATTCATTATGGTAATATTTGCACCTGAAACATTTAGTTCTTACACTTTTAGTAGGAGAAAATACGTCACAATTGTTTCTTTAGGAAAACTGTTCTTTCGTACAAAAAAGCATTTAGCTCATAAATTTTTTAGGGGGAGGTAATGCTATGAAAAAGAGAAAGACAAAACATTCGAAATTGTGGGCAATTGGTGCTATGGCGATTCTATTACTACTCGCCGCACCGGTCAGCCGAGCTGTCGTGTACGATGGCGGTGTACACGATGTAACAACAGACCTGATTGATGATATGGAAATCAAGGATGGTACGACTGTGAATCTGCGTGCTACTGTTTCAGGGTACATACAAGCTCATCCTGGCAGCGTTTTGAATATCTATTCCGGTAGCGTTTTTTGGTTTGTTTTAGTTAGCTCAGGTGAGCCGGAAGCACAGGTTAGTGTTTACGGTATTGACTTTGTTGTGGACGGCGTGGCCACCTCGGCAAGCGAATTTTTACCTATTCCCGCATTCGGCAGTGTTTTGACAGGATTCTACGGAAACGGCGATCCTATTGAACCGACTTGGCTTAGACCAGGTTTGTTGTTTTATAGCCATATACCCATTAAACTGCTACCTCCTGCCTCTGAGGAGGAGGACATTGAGCTTATGATTGATATTAAGCCCGGCAGCGATGAAAACAGCATCAATCTCAAATCCAGAGGTGTCGTACCGGTCGCAGTGCTTACAACTGGTAGCTTCAACGCCGGTACTCTTGTCCCTGACTACTCCATATTATTCGCTGGAGCTTCGCCGGTACACACTACGCTGTGTGATGTAGATGAAGATGGCGATATGGACATGCTGTTTCAATTCAGAACACAACAGTTGGATCTAAATGAGGACAGCAAAAGCGCTACATTAACGGCCACTTTGAAAAGTGCTGTTACCATGATGAGTAGTGCGGTAACTGCTGGAGATGTCATAAAAGGCACTGACAAAGTTAAGATTAAGTCATCTAAAAAATATAGCTTTGCGGGCAGATATGGTTCTAAGCATAACAGGTCCCGACAAGGCCGCAAAGGGCGATAATTACAGTACATACAAGGGCTGCGAGTGGAAACTCGCAGCCCTTTTTATTAAAAATACGCCTCTTCTTTCCTCGATAACAGGCAGACTCCGGCAAATAATAACACCATACCTGAAATCTGCATTACGGTAACGCCCTCCCCTAAAATCAAAAAACCCAGCAATGCCGCGAAAAAAGGCGTCGAAAGTTCCATAGCGGAAACCTGAGCGGCTTTAATGCGCTTCATGCTCTCATAATATAGTATAGTACCGACCCCGACTATAATTCCGACCAGAATTTGATGGATATTAGAAACCGCCAGCGAAGACTTAAACGACAAATAAACAACAAATACCACCGACGCGATTAAATACCTGTAAAAAGTAACAACCCCGGCGTTAAGCTCTCTTAGATATTTTCTCGTCACTATTGCCGTTGTTGCCCAGGCCGCCGTTGCCATCAGCACGTAAATATCTCCGACCGTGCCTAATTTTAACATTGATAAATTCTCTGTCGTCTTCGTCGTTACAAAAACCCCCGCGACTATCATAATAATTATGCCTGCGTAATCATATTTCGTCAGCTTGTCTTCTTTAAGGAAAAAGAACCCTATCAAAACAATAAAGATAGGCTGCATGTGACCTATCATGACCGCATTAAGAACGGAAACCTTCGTTAAGGCAAAAAAGTACAGCAAATCCCCGATCAATGTTCCCGCTATTGCTATATAAAGAATCGTCGAAAACTGATTTTTGCTAACCTTAAGCTTCCTCACCCCGGTAATAAGGACATACAAAAAAGCGGTCAAAACAACAACTATCGCCCTGATTGCCGAGGTCTGAAGAAAATCAGAGTCCGCATAAGCTAATTTCGCTAAAATAGGCTCCAGCGACCACATTACGCTGGCTCCCAGTATTGCCAATATGCCTGTTTTCTTCGAGTTCATAATTGCCTGAATAATTTGAAATAATAGCCAAAAATATCAGATGTCACAACCAGAATAATCCGATATAAAAAAAAGCGGGTTTTTTGATAGCATATTTATACACGCGAGGCAAGAGGGTAAATTAACCGATTTTTGTATCACAACCACTCATTCCCTATATGTATGGAATGTTATCGGAAAGTACTTGTAATAAATCGGATTGTATATTACATTTTTAATAGAGGAGATAAGACTATGCATATTGACTCATATAAATTAGGCAAAATCATTATAAACGGCAAGGAATACAGCAGTGACTGTATAGTCTTTGGCAATTCTGTCAAGTCCAACTGGCAGCGAAAGAAGGGGCATCTGCTGTCTGATAATGACCTGCAGTCTGTCATCAAAAACAAGCCGACCGTGCTGATAGTTGGCAGCGGCAAATCCGGAAAGATGAAAATACCGAATGAGACTCGACATTTTCTGCTTGAAGAAGAAATACAACTCGAAATAGTTAAAACTAATAAGGCCGTCGAGCGGTTTAATGAACTCTCGAAAACCGGTGTCAAAATTGCCGCCGCTCTGCATTTGTCCTGTTAAGAAATTCTTAGCAGCAAAGCTACTTTTCGGATTCTTTCTCCGGCTTCATTACTTCGCCGGTCATAGGGACAAATCGCACAGGCATAACATTCTCCTTGCGAATTTTGCCCTCTTTGTCCTTTGTTACGACCACCAGATACTGAAAGCCCTGCGGACTTCCATAAGGCAGTATCATCCTGCCACCCGGCTTTAATTGTTCGAGCAGCGGCTCAGGTATGCGCCCGGCCGCAGCCGTACCGATTATCGCATCAAACGGTGCCACATCCGGCCAACCGAAAAATCCGTCACCGAACCTCGTGATTATGTTCGAGTAGCCGAGTTCCTCCAGATCCTTTTTCGCCCTCTTTGCAAGCCCTTCTACAATCTCGATAGTATATACCTTCTCTGCAATCTCGGCACACACCGCGGCCTGATAACCTGAGCCTGTGCCGATTTCAAGGACTTTGGAATTTGGTTTTAGCTGTAATGCCTCGGTCATAAAGGCCACGATGTAAGGCTGGCTTATCGTTTGGTCGAAACCGATAGGCAGTGGAGAGTCGGCGTAGGCATAGCGCTGCTCTAAGAATCGAACAAAAGCGTGGCGGGGAACGGTCCGCATCGCCTTTAACACATTCGGGTCCTTTACATCTCTTGCCTGGATTTGCCGGGCCACCATTCTTTGCCGCTCTTGAATCCGCTCGGTAAAGGCCGGATGTTTATGCTCAAGACGAAGTAGTTTCTTCTCGACCGGGGCTTTTTGCTCTTGCCCGGCCTGGACTGCTGCCTGATTCGCCTGGGCCTCCTGCGGAGCTACAATCTCCTCAGGCTCCTTCGCACAGCCGGCCCCGAAAACAAAAGCAAATATCCCCGGCACTATGACCAGACACACAGCCGCATATAACCACTTTTTGAACCGCCAAAAATTTGTTGCAGCCATTTTCTTTCCCTCCAATTCTTTTACGCGATTTCCTATTGTAGGGAACCTCTAAAAATTCATTTTTACTACGAACGGCTGCAATCTCCTCCGGCGGCGTTGTCAGGCCAAACTTCGTCCTCGACATAGCTTTGGCTATGCCTGCGGCGATTTTGACCTTCCGCCTTGCCGGAGAAAATTTCGCACGTTCTCGTGACAAAAGCAATTTTTAGAGGATCCCTTTAGAATTGGCTTCGGTCGCCCTGTATTCCTTTAATAATCCCGGGTAAAACTGCTCCTGATATTATACCATGCATCTCGCAAACACTGTCAAAAAAAAATTGAACAATATTACATCTGCACTGTACAATGAGCAGCCAATAAGTATAAATTACATTATATTAAGCCGTACGGGAGTGAAAATGGAAATAGCTTTAATCACATTTGCCGTCATAATCGCAAGCTCTGTAGGCACACTGACCGGCTTCGGGACATCGACCCTTTTGGTTCCGATTCTGCTTTCATTTTATCCCGTTCCGCAAACACTCCTTTTCGTCGGGATTATTCACTGGTTCGGCAATATCTGGAAATTGCTCCTTTTCAGAAAGGGTTTCCAATGGAAGCTGATTCTCAGCTTCGGCATCCCGGGCATAGTAGCCACATATCTCGGCGCCGAGTTGGTATTTGATATCTCTACAGTCTTCTTGTCGAGGATATTGGGTTCTTTCCTGATTATTTACGTAATCTACCTGTTTGCCAAAAGCTCTTTCAAAATCAAACAAAGCCTCCTGGCGGGTGCCTGCGGTGGAGCTCTCTCAGGTTTCTTTGCCGGCCTTTTTGGTATGGGTGGTGCAATCCGCGGCCTTTTCCTGACCTCTTTTGATTTACCAAAAGCCGTTTATATCGCCACCGCAGGAGCCATTGCCCTGACGATTGACACTACCCGCCTGACAACCTACCTCATCAATGACGCACGGCTTCCTCATTTACTCTTCTGGGGCCTGCTGATATTCGTTCCTGCTTCTTTCCTCGGCGCAAAAATAGCCAAGTCTGTCGTCGACAAAATCCCACAGGAGCATTTTAGGAAAATCGTTTCCGCTTTCCTCCTTCTGATGGGCATAAAATTACTCTTGCTACCGAAATAATTTGTGTTTATATTGTCACGGCTTCGTCAGTTGATTTAACGACATAATTCGAATTGAGCCATAAATGAATCTGTTCAAAATCAAATTGCTCAGCAGTTTATTCAAATCACGATGGTTTCCGATTGTGCCTCAGTTGGTTATGCTGATGGTGTTTGGACTGCTCATCGCTGGTGGTATCGGAATAACTACAGATGACCCAGAATTCGCTAAATGGCTTCGAAACACAAACCTTTCGAACCTTTTGGTCTGGTCGTACTGGTGGCCGATGATAATCATCGCTGCGATTCTATTAGGTCGCATGTGGTGTATGGTTTGTCCGGTGGAATTGGTGACCTATTTGGCAGGACGGATAGGCCGGCAACGAAAAGTACCAGGTTTTTTCAAGAGCGGTTGGGTAATAACTATCTTCTACACACTCACTCTCATTGTGGGAGTGCACACTCTTGCCCTGCACCGGATTCCTCAACGAATGGCAATTTACCTGCTGACGCTTGTGGTAATAGCAGTAGTGGTCAGCCTCATATTCCGAAAGCGAGCGTTCTGCAGCTATGTTTGTCCGGTGGGTCACTTGCTCGGCTTATATGCCCTGATCTCACCAATCGAGTGGAGGGCAAATAATCTATCGGTCTGCAATGCCTGTAAAACAAAGGATTGCGTAGTAAAGAAGAATCACTACCGAATAGTCGGCCGTTCGTGTACGAGCAACCTTTATCCTGCTACAATAAAAGAGAATAGAGATTGCCTGCTGTGCACACAATGCCTCAAGGCATGTCCCTATGACAACTTACGTTTGTCAACCAGATGGCCGTTTGCGGATTTATTCCGTGACGTCAAGCTAAAATATGCACAGTTGGGTTTCATTCTGTTAGTAAGCGGATTTGTCGTCTATGAACTCCTCTCGGAATGGCCTGCATCAAAGGCGATTCTAAAATGGGTGCCTGACCACCTTATCGATGCTCTCGGAATCACAGGCTCAATGACGGGCTTTGTTTCAGCTATTGTTATGTTTGTTGTGTTTCCTGCTGTTCTGTTTCTGGCCATAGCGGCTCTTGCGAAAATAGCGTCCGGTTGGCATGGTGCATCTTCCGGAGCGATACTCAAGACATTTGCCCTCTTGCTGCTTCCAACTATGGCAGGTGCTCATATAATCAAATCAGTGCTGAAAATGGTCTCGCGTATTCCCTATTGGCCATACGCATTTTCGGATCCAATTGGCGTTACCGCGGCTCAGAAGATAGTTGACAAAACACTGGTTTTGGATAAGTCCGTGCCCGATGCGCTTTTACCGGTAACAAGTTTTGCAGCAGCGGCGGTACTATTGACGGCCCTGGTTGCTACGCTGATGATTTTTTGCAGGTCAGCCGCTATAAAGAAGCTCAACCCCGGCAGCAGGATTGTTCTATTCATGGGCATGCTCACGTACTGGGGCATCTTTGGCTTTACGATTCTCAAGTGGCGATTTAGTTAATAGAGAGCTAATTTTTTAAAAAAACCACTTGCATAGACGATAAAAGCCAATATAATTATCGAAAACGTATCTTATCACTCAATAACGAGATACGAGTTGCGGGCGTAGCTCAGTGGTAGAGCGTCACGTTGCCAACGTGAATGTCGTGAGTTCAAATCTCATCGCCCGCTTTTTAAGGAATTTCCCTAAGGATAGGGAAATAATAACGTTTTACGTTGAAGGAACCTTATAGTATCGGCAAGATACCGGCTGCGGTAGTTGGGCGTTGGTTGCCGATATGTTTAGATCCGGCCATATAAAAAACAAGCCGGATTGGAAATCATGAAAACCTGGCTAAGGGATAAAGTTTTTTCCCTGATGCCTTTTTTGTTTATTAATTTAGAGCTGAAAAAAGTAAAAATCGTTCAGGAGCACCGAAATGGTCGATGAAGAACAAACTCAGGAGCAAGCAGAAGAACAGACTGCTGATAAAGCCGGACAGCCAACAGAAGAACAGACTGCCGATAAGGCCGAACAGCAAACCGAAGAAAAGCCAGCCGCCGAAGAAGGACCCCCAAAACCGAAAAATACGGTAACAATCGAAGAAGCCGGCCCATGCAAGAAAAAGGTCTCGATAGAGATACCCGAAGAGGCAATCAAGATGGCCACCGACGAGCAGTACAAAACCCTGCGTAAAGATGCGCTCTTACCGGGCTTTCGGAAAGGCCGAGCACCCCGCCGCCTTCTCGAAAAGAGGTTCGGGAAAGATACGACCGAACAGGTTAAATTGACATTACTGGCCGAGGCAAGCGAGTCCGCCCTCAAGGACAATGAACTTGATACACTCGGCGAGCCGGACATCGACTTCGAAAAAATCGAGATGCCAGAAGAAGGTCCCCTGAAGTTTGATTTTGAAGTCGAGGTGCGTCCCGAATTCGAATTGCCCGAGCTCGAAGGCATTTCGGTAACCAAGACAACACTCGAAGTTACCGACGAGCAAATCGACAGGGAGATTGAGCGGCTGCAAAGATGGTCCGGTGTATGGACGCCCCGCAAAGATGGCTCAGTTGAGCCTGAGGACCAGATAATTGCCAATGCCCTCATAAAGGCCGATGGCATTGAAGAACAGCAGAAACTCGACAACATCGAGATACACGTCAGGCAGAACGGCTTTGTCGGGGAAGTCCCGGTCGAGAAGCTCGACGAATTGCTCAGCGGTGCCAAAACAGGCGAAACCAAACAGATAAACGTCGATGTCCCCAAGACATATTTCAGAGAAGAATATCGCGGCAAAAAAGTCGAAATCAATATCGATATCAAAGATATCAAATGGCTCAAGCCCGCGGAGTTAGACCAGGCCTTCCTCACCAGACTGGGTATGGAAGATGAAAACGAGCTGCGGGAAAAAACTCAGGACACCCTGCAGAGCCGCCTGGAAGCACAGGTTGTAACCGAAATGAGCGAGCAGATTTACCAGTATCTGCACGACAATACAAAACTCGACCTGCCCCTGGACATCGTCGCTCAGCAGGCAACCTCACTTCTCCAGAGGCAATATCAGAACCTAATGATGCGTGGCCTGCCCCGCGAGCAGCTCAATGAGCAGTTAGAGCAGCTTCAGGCCGGCAGCGAAGAGCAGGCAAAAAAACAGCTTAAAACATTCTTCATTATGGACAAAATTGCCGATAAGTTCGATATCAAGGTCAGCGATGAAGAGATTAACGGACATCTCGCCCAGATAGCCATCCAGCGGGGACAGCGCCCTGAAAAAATGAGAGAGGATATGGAACGTGACGGCTCACTGACCCAGTTCACTCTCGAAGTACGTCAGAACAAATGTATCGAAAAACTGCTCGAAACAGCGAAAATAACAGAGAAAAAGCCGGAAAAGAAAGCTAAAAAAGCGGAAAAAGCCAAAAAAGAAGCTAAAAAATCGGCAAAGAAAACCGCTGCAAAGACCGCTAAGAAAGCCGAGCCAAAGAAAAAGACGCCCAAAAAATCCTAAGTCTCCGGCTAAAAACGGCAAAAACTCCGTTATGGACAATTATATATAACAAAAATGGGGTAAAAAGAGAATCTGCAGCTAAAAATATCCGATTAAAACGTTATCCGCTTGTCGGTGAGTCCACTCAGGGCGAAATATGCACTGCGGAAGTGCCGAACAAGGCACGAAACACGAGTTGGAAAAAATGTGAATTTCATATAAGGAAGCAATGAATGTCTATTGAACATCATTCAGGAAACATTGCAAGGGTTTCTCACCTCGCGTCTTATAGCCAAACAGAACCACATAATATGGATACATACAATCAACATGGCCAGTATCAGCGTTACCGCCAGATGAGTCTGGATGATATGCTCCTGGAGAACAGGATTGTCTTCCTGATAGGAGAAATATCCTATGACAGGGCCGCTGAGGTCATTATGAAAATGCTGTACCTCGACAACCTGAAGCGCAGCAGCGAAATCAGCCTGTATATCAATTCGCCGGGCGGCAACGTTGATGATACAATGGCCATTTATGACACTATGCTCTTCACCAGCTCACCCATAGCAACCTACTGCATCGGCAGGGCGCAGTCCGGCGCAGCGATAATACTGGCAGCCGGAACAAAAGGCAAAAGGCACTCCCTCCCGCACGCAAAGGTCATGCTGCACCAGCCGTGGGGCGGTGTTACAGGCCAGGCAGCCGACATCAAAATACAGGCCGAACAAATACTCAAGTCCAAAAAAACGATAAATGAAATCCTCGCAAAACACACCGGCCAATCTGCCGAAAAGATTGCCTCCGAGACTGAAAGAGACAGATATATGACTGCCGATGAGGCTAAAGAATACGGTCTTATCGACGAGGTTCTGCACGAAGAAGAAAAGAAAGAAGAAAAGAAAGATAAAGACAAAAAGAAAGACAAGGACAGCAAAGACAGCAAAAACGCTAAAAAGAAAAAAGACAGTAAATAACCGGCCCTAAAGAGCCAAACTGTCTGGAAATATATCTTTTACAAACAAGGAATAGCTAAAATGAGCGTAAATCAAACTTTGGTACCGATAGTAATTGAGAAAAGCGGTCGAACTGAACGCGCCTATGATATTTATTCAAGACTCCTCAAAGACAGAATAGTGTTTCTCGGTGGACAGGTCGATGACACATCTGCCAACCTCATCATCGCCCAAATGCTCTTTTTAAGCAACGAAGACAGCAAGAACGATATTCACTTCTACATAAATTCGCCCGGCGGCTCAATCACGGCAGGCCTCGCGATATATGACACGATGCAGTTCTTACGTTGCGACGTCGCGACCTATTGTATCGGCCAGGCCGCAAGTATGGCCGCCATATTACTGGCAGGTGGAAAGACAGATAAAAGATTCCTGCTGGCAAACAACAGAATCCTTCTGCACCAGCCTTTAATCACGGGTCAATTGATTGGACCGGCTACCGACCTCGATATCGAAGCGAAGGAAATTTTAAGGCTGCGTGCACGTCTTTACGATATACTGGCCGCTCATACGGGCCAGAATGTAGAAAAAGTTGAAAAAGATTGCGACAGAGACCTCTGGCTCGACGCCGCCGAAGCAATCGGATACGGATTAGCCGACAGAATATTGCAGAAAGCTCCTGAAATCGTAAAAAACCAGGAGGAGCCGGAGTAATAATAAAAGAGCGGTAATACAGAAGCAGTAATACAGGAGTGTTATAATGGATATGGATATCAAACTATCAGAATTTAGGTTTTTCTGTACTCTCTCTTCTGTCCTCTGTTTTCTGGCATTTGTCGCCGGCTGTGACAGCGCTTACACCGAATCACCGCTGCAGGAACGGGTTGAAACCTTGACCATCCAGCAAAAGCAATTGGAAAGTCAACTCGAACAATCTACTTCCAAAAACGAACAGTTACAAAAACAAATACATACCCTCTCCGGCTTACCTGAGCAGCTCAAAGGCGAAAATCTCTATAGCATCCAAAATGTTGAAATTGGTAAATATACCGGCCTCTTCGACAAAGACAAAGACGGCAAAAAAGAAAAGTTGGTTGTCTATATAGAGCCCATCGACGAACAAGGCGATGTAATAAAAGCAGCCGCAGATATAGAGGTTGAGCTTTGGGACCTGAGCAAAACCGATGGCAGCGCCTTGCTCGCAAAGTGGCCGCCGGTAAAACCGGATGAGCTTAAAAAACTCTGGTTTGACTCGATGCTGAAAGTCAATTACAGATTAACATTCGATATAACCGACATGGTCAAAAGTTCCGACGAACCCCTGACAGTCAAGGTAACCTTCACCGATTACCTCTCCGGCAAAGTCTTCAAAAAACAAAAGGTAATTAATCCGTAAATCACATATTGTGTACCAAAAGATTCAAGCCTCTTTGCTGCGCAAAACTCCATTCAAATTGTCAACCGGCAAAATCGTAATTCCCTTGCAAACTTGTCGCCAGGCTGTAACATATCGCTATGCAAAAACTACTCAACAAGATAGTATGCGGCGACTGTATAGAGGTGCTGGGCAAGATTGGCGGGCCGTTCGCGGACCTTATTTTCGCCGACCCACCGTTTAACATCGGCTACAAATACGACAAATACTACGACAGGGTAAAAAAGAAAAACTACATTGCATGGACAAAAGACTGGATGATCGCCTGCAAAAAAGTCTTAAAGCCAAACGGTTCCTTCTATATAGCCATAGGCGATGACTACGCCGCAAACATAAAAATCATAGCCGATGAGCTTGGCCTTTTTATGCGCAACTGGATAATCTGGCACTACTCCTTCGGCCAGCAAATGAAAACTAAATTCGCCCGCTCACACACTCACATTTTTTACTTTGTAAACGACAAAAAGGATTTTATTTTCAATGATGAGAAGGTACGAGTAATCTCAGATAGACAAAAAAAATACCGTGACAAGCGCGCTAATCCGGAAGGCAAGATGCCGGATGATGTCTGGGACGAATATCCTCGTGTATGCGGAACGTTTGATGAGCGAATAAACTTTCCTTGCCAAATGCCGGAAAGCTTATTAGCTCGAATAATAAGAGGGAGTTCAAATGAAACTAACTGGGTTTTGGACCCTTTTAGTGGTTCAGGTACTACCGCAGTCGTATCGCACAAATTGAACCGAGTATACACAGGAATAGAAATTTCAAAGAATTACTCGAAAGAGTCGGAAAAACGCATAAAAGAAACTGAAGGCCTGCCAATTGAAGGCGAAGGTAAACGTAAATGGAGTACACAACATGAAATAGAGCTAAAAGGGCTATATCACGAGAATAAAGTCCCAACTGAACAACTTGCAGATGACCCTGACTTACTGATTCTATTTACAAATAAATTCAACATGAGAATCGGAACAATTCTGAATCCATTTCAACCAAAACAACTTATTCAACACCTCATACAAATGAGGAAAAGTGCAAAACTTGGGCCATTGCGTGGCCATCCAATAATGAGAAAAATGGAGAAATCTGAGTCGGAGAGGAAATCATGGGAAAATGGGGTAATAATGAGATAGAAAAACTCAAGAGTTTATATCAAGAGAATAATGTGCCAAGCGATCAGTTAGTAAAAAACAAAATTGCATTAGATTCATTCACTACCAGTTTTAACGCTCGTATTGGAACAGATGTTGAATTTAACTCGGAAGAAATAGCCGACCGTCTTTTTAAACTCCGCAAAAGCGGTAAACTTCCGCGACTCAGAAGATAAAGAATTAGCAACGGCCTTAAAGGATTTAGCCGATTGAAAAAATTATGGATGAAAAATATTTTGCTCTGCGGGCTGCCGCTGATTGCCACCGCGGCGATGCTCACGGTGATTCAGCCGCCTATTAGCTGGGCGTCTCTGGCGTGGGTAGCGTTCGTACCTTTCATTATAGCCTGTTCACCTGATACAAAGCCCCGCCGCCTAATCCTGGTAAGCTATGTCATTTCACTTTTTTACTGGCTTGGCAATCTCTACTGGTTGGTCCCTGTCACTATTGCCGGCTGGATTGTTTTCTGCCTCTACACAGCTTTACTTTGGCCGATATTGGCGATGTTTCTGCAATACTGCAGGTCAAAAAAAGTGCCGCTATTTTTAGCCTCTGCCGTTCTGATTGTCGCCATCGAACGAATGCAGGGTTTTTTCCTGGGCAGATTTTTCTGGCGGTTTCTGGCACACAGCCAATACCAAAATATAACAATTATCCAGATAGCCGACATATTCGGAACCGCCGGTCTAACGTTTCTGATAGCTATGGTCAACGGCATGCTGGCCGAGCTGATAATTGCCGCCAGGCAAAAAAGCCTATTCAAAATAGCCCCGCTGCTAAAGACCGCCCTGGTTTGTCTCGCTGTCGCGGCCGCAATTATTTATGGTCGATGGAGAATCAGCCAGGAAGAACAGTACGTCGAACCAGGCCCTTATATTGCTTCATTACAGTCGAACGTCCCTCAATCCGTCAAGAGGTCCTTTGAGTCCGGTCAGGATCTGTTCAATGGTTTAATGGAGAACAGCAAAGCCGCCGTCAAGAATCGACCCGATCTCATCATTTGGCCCGAAACAATGGTACAGGCGACACTAAATCCTGAAGTGCTGCGACTTCTCGAACCCACAGACCAGTGGAATATGTTAGACAAGGCACTGGGGGAACACGCCAAAGATAACGCTTTTGTCCTGGTCGGCGCATACGGTGGTCAACTCGCACTCCGAGAAAATTCAGAAGTCTATTTATCAAAGAGATATAACTCGGCCTTCTTGTACAAAAAAGATGGTGAAAAGGCCTCCCAGAACTACAGCAAGATACACCTGGTTCCCTTTGGTGAGGTATTGCCGTTAAGGAGAAGCATGTCATGGTTTTACGAACTGCTGATGAAAATCAAATTCATCCCTTATGAATTCGATTATTCGCTCGACTACGGCACCGAATATACTGTTTTCGAAATGACAGACCCGAATAAAATTCAAAACTACAAATTTAGTGTAATGATTTGCTATGAGGGCACAGTCCCTGCAATCGCCAGAAGGTTTGCTCTGGACAAACAGGGCACAAAACAAATCGACTGGCTTGTAAATATAAGTAACGACGGCTGGTTCGTTCGGTTCAAAGATGGAAAAGTCATCCCAAGTGCAGAGTTGCCACAGCACGCAGCAACCTGTGCCTTCAGGGCAGTTGAAAACAGACTCCCCATCGTACGAAGCGTCAACACCGGAATAAGCTGCTTTATCGACAGCGCCGGACGAATAAAAGACGGTTTTTTGGCCGGCACTTTACCTCCTGATGCTATGTCAAGAACCGGTATGCCAGGATGGATACTCGACAGAATATCCATTGACAAAAGAACAACTTTTTTCAGCAAATATGGCCAATGGCTGGGTTATTGCTGTGAACTTTGTCTTATCCTGCTCATAATAATACCGCTTTCTGCAAGATTCTTAAGAAAAATCAAATACAGAACTCGCTCATTAGGACTGCCAAATGGAACATAAGCGAAAAAAAGCTGCAATAAAAAAGCGGAAAATAAATGCCCCCACCCTTATACTTTTGATCGTTACTTGTCTAATAGTATTTGTCTTGGGTTGCGATGAATCCTTACAAACAACACCCGGCGATTTAAATGCCACCAACCTTAGTGCCTCCTGGTCAAAAGCTCTCCGAATCATCCAGGACGCTCTAATGGACAATAATCCGTTGGTCAGGGTTCACGCCATAGAGGTAGTCGCCTCAACAAGGCAGCTCAAACTCATGCCGCAGGTACAACGATTAATGCTGGACAATTATGTCCCCGTCAGATTTGCAGCCGCTTTGGCTGTCGGTGATTTAGAATACTCACCTGCGAAAAGGTCCCTCAATAAATTGCTCAAGGATAAAGATGCGAACGTCATAGTCGCCGCTGCTTATGCAATGGGAAAGCTCGGCTCTACTGAGCATGTGCAAATTCTTCGCAAAGCCGCGACCGACAGCGACCAGATGGTCAGGGCAAATGCCGTCTTGCTATTGGGCAAAAGTGGAGATCAAGGCTCGTTACAGCTCCTCTGGAACACTATGCAAGACAAAAATTCGGACGACAAAGTCGCATATCAGTCGGCCGAAGCAATAGCAACGCTCGGTGACAAGCGAATATTTTCAAAGCTCTGGACAATGCTGATAAGTGCTTACTATGATGTCAGGACAATGGGCGTAATAGCAATGGGCAAGCTCAAAACATCCGACGCAAAAAATGCCTTGATTAGAATGCTCGACGACGACGTTCTGGAGGTCCGGCTGGTTACCGCTGAACAGCTCGGACACTTCAGGGACCCCGTAGGAGAGCCGAAAGTCCTCGAAGTCTTTGAAAAAAAACTCACAAACGGGCTGGATTTGCAGGCCGTCGAAAGAACTAATGTCTTAATAGCACTGGCAATCGGGCAAATTCGTACCCCAGCTCTGAAAAAATTTCTGCCCAAAATGCTTCAAAATGAGTCAATATTTGTGCGAATCGCAGCTGCCAAAGCCGTTTTTCAATGTCTAAAATGAAAATTAAACCCTGAAAATAATATGTTATCGGAACTAATACCCTCTATTTTGTATCGGCCATTTTAATTTGGGCTATTTATTAAAAATAACTTGACCTTTTGGTGCTTTAAGCGTAAAATTACACTATATACATATATTAGGGCTTGGAACCCCGTTTTATCTGCTTGAACCAATTGAACTCGGATTCACAGATAGTAAGTAACCGGCAAAAGGGATGATTTCCAAATCCCTTGATATTGTTTAGGGTGCCTCCTCTTGAGGTAGGTGTAATGAAAAGAAAATACAAAAGTTAACGAAAGGAGCCTGTTTTGAGCACGCTTACAAAGGTCTTAATAGTTCTGCTGACAATATCCTCTATTTTTCTCTGCGGCATTGTCGTAACTTATGTTTCTAATGCTCACAATTACAAACAAATGTACACTAACCTCAGGAACGCCAAATTGGCCGCCGAGGAGAATGAGACAAACGCCAAGAAACAGCTAAATTTGGCGATTGAGGAAGCCGGCAAGCAGGAGCAGTTGCTGAAGAAAAATATTAACGATCTTACAATCCGGGTCGACCAGTCACAAACAGCACTTACCAATGCCCAAAGAAGAGCTACAGAGGCTGAAGCACAAGTGAGTACATGGAAAGATGCGACTACGAAATTCGTAGCAACAAATGAGGAGTTATTAAAACTCCTGGAAACCAAACTTGCTGCACTCAAAATGGTGGAAGCGAAAAATATCCAGGGAGACCAAGAACTCCAAGAAACCACCGCTACTCTTATCGAGAAAATGGCTATCATAAGCGACCTGGAGACGAAATCGAAACAACTGCTCGAAGAAAAGACTGACTTGCAAAGCCAATTAGGATCGCGCCTACAGAGATCCGGCCAAACTGTCGCGGCTCCAGTAACGGTCACCCAGCTAAAGGAAACTGCCAGAGTAGCAACACCCGCAGTGGATATCGGTCTCAACGGATTGATAACAACAGTGGATATGGACAACTCTCTCGCTGAGATATCCATCGGTACCGCCAATGGCGTCAGGCAGAATATGAAATTTCATGTAACTCGCGCCGACAAGTTTATTTGTGACATTGTTATCCTGGACGTAGAGCCTGAAAATGCTATCGGCACACTGGAACTTATGGACGTTACAAAGGAACAGCCTAAAGCCGGTGACAACGTAAGTACGAATTTGTAGAAAAACACCTAACTTTGTGAGGTTGATATATGAGTCCTAATGGGCAAACACGCGGCAAAAATATAACAATACCGGATAATGTCTATACGATCATTCTTGCTTTGGCGTTTTGTGCGGTTCTGGCTACTGCTGCTTATGTCGCTTACCAGTGCTCTCAGCAGTATGGCACAATTTTTAAAATACCAACGTAAATTTCAGTGTTGACAATACCGCTCTTTATTATATAAAAATAAACGGTTAGGAACTGTGATTTCCATAAGTGTCTGATTTGGAAATTAAGAAAGGAGTCGAAAGTGGTCCTGGACACAATCTTAGGATGGTTCAGTATGGATATGGGTATCGATCTTGGTACCTGTACTACTCTGGTTTGTGTCCGCGACAAAGGTATTGTCCTCAATGAACCCTCCGTTGTTGCTGTTCGCAAAGGAACTAACATCGTTTTGAACAACGGTGAAGCTGTAGGTCTGGTTGCACGCGAAATGTTAGGTAAAACACCAGGCTCCATCAGCGCAATAAGACCTCTCAAGGACGGCGTAATCAGCGATTTCGAAATCACAGAGGCGATGTTAAGCTATTTTATCAGAAAGGTGCACGGCAGGGGCGGGCTTGTCAGGCCCCGGGTCGTTATCGCCGTACCAAGTGGAATAACTGCTGTTGAAAGGCGAGCTGTAATAGACAGTGCCGAACGTGCCGGCGCACGCAGGGTCTATCTGGTCGATGAACCGATGGCCGCCGGAATCGGTGCCGGACTGCCCATCACAGACCCGACCGCTTCTATGATTGTCGATATCGGGGGAGGAACAACGGAAGTCGCCATCATGTCTCTGGCCGATATCGCCACCGCAGAATCAATTCGAATCGGCGGAGATGATATGGATGAAGCGGTAATTAATCATCTCAAGAAAACTTACAACCTGCTTATCGGAGAGGCAAGAGCTGAAAAAGTGAAGATACAAATCGGCTCAGCCGCTCCGCTCGAAGAAGAATTGACGATGGAAATCGCCGGCAGAGATACTATCTCCGGCCTGCCCAGAAAAATCGTCATAACAAGTGAGGAAATAAGGGAGTCGCTGCGTGACCCCATCGCTACGATTATTGACACAGTAACCATAACCCTCGAAAAGGCAGAGCCCGAATTGGCAGCAGACCTAATCGACAACGGAATACACATCTGTGGAGGCGGCTCACTGCTCAGAGGTATGGATACCGTCCTGGCAAACGCGACAGGACTGAAAGTTGAAACTGTTGATGACCCGCTAAGCTGTGTGGCACGCGGCACAAGCGTCTATCTGGAAAATCTGGAGTTGTGGAAGGATACGATGGACCATAACGAATATGGATGGGAATAACGTGTGGTCCTTTAGTCGTAATGCGTATTCGCTGAAAAAGTAAATTTATACGCAATACGGCAACTGCAATACTATAATGGCATGGAAGCATATTACAGTCTCCAGAAGAATGTTATTTGTCTGGTTTATGTTGGCCGGATTTATTATCCTTCTCTCCCCGCAGAATCTAACGACTAAATTCCAGTTTGCATTTACACGCGTTTTCCGCTGGCCGTTAAGCATTGGCAGAAACATCTCACTTTCGGCAGCCGCAAGAGAGCCACTTAGAGACAAAGACAAGGTCTCCAGGGAGGAGTATGAAAGACTCTTAAACCATGTTGCAAACGTTACAAAGCAGCGAGATGATGCACAGCTAAATTTCCAAAAGATTTCCAACATGCCCAACAAACCCGCCTGGAAACGCGCTGGTTTTGTTTCGGCTGATATCATTACAGTCTCTGTCGATAAACTGCGGGGTGAGCTTATCATCAATCGCGGAAAAGAAGATGGCCTTGAGAAAGACCTGTTCGTTCTGGCTGACAACAGTATCATCGGAACCATTTCAGACGTTGACACCCATAGGGCCCGTGTCAGGCTGTTTACCGACCCTGCTTCGAGCACCGCGGTAATAATCGGAAAGACAGATTGGCGGATTATGAAAGGCTGCGGCAACAACCAGGCTAAAGTAGATATGGTAAAGCACAAACTCGAAATAGACGATGAGATTATGGCCAGAAAGACACCCGGCTTCCTCGATACTCCGATGATTATTGGAAAAGTGGTTCGATGTGAGCACAACGACCAGCCTTTGGTCTGGGATATAACCGTAGAACCGGTTTGTAACATACAAAATATTGAGAGCATTCATGTAATAGTAATGAATCCGTCTGAATAAATGAGCGTTCCTGTTTAAGATGGATTTAAAGAGGAAAACAGCTGAGGAAATTTAAATGCATTGGTTTCGGTTTGCAGTTTTAGTCCTTCTTGCTACGGTGCTGCAGGCCAGCTTTTTTGCGGATTTGAACAGTAAACCTGATTTGTTGTTAATTTTTTTGGTCTTCTTTGCTGTTTACTGCGATACTTCGGATGCGATTATATGTTCGTTCGTGATAGGCTTCGCCGCCGACCTTATCGGCCAGACGATGGGCCCCCAGATGATTAGCTATGGTATTTTCGGCTCTGCTCTGGCATACCTCCACAGGGTTATTGCGATCAGGCAAATACCTTATCAAGTTATTGCCATATTCATCACAGCTCTTTTGGCCGGCTCGCTTGTCTGCCTTTTGAATTTTCTAAAGGGTGAGCCATCTCCGCCGAAAATACTTGCTCCTCTCTTTGGGATTGCGCTGTACTCCAGCATCGTCGGACCTTTTTTGTTCTTGCCATCTGCATGGTGGATGCATATAAGAAAACCAGGTCGATTCGGGCGGCGTTAAATCCGTTTCTTGTGAAAACTTAAATTACGAATCGCAGCTCTAATCACAAAATAATATAATGTACGAAAAAAGAATAAAATTCTTTATAATATTAAGCTCGCTGCTCTTGTTTCTCTGTTTGCTGCGCTTGATACAAATGCAGTTGCTTCCGACCTCCTCCGTCCAAGGCGACATAGATCAGCTCAAACGCCAAATGGGCCAGTCACGACAGCTTAAGACCGTCAGAGGCGAAATACTCGACACAAAAGGCAATGTATTGGCAACTGATGAACCACACTTCCAATTATGTATAGACTATAAATTCAGCAGCTTTTTGGATGACCGAGTCGGCCGGAGAAAATTATTAAGGGCCGCAGACAAGGACGACCCGGACGCTGTTGACAAAGTACAAAAAGAGCTGAAACTCGGCCTCGAAGACTTAAACCAGGTAATCGACAAGTGCGCCCAATTCAGGGGAGTTGAATCGTCAAAGATAAGAACTGAAATACAGAGAATAAACGATGATATCTGGAACAGACGCACGTTTCAGGCATGGCGGCCCAACTTCCCGAACTCCGAACTTAGTAAAAAATACAACAGCATAATAAGTGTCCCTTATTCTGAAGCATTCGCCGATTTCCAAATGAAAGAACCGGACCTGACAAAGCGAATTCGCCTCATCAACAGAATTGATATTGCTGAAATGCACGACCCGTGGATGCTCCTGGAGCTGAAGACCGATGATGATATTTTTGCCGCTCAGTTGGAATTCCTGAAAGTTGACGGCATCAATATTATGCCAAAAGCCAGAAGGTTATACCCGTACGGTACTGTCGCGGCCCAAACAATAGGCTGGGTCGGTCGTGTAACCCAAACAAAAGACCGGCAGCTTTTCAAAGACGACAAATTAGCAAGTTATTTGGCCGAGGATCTCGGTGGAAGAGAGGATGGAGTCGAGTATATTTGCGAATCAATACTTCGCGGCAGACGAGGAGAAGAATTCGAAGACATAGACAGTCAGATTGTTCGAACCGAAATCAGCTTCGGCTCAAACGTTACCCTGACACTTGACATCGAACTTCAGGAAAAAATAGAAAACTATCTGGCAGCCTATCCCCACGAGCCTAATTGTGGCCCCGGTATGGCCGTCGTTGTCATTGATGTCGGAAAATCCGAAATTCTTGCGCTGGTTTCAATGCCGGTCTATGACTTAAACCGTGCAAGATATGACTATAGCGACCTCGTCAGCAATTCCGACAGACCTCTGATTAATCGAGCGATAAATAAACGCTATCCACCCGGCTCTGTCGTAAAGCCCCTGATTCTTATCGCCGGCCTTGAGTCTGGCAAAATCACACCCGAGCAGACTATAAGCTGTCCCGCTCAGAAAGCCCCACAAGCCTGGCCGAGCTGCTGGCTGTATAATAGATTCAGAACCGGCCATGACGGCAGATGGGAAAACAACGCACGCAACGCCATCAGAGGCAGTTGTAATATTTATTTCTCCCGCCTCGCCCACAAAATAGATCCCCAGGTCCTTCAGCAATGGTTATTTAACTTCGGCTATGGCCAAAATATGCTCTTTCCGCCACCTTCAATTGCCCAAAACGAAATCCCAAGAAACTTCCGCCAGTCATCTGGTGTAATCTCAAACATCGCTCCAAGGAAGCAAATCACAGATTTCGAGCAAATGCCGCCGCTTAGTAATAGCGAAAGAAGATGGTTTGGAATAGGCCAGGGCAATCTCCGGACTACCCCTCTGCAGGTTGCAAACTCAATGGCCACTATCGCCCGCGGCGGATTATTTAAGCTGCCCCGATTATTTAAACAGGACATACAAGATGCTGTTTACGACTCATCGGCCACCTCTCAGGGTATCGACCTTGAAATTTCACCGGGAACTTTAGCGGTAATCAACGAAGGTATGAGCGCCGTCGTTAACAAAATTAGCGGAACAGCTAATACTGCATTCGCTGAGGTTCTTCCAGGTCTCACCGAGAAGAACATAAAGGTCTATGGTAAAACAGGCTCAACACAAGACCCTGAACTTGCCTGGTTCGGAGGCTTTGCCGTTGACGGCGCAAACCGAAGTATCGCAATCGCTGTCGTCGTCGAAGGAGGCCAGCACGGCTCAAGCGACGCCGCTCCACTAGCCCGTGACATCATCCAGTTCTGCATTGAAAAAGAATATATCGGACAAACACAGCAAGCCAGAGAATAAAACAAAATCCATGAGACGCAGATTAACTAAAGAAGTGCTATACTAATCGGATTGTGCAGCCTGTTTAATACCTCTTGAAGTATATCGAAAAACCTGTCATTGTCCGGCCAGATAATCCTCTTATCATCCGGCATTGGTTTATCTAATTCATCAAGAAACCGGGCCAAAACATCTTCATCCAGTTTCTCTGCCAAAATCCCCAGGCCGAGCTTTTGAACATAATGCGCATTGATTGTCTGCTCATACTGACCGGCCAATGGCAGCATAAGCATCTTCTTTTTCAGATACATACACTCGCTTATCAATGAAAAACCCGCAGAAGCTATCACTCCCTTCGCACTTGCCAAATCGGCCAGGAATCCTTCCGTCGAACGCTTCTTGAAAATGCAGTTCTTATATTCAAGGTCTTTACTGAAACCGTAAATATAAAATTTCTGCTCACTATATTTACAAAGAATCTCCCGCAACTGCTCCTCATCCTCTCCCGTTGTCGAATAAAGCAGAATATGCTCTCCCGCCCTCGTTTTAAGCGAGCGGACGACCGGCCTTATAATAGGCGGCGCCAAAACAGCCGAATCAACACTCAAAGGAGCATCGAAAAAATTCACAACAATATAAGCAACCGCCCCAACATAGTGACACTCAGTCACCACCATGGCGGTCATTCTCGAAAACCAGTTTCTCCCCTGATGTTCGAGCTGACAATGCGAAAGCATATGCTCGTGATCGATACTGATAAACGGCACTCTCTTCCGCCATGCCCACCATGCGCTGAAAGGCTCGAAATCCGATATTACAAGGTCCGGATTAAATGCCTTGAAATGTTTGTTAAAAAGTTCGTCGTTTAGTTTATTACCCTCAGGCAGCTTCATCAGGTTTCTTTTCAGGGTCTCCGACTTATCAATCCGCCCGTCTATAAAAGCGAAGGAAAGACCGAACACCTCCTTCACACGCTCACCGAAATATTGTTTCAGATAGACAAGCGACTTCTGTGAACCCACAAAGATACAATCATGCCCTGCTTCAAGGAGCCTCTGCCCTATCAAATGAGATCGGCTGCTGTGTCCGAATCCCTCTCCAGCAACAGCGTAGATTATTTTGGCCATTTCCGTTTGTTCAAATAGATAACTGGTAAATGATAATTGATATGATTAAATGATAACCGGTTAATACAAATAAGTAAATCTTTAAGCCTTCGCCGTTCTGTGCTTTCATCAAAAATCCGCCTGGGCATATCTGGTTTCGAGATAATTAAGCGTCTTTTCGATTATTGCACAAGCCACCGGAGAAGCCACGACTCCCCCCTCATAGCCCTTGCCGAGACTTTTGTTCGGCTTGCGGACCGAAACCAGAACCACTATGGCCGGGTCCTCTGCAGGCGCTCCGGCTATGAACGAAGCCACATAATCACTGTCCGAATAGCCTCGCTCATTGCTTTTGGCGATTTGGGCTGTACCAGTCTTCCCGAAGACCTGCCATTTCTTCAATTTGGCTCTTTTACCCGTTCCCTCATTAACCACCCTCACCAGCGCCTCGCTGACAATCCACTCCGCAACTTCAGGTTTAACAATATAACCGATCGGTGGCGGAGGACGTTTCAGCTCGGTAATCTCTCCCTTACTGTCAACTACTGCTTTAACCAGAAACGGGCGAACCACACGGCCCCGGTTGGCAAGTATGCAAAAAGCACGAACTAATTGAATCGAAGTTACTGTAATTTCCTGACCAAAAGGTATCCGCGTTACGCTGTATCCCGTCCACTTGCGCGCCTCTCTTAGCAGCCCATCTGCCTCCCCGGACAAATCAATCCCCGCCCTTTTGCCGAAACCGAAAAGCTTAAGACCCTTATAAAGCCTCTCTTTGCCGAGCCTCTGGCCGATCTTCGCCATCCCTATATTGCTCGAATTAATCAGAATCTCGCTCACGGTCAAATCACCGAAGCCGTTGCGATACTCACCGATTCGTCCGAAACCTCTCCCGGAATAATGTCCGTTCTCGCAGAATATCTTTTCAACCGTATTAACAACTCCCGCATCGAGGGCAATAGCAGTCGCAAACGGTTTCATAATACTGCCCGGCTCGAACTCATCGGTCAAAATCCTGTTCCGGCGGTTCCCGGCCTCGGTCGAATGAACATCGGCAGGGTCGAAATCCGGCAGTGACACCATTGCAAGAATCGCTCCGGTCTTCGGCTCGACAACAATAGCCACCGCTGACTCAGCCTCATAATTTTTATATTGTCTAAATAACTCATCTCTAACAAACTGCTGGATAGTAGCGTCAATGGTCAAAATAATCCCTGCACCATTGGTTAAAACCGAGTTCTCCACTTCATTATTATCCGCTGGAGTTTCCTTAACAGGAGCAGGACGAATCGGCCTCCGTCGCAAGTCGACAAGGAATGTATCCTGCGCCCCTAAGCCACTGAGCTGCTTGTTATATTGGTATTCAATGCCTTCTAATCCATGATTGTCAATACTCGTGAAACCAACCACGTGCGAAACTAATCGGCCCATCGGATAATGTCTTCGCCAGTTGGATTCGACACCTACCGCATTTGACACTTTGCGAGCAGCTTGACATTCAACTGGATTGGCGTCTGACTTGATTAGGACATATCCCGGATTTTTGCTTTCAGTTATAAGCTTACAGATTACATGGGCGCCCATATCCAAAATAGGCTGAAGTTCACTCGACAGACTCTTGGCATCTTCGACTCTACGGGGCTCAATTTTTATATTTTGAACCTTGTTACTTGCGGCCAATACTCTGCCCCGGCTGTCAAGAATCACACCGCGCTGCGGTTTATACGGAATCTGACCCTGCTGCTGTTTGAGGCATTGTTCAATATAATGATCTGTCCTGAGAAACTGTAGCTGAAAACACCGCCCCGCCAGCGCCAGAAATGCGACGACCAGAAACAGTGAGAAAAAAATGGTTATTCGAACACTTCTCAACTTCTTAATCGCTGGTATTTAATGAACCGAATCGCTTTGAAACCGCAGCAGGATTTATGAATCCTTCCAGCAGTAACTGTTTGGTGCCAAGTTCCTGTTTCAATCGGCCTTGCTCGCTCCTGCATGCACAAAGCTTATAGAAAATGTGATTATTAGCACTCCGAAGATAAACGGCAAAAATCAAAACCGCCGTAAAACAAAAAACTACAAAAACAAAGTATAATCGTGACATCGTATTATGTTCCTCGAGTATCCAGTATCCGAAATCGAGCATCTATCGAGCCGGTATTAACAAACGCTGCCCGACAGTAAGATAATCTTCATCCTCTAAAGCGTTCAGCTTGATTATCTCTCTAAAACGCTCTTTGTCTCCAAGCTGCTTCTCGGAAATCCGCCATACACTATCACCTGCCCGTACAGTGTATTGTTTGGTTGGCCTTGCCGCAGGTGGCTTGGCCGGTGTTTTTGTCGGTGTTGTAGTCGATGGACGTGTTCTGCCCATCGTGGATTTTATTTTCTCAAATAGCCCCCCGTTAAATACACTTTTAGCCTCATCTTTCAAAAGTGGTATTATAAGTTTTTGTCCGACAGAAATATCATCGGGCGATTTCAATAACCTGCGGTTGGCCTCGAATATCCGGACAACGTTTAATGCTTTATTACCCCTCACCGTACCATAAAACTTTTGTGCTATTTCTGCCAGGTTATCGCCATCTTTAACAACATAGATTTTTGGCAAATCCGGCTTGACTTCCTTCGGTACGTTAATTGTTGCCTTCCTTCTGGCTTCCGGCGCCGGTCTCGTCGGCTTGTTGTTTACAGCCACGTTCTCCTGAAATGGCCTCTTGTATCGAACTTTACCTTCGTCCCTCGCAACCTCTTGAGCTTCATCAACGCTTTGGCTCCTGTCTCGTACAGGCCTTTCTCGACGAAAAGATGCCTGAGCCTTACGTTCATTAGACCCGATATAAGAGTCATTGGGAGAGTTGGCCATAGTTGTCAGTTCATTACTGTTTGTGTCACTGCTAAAACGAGGCAGACCGTTTATTATAAACGCAATGACAAATATAAAAAACAATCCTAAAAGCAATCCAACTTTGGCGTCAGAAGTCATAATGAAACTCCATTTTCTTTTGCGTATTGCATAGCTGCGTAGTACACAATACGCTCAACAATATTATTGTTTCTGTGCAATTCTTAGTTTTGCACTCCTTGCTCGTCGATTTTCGGAAATTTCTTCTCGCGTCGGCACAATCGGTTTCTTGGTAATAATCCTGTAAATATTTTCACTTTTATTTTCTTTGAAATTGTACTTAACTAACCTGTCTTCGAGACTGTGATAACTAATGACTGCTATATAACCTTTATCGTTCAGCAGTCCTGGCGATGAATCAAGCAGTCTCTTCAAATTCTCTAATTCGTCATTGACTGCAATTCTTAGCGCCTGAAAAGTCCTGGTAGCCGGATGTATCCTTCTTCTTTGGCTTTTGCCTGCCTTTCCCAGTGCCCTGCATACTATCTTTGCCAACTGGCCGGTCGTCGTTATCGGCCCGATTTTACGTTCACGCACTATAAATCGTGCAATTCGCCGTGAGGCCCTGTCCTGGCCAAATTCATATATCAAATCGGCCAGAGATTTTTCATCTGTCTTATTAACTATATCGGCAGCAGTACTCTTAATTCTTTTATCAATTCTCATATCAAGCGGCATATCCTGAAGAAAACTTAGCCCCATCCGGCTGTCAGCCAATTGAGCCGAACAAAGCCCCAAATCCGCCAATATGAAATCTACCTTCTCTATACCCTGCTCGTGGACCTCCTCGCTTATTCGGGAGAAATTTGATTGAACCAAAATGACCTTACAGGAAAGGCCTTTTAATATAAATTGGGCCCTTTGGATAGAATTTTTATCAACATCCAGACCAACGATAACTCCCTCGGGGCCCAAAGTCTTTCCGAACAGAAAACTATGACCTCCTTGTCCTGTGGTCGCATCGACCATCACGCCATCCGGTGGCAATTTTATCTGCTCGGCCAACGTCTCAGCCAGAACCGGAATATGCTCTGTTATCGAGCCATTCACTTCTATCGTATCGAGTATATCCTTTTTCATTTTGTGTATTGCATCGTACTGCGATACTTCTCTATGCAATACTTAACACACATCAAAGACCCGCAGTAGGAGCAAAGCACCTCGAATCAGCCTACCGCTACTTTGATCTTTTGTTCCTGAAGTTTTTCAACTGCAGGCGAAAACTTAATGCCGGAGAAAGTCCCGTCGATTTTCTTCAATCGCTCCAGACGTTCACGTAGAATTGACAGGGAGGAGAAGGTCCGTTCATCAACCTCTCTTTCACCGACGAGACTCCCGGCAACTATCCGACAATGATTTGAATCCATTCCAATCATTCTGCCTCCATTAAAAAAATTAACCATCTTCGTTATGCTCGTACAGGACAACCTGCCGGGCCTGTGAAACCTGCTTCTGATATTGAGACATATGGTCTGAAAGATATTGTTCCCAGTTTTCAGTGTTCCACAGCTCAATATGGTCCCTAACGCCTATAAGGGTTATTTGGTCCTTCAGGCCCGCCCTCTTTCGCAGTCTTTCGTTCAAAAGTAATCGACCCTGGTTGTCAAGTTCCACCTTACTGGCCAAAGCAAAGCTGATTCGCTCGAACGCTACGGCTTCATCCGGGGCTGTCGTGCCCGGCCTGACCGCAAGAGCGATCTGCTCGAAATATTTTTCGGGGTACAAACAAAGTATGCCGTTGGCGCCGAGGTGAAGATAGAAATTGCTGCCGTGCTCATCAACATCAATCTGATTTCTCAGCTTGTTAGAGATGAGGACTCTGCTTTTGCTATCTACTACGTGCTGATATTCACCTGTTAACAACAGCATGGCATTAGTCCCACTTAATAAACTCAACGTGGGAAATCTTACCACTTACTACCACTTTGTCAACAAACAAATATACTTTTTCTTCAAATTTCCGGAAAATTTTATTATAGGACTATGCGTAGCGGAATCTAATTCAAGCAATCAGAAGTGCTTACGCAAATATAATAATTTTACCAAAACCAATTATTTTTTCCCGCCCTCTTCATCGTTTTTCACACAGCCATGTCAATTTCACAATCGTTTCATCCAAAACCAGAAATGAAATCTATAACAAAAGCGGGTGATGGGAATCGAACCCACGTGACCAGCTTGGAAGGCTGGAGCTTTACCATTAAGCTACACCCGCAATACAATTGATTATTGATTATCAATTATCTATTACTTATACTGCGATGATAAATATAAAATGATTGATAGTCAATGGTAAATTACAAATGAATCTTTCAGAAACAGCTCGAGTCGCTAAGTCAGCTTCAGTAAATTTAGCAACAGTCAAAACTAACGTAAAGAACAACGCTTTAGTCGAGATCGCCAAAGCCCTGAAGCAGCACAGCGCTGAAATAGTCTCAGCCAACAAAGAAGACCTAATCACGGCCGAAAAGGGAAATCTCGCCGAGCCTTTGCTGAAACGCTTAAAGTTTGATGAAGACAAAATAGACGATGTTTGTGCCGGTATCGAAAGCCTGATTAAACTCGATGACCCAGTGGGTAAAACAATCACCGCCACCGAACTCGATAAAGGACTGGAACTCTATAAAGTCAGTTGCCCGATCGGTGTCATTGGTGTGGTTTTTGAATCCCGGCCGGATGCACTTGTGCAAATTTCAACTCTCTGTTTAAAAAGCGGAGATGCCGTACTGCTCAAAGGCGGAAGCGAGGCGGTAAAAACCAATAGAATATTAACCAATATAATCACCGAGGCGAGCGAAAAAGCCGGACTTCCCAAAGGATGGATTCAGCTTTTGGAAACTCGACAGGACGTCGCCCAAATGCTGGCCTTGGATGAATATATCGATCTGGTCATCCCGCGAGGCTCGAATGATTTCGTTCGCTATATTATGAACAACACCAATATACCCGTACTCGGACACGCCGACGGGATATGCCATGTATATATAGACGGCGATGCCGATTTGGATATGGCCGTGAATATAACAGTAGATTCCAAGTGTCAGTACGTCGCGGTTTGTAACGCCGCTGAGACCCTGTTGGTAGATAATAATATTGCCGGAAAGTTTTTGCCTAAAATCAAAACCGCCTTAGAGGAAAAGAACGTTGAATTACGGGGCTGTGAAAAAACACAATCAATAATAGATGTAAAACCAGCAACCGAACAAGACTGGGCAACCGAGTATCTGGATTATATCCTTTCGATAAAAATCGTCGACGACCTTGATAAGGCGATAGAGCATATTAATAATTACGGCTCAGGACACACCGATACAATTATTACTACTGATAAGGAAAAAGCCGTCAGTTTTATGGCATTGGTCGATTCCGGAAATGTATTCTGGAACGCCAGCACTCGCTTTAGTGACGGCTTCCGTTACGGCCTCGGGGCCGAGGTGGGTATCAGCACCAATAAGATACACGCCCGCGGGCCGGTAGGACTGGAAGGGCTTGTTATTTATAAATGGAAACTTATCGGTAACGGACAGGTTGTTGCGGATTACTCCGGTAACGATGCGAAAATATTAACACACAAAAATATAGTGAATGGCCAATAGTATTTAGTGAATATGTAACGGATGGGTGAGAAAACGACCAGCACAAGACTTGGCACATACTTGCAGTTACCAGGTAAAGACCCAGGCTAAAACGTTTACTATGAATAAGGAAGATGCTCATGAAAAACGGAATCACTCGGCGCGACTGCCTGCGAATAATGGGAATCTCAGGGCTTGGCATTGGTACAGGCTCGGTAATAGGCAAACAGCTATCACCACGAGATATTGGTGAAAGCGGTTTCCAGAGTTCCGTTATCACCTCCAACAAAGTCCAGGCAAACCGATCTAACGCTGTACTGAAAGACGGTAAAGTCATCCAGCCCCAGCGCCAACTGCCCGTGCTCACCGAGACGGATGTACTCGTCGTCGGAGGCGGTTCTGCTGGAATCGTCGCTGCCATCGCCGCCAGACGGGCCGGCGCTAAAGTCACTATCGTCGAACGATACGGCCACTTCGGAGGACTCTGGACCGGTGGACTGGTACTTACCATCCTCGGTCATATCGCCGCAGGGCCAAAGCAAGTCTGTCAGGGAATAGGGGAAGAAATGATGCGCCGCCTCGATAAAATGGACGGCGCAATCATCAACCGCAGTCCCGGCTCCAATCCCATAGTCGATGCCGAAGCCGTGAAATACCTTATGGTGGAAATGATAGAAGAAGCCAGGGCCCAGGTCTTTCTCCACTGCTGGGGCGTCGAAGCCATTACGCAGAACAACTCCATCCGTGGCGCCGTATTCGAGTCTAAGTCAGGCCGACAGGCCATCCTCGCAAAAGTTGTCATCGATGCCACCGGCGACGGAGACATCTTCGCTGCCGCTGGCGCTCAATTCGAACATCGCTCCCACAATGTCGGATTAGCCTCCCGAATCGGAAATCTTGATCGCGTCGATAAAACCAAAACCACCGACACTAATAAACCCAAACGGCTTGGATCAGTCACTCCCGTACGAGGCGTCAACTGGGTCAACCTGACCGGCCCGGAAGTTGACGGGCTTGATCTTGCCACGCTGACACGTATGGAAATGAACCACCGCAAATACATCTGGAACAAAATACAGAAAATCCGCAAAGCCCCCGGCTATGATAAAGTCTATCTCGTTGAGACCGCCCCGCAGATTGGTGTCCGAATCACACGAATCCTCAACGGCCTCAAAACTGTAAAAGTCAACGACATAAAAAATTCTACCCGGCATACCGATGTCATCGGCGTCGGCGGTGCTTCTCACGCCGAACATGTAGAATGGCAGATTCCTTACGGGGCCTTGATCCCGCAAACCGTTGACAATGTCCTTGCCGCCGGACGATGCATCAGTTGCGATCTGCGCATGGCCGATCTGGTTCGCCTGATACCCAACTGTTTTGTCACCGGTCACGCCGCCGGAGTGGCAGCCGCCGTGGCCGTTCGGGACCGCTGCAAGCCACGCGATGCCGATATAACCGAAATCCAGAAGATACTTCGGCAACAGGAGGCGTACCTCGGTTGAGCAATAAGGAGTTGTCAGAAAAATCAGTCATAAAGCCAACAGGCATCCGAAATCATTTCAGGTTGCTGGTCCGCCTTGTTTGTCTCATAGTGGCGGTGCTGTGCCTCTTACCCTTCAGAGATAACTATGCCTTTCTGGCTCTTGTGCCGGCCATGAGTTCCTTAGTCGCCGTCACCTCAATCCTGGCAGCAAAGACAATCCAGCCCATCCTTGGCCTTGGACTCGTTACCGGTCTTATTACGCTCTTTCGGCATCGCTGGTTTTGCCGCTGGATATGCCCAATGGGATTGTGCTTAGACGGCGCAAGCTGCATAGGCAAAAACTTCGATCGAAAACCTTGTCAGACCATGTCGATAGGCCGATGGCTGTTAGCACTAACACTCGGCGGAGCAATCTTAGGCTGTCCGTTGTTTCTCTGGTGTGATCCACTCGCTCTATTCAGCGGCGCTTTCCTCTTAACCGAACAACACCAAATGCTCGCGGGGGCCGTGTCGTTTCTGCTCGTTACGCTGCTGCTGATCTTCTCGCTGCTGTGGCCCCATATATGGTGCCGCGGCCTTTGCCCCTTGGGGGCGTTTCAGGATTTGCTCTCTATAATGTCTCGATCCATCCGCTCTGCTCTAAGGTCAGCAACGGACCAACCGGATTGCGGCTATTCGGGACATCCTGTTGCAAGGCGTACCATACTCGGATTGCTTGTCGGAGTGACTTCAGCAAGCATCTTGCGTTTTACCGGTTACAAACCTTTGCAACCCCTTAGACCGCCGGGAGCGGTGGACGAACTGACCTTCAAAGGACTCTGTACCCGCTGTGGCAACTGTATCCGATCGTGTCCGCACGATATCATCCGTAGAGACACAGGACAGTACGGCATTTCCGGCATCCTGACTCCCGTACTGACTTTTGATGAGAACTACTGCCGGGAAGACTGCACCCGCTGTACGTGGGTCTGCCCCAGCAAGGCACTGGTAAGTGTGAACCTTGACAATAAACGAGATATTCAAATTGGCATGGCCCAGGTCGATATGAACCTTTGCCTGCTCGGTGAAGACCATGAATGCTCGGCTTGTATGCTATGGTGCCCATATAATGCGGTCAGTTATGTATTCTCAGAGGCTGAGTACATGCTTGTGCCCGTGATTGATGCCGGAAAGTGCAACGGCTGTGGAGCATGCGAGGTGGCCTGCCCAACGAGCCCTCGCAAAGCCATCAGGGTACTTTCGAACGCCAAAATTAGTTAGCGTTTTTTTTGTTTATTTGTTATTCCAGATAAATAGTTTCATAATTCATACTGTCGAGGTCGAGTATGACAGCCCATGACTGGCCGGGATTGATGATAAGTGTATTGCCTTGTCTATGGATATCCTGTATGTGGGTATGGCCGTACACGATTAGATCGAAATCACCGGTTATTGGCATATCGCCGAGGGCGCGAGGGTCATGTGCCATCAGCATTTTTTTTTCTCCGATGCTACCTCTATAGACGCCCCTCTGGATTTCACCTTCATGGCTGCTAACGATACTTTTCAAAGCGGACTTGTTGGAATCGCAATTGCCAAAAACGCCAATGAACTTGGCGTGGTCAATTTCAGCCAGGGCCTGCACTGAAGACGGCGATGTTATGTCGCCGGCATGAAGGACGCGGTCAACATGATGTTCTGCAAAGACCTCAATTGCCTTATCTAAGAGCGCCTGCTTATCATGAGTATCAGTTATGATGCCAACTTTCATCGTTGCTCCTAATGAAAATCACTATTATATGAGAAATGTTCATACGGTCAAATGAAACGAGGTTGCCAAAGCCGGAAAAATATTGAAAGAAGCTCAAGGATGTTTTAATATGTTGATAAAAGAAGACAGATGATTGAGGATAGAGGTCAGATGGCCGAATGAGAAGAAGATGGATGAAGTACAATGCGGGATTTTAGTAAAGTAAAACGAATAGTAATAAAAATCGGGACGAACATTCTGACCAAAAACGGCGGGATTGACGCCGGATATGTTCGGCGAATTGCGCGGCAGATAAATTCGCTGCTGAAGACGGGCAAGCAGGTGATTATTATCAGCTCGGGCGCTATCGGAATGGGGGCCGGACAGTTAGAGATGCGCAGCAAGGTAACGAATACGAAAATGCGACAGGCGTGTGCGGCTATCGGGCAGCCGTTACTAATGACAGAGTATAGAAAGTCGTTTGCACGATATGGTGTTACGGTAGCACAGGTTTTGCTGACGGCGCAGGTGCTGAATAACAGAAGGACATATCTGAATCTTCGCAATTCTATTGAGACACTTCTGAAATTGGCCGTGGTGCCGGTGCTGAATGAGAATGACAGTGTGAGCACTGATGAAATCGGCTCGGCCTTCGGTGATAACGATAAGCTAAGCGCACTGGTCGCCAGTAAGGTAGATGCGGACCTGCTGATTCTGCTGAGCGATATCGACGCACTTTATGATAAGAATCCGCGCAAGTTTGCCGATGCCCGGGCGATACCGGCTGTCTTTGAGATAACCGCCGAGATTATTCACAACGCCGGAGGCAGGGGCAGTATGCACGGGACAGGCGGGATGAAAACCAAGATTGAAGCGGCTAAGATTGCCTCTAATGCGGGCTTCAGAATAGTATTAGCGGACGGCAGACTGAAAAACGTGATCGGACGGATTATAGCGGGCGATGAGATAGGTACGGTCTTTATGCCGAAAAGGAAACTGTCCAACCGTTCGAGATGGATTCTAAACAGCCACCCCGCCGGGACGATAAACATAGACGAAGGCGCTATGCGGGCCGTTAAAAATCGTAAAAGTCTTTTGCCCAGCGGGGTAACTTCCGTAAAAGGAACGTTTGAGCCGGGTGCGGTCGTTATGCTTAATGATAACGCGATGGCCGTGACAAATTTAAGCAGCACTCAACTCAAATCACTGGCCGGCAAGCACAGCTCTGAGATTCGAAAGATACTCGGGCCGGGGCATAGAGACGTAATCGCAATTCCGGAAGATATAGTAATCATAGATTCCTGATTCATCCGGATACCCGTCAAAGACACACTCAAAGCCTGCGGCTTGCGGGGACAAGTGGGATAAGTTATTTCTTTTTCTTAGCTTTCTTCTTGGCAGTTTTTTTCTTTGCTGTTTTCTTTTTGGTCTTCTTTTTCGAGCGACATCCGCAAGTATTGCACATTTTCGTTTCTCCTATTTGTGACTTTGTAATCCAATATCCACCAACAAGGCGAATACATATAACAGCAATATTAATCGGCCAGATGGAAATGATAAAAGTAAAAAATAACAAAAAAAAGATATAGCCGTAACGTAATGGTAACAATTGGACGGCAGAATATGTAACGGTCGCAGATTGCGGTAATTTATTTTTTTTCCTGTTACCATCGGGACCTGGCAGGCCTTATTTATAATAGAGGCGGAAAAGGTGGAAATTCAACGCAATATTTGGTATTATATTTGACTGAAAGGCGTATGAGTATTCTTCGTATTGTTTCAAGGGAAATGTCAAATAATTTAGGAGATGCGAGAAATGAAAAATTACAAAATTAATGAAACTGCTCTTTTTATGTTGCTTGTTTTAACATCGCTCCTGCTGGCCGGATGTGTGGCCGCCCAAAGTGACGTGCATTACAGCGGGATTGAAAATTCGCAGCTCAAGCAGATTGATTGCGGCAGGACGACAAGAGAGGAGCTTACGGCGATAGTTGGTGAGCCGACCGAGGAAAGCATGACGGAAGATGGCGACGAGTACCTCAGGTACAAATGCACGGAAACAAGAGACAACCAATTCGCCATGTTTCCGCCGCCTATCGCTATCAAAGATAAAAAGGAAACGGAACATACTATTGTGTTTAAGATAAAAGACGGCATTGTTCAGCGGCACTGGAAGGAACAATAGCTGATAGCAGCGATAATTTATTTACCTATTGACTATTGATTACTGGTTATTTATCATCATGAGCTTAATAAATAGCCAATTCTAAATCAGATAGGCCGGAGTGGCGGAATTGGCAGACGCGCGGGATTCAAAATCCCGTCCTGGCAACAGGGTGAGGGTTCGAGTCCCTCCTCCGGCATTCAATTTATTGCTTATCATTCGTCCTGCGTATCTCGTGATTAGTGTTGTTATTCAGCTACGCATAGATTTTGAAAACGTACTTACACATGTCGAGTACCGTAACGTAGGAAAGTAATCCTAAAAGCAATACCCAGCCTGTGACGGTAAGAGGCATTCGCAGCCTGAGAAGGGAACGATGGATTTTCTCGAGCAGGCAAAAGAGAATCTTTCCACCATCCAAGGGCAGAATCGGCAGAAAGTTTAACACCGCAAGATTAATATTAAGCATTACGGCCAGGTTCAATATCTTCAGGAAATCGCCGGCAAGCATTTGCCCGCCCATAGCTACGATACCAATTACTCCGGACAGTTTGTCGGGGCTGGAGAATAAAGACGGCAACGCATATAAAAATTGAGAGGTTATTTTTGTTAGCTGGACAAACGGGAAAATCAGAACAGCATAAAATGAAAAACCCATCGTTATCGCATTCAAAAATCCTAAACAAATTACAGCCAAAATAATATTTGCCAACGGCCCGCCCAGGGCAAAAGCAATTCGCCTGGAAGAACGGATTTGAAAGAAGTCATCGACATCTTCCATCTTAGGTAAAACATATCCGGCGATGGGTAAGGCTGAGATGCGATATTCAGTTTGGCCTTTGCGAAAGGACCATAATTTTGGACCAAAACCGACGGAAAATAATTCGATAGGTATATTCGATAATTTGGCAGCAATGAGATGACCTAATTCATGAATCAGAATCAGGAAACTAATTAACATAAACATTATTAAGTAACTCATTCTTTAGGCTCCTTAGCTGAAGTTCGCTATCTGTTAATTATAAGATAATTTGCCGTCAATTCGAATATATTACTGTTTTGTTTTTAGCGGGTTTTTGGATTCTTTGTAAAATCGGTTCTGCAGGTTGAGGATGGTGTCGTCTTTTTTCAGGATTTTAATCAAGTCAACAAGCTGGTTGGTCTGAGCTTTTATTAACAGTTCTCCGAGTTCTGGTTTGGCATAGCTGCCATCGCCTGCGTAGTGGTTTGGAAATTGAGCGTACCAGAATATTCCGGTGTAGTTGCCAGGCAGGTGTTTTAAGCGAGCGAGGTCCCGGCCGGACTGGTCTTTTGCGCGGTCTATATGTACGAGGTCGGGCCTTGAAATCTGCATCGTCGAGGTCTCTGTTTCACCTGCATGACCGCCGGTTTTGGTTTCTCTGAGCTT
This sequence comes from Planctomycetota bacterium, assembly GCA_019456195.1. Lineage (GTDB taxonomy): Bacteria > Planctomycetota > Phycisphaerae > Sedimentisphaerales > Anaerobacaceae > NIOZ-UU13. The sequence continues at coordinate 7,604 of VRUK01000047.1, read as the reverse complement.
TTTTACTTTTTCGGCAACTTTCGGGTCGGTTTGAGGCTTGAACAATACAACGCAGTAGTCCCGCTGTTTTTCAAGCTGTGCCATGCAGAAAAACGGCAGGAAGCTATTGTTTCCGCCATGGCCGTTCACAAGGACAATTTTCTTAATTCCGTTGCGGGCAATTTCATCACAAGTCTGCTGGAGGATGTCCCAAATGAGTTTAGGGCTGTATGCGATTGTTCCGGGCTGGTGTTTTGCTTCTAAAATCTGGCTGAAATAGTATTCAGGGAAGACCAGAGCGTATTCTTTTTTTGCAGCTCGTAGAGCAACTTCCCTGACGTCAATTAAATCGGTTCCAAGGGGCAAGTGCGGGCCGTGCTTTTCGAAGACACCTATCGGAATGAGACAGACGCCTGCGGATTTTTCGGCGGCCTTTATAAAATCGGGGGCGGTAAGCTCTCCCCACTTGACTGGAAGGTCGGATTTTGAAGCCTGCCCTCTTGCGGGCAGGATGGCGGCTGTTGTGAAAATAAATGAAGCAGAAAGTAAGACTACGATACAGGTAAGCTTTTTTTGTTTGCTCATTTTGTTCTCCTTGAGTTTTGTCTATTTTCAACGGGGGTTTAACCACTTACTATTAGATCCCTATTCTATCAAATTTTTGTCTATTTGTCAGAAATAACATGTTAAATTTGGCACCCTTAAGGGTGGTAAAATCCGCGAGTAATATTATTAATATCATTGTAAGCTCCTTATCCACGCCCCCGACCCCCGGCAGAAAAACAGGTAAGTACACCCGAGGGTAAACTCCAAAGCAAGTGAGCTAACATCGAGGGTAAACTCCAGCATTTTTGCCCTTTCGTTAAAATTGGCTTTGTATTGGCTTAAATTGGGTTTGTTTTTGGCTTTATTGGCTTTGAATTGGGTTTGTTTTGTCTGAATAACCAAATGTCCATTTTTACGTATCTCATTGTTAAGAAAGTGTTTATGTTGATTTTGGCCGACTTGACTTTGGCTTTGTTTGTTAAAATAGAGTGTATCTGGAAATATGTTATAACTGAAAGAGTGCCTAAAGTGACTAAAATGCCTAAAGTGAGCTAAAGTTGGATATATCATATCTCAAGTCTCAGATTTCATATTGTGGGCTTAGGCCCCCTGTTGAGTGTCAAGTTAGCAGCGCTTCCCCTGTTACACGCCAAGTTAGCAGCACCCGGGGATAAACTCGGGTAAACTCGGGGAGACGAAAAAAAAGACTGCCTCTATAATTAGACGAGTGTGCAGTTTTGAGCCGAAAATTTTGCTATTTTTCGTGGTTTATTGCTCGTAAGTCATTGTTGTGGAAGGAGATAAAAAATTTTGAAATATTTTATTTTTGTTTTTGGGAGTGAGCGTTTTTGACTGAACGATTGTGAGAATTTTAAAGTCTGATGGTCGAAAATCACCATCCACTTCACTCACGAAAAGTTCGCTCAGTGGCTGCCACCCGTCGTCCAGACTGTCGATCCTGAGGGAGAAAAGGTAAGGTTTGTTTGTATTTTATGAGGGTACAACAGAATCTGGGATTAACCTAAGATACCAGTCCATGAGTGAATCCCCGGAAGCAAGATGTCAATAAATGTTCATTTGAGCCGAGATTCTGCCTCAAAAATCCACCGACGCAGGAGATGCATTCCGCTGTCTCGCTCTTTCAGTTCCGCAAGGAAGCGGCAAAATCCTTCCTTCCGCTCATATCGAGGGATACTATGCAGCTTGTCCGGGTCGCTGGGGAGGCCATAATCCTCCGGTCGAATTTCTAATAATCTGGCTCTCTGAATGAGCCAGTCCTCCAGCTTCGGACAGATCATGACAAGTCTTTGACAGCCGCTGCCCTGGCGAGCCAAAAGGCGAAGCCCTTCAGCAGATTCTGCCTGCCGGTAGCTTGCCTTCAGATCGGGGTGCTGAATACTGGCGGGATCTTCGTCCACAACACCGATAGCTCCAGGCAAATTTCTCAGACGGTTGATTAATTTGTCCTTGCCTCCGAAATGAAATAACTGCTTCTTCGGGACTCCTATATTTCTGAGGACTATTTCGTCGGCATTGCACTCAACCAGGACCTTCATTCCCCCTCCTCAGTGAAACGATCCATGTTGAAGAAGGGATCTGCCTCCATCAATTCCGCGACCTGATCCGGCATCAAGGGCTTGACCCACGTCTGAAAGTCCTTGAAGTAAGTGATGAAGACCTGGACTTCCTCCTTGCGAGCCTTCTCGATGACGGCCGAGAGCAGGTATGGATTGTGCGTGGCAATGAAGAACTGGTTGGTCTTGTCCAGGGCGATCCGTTCCCCGAGGTACTTGGTATAGTACGGAAAGGCATTGGACTCCGGCTCCTCGAACACCAGCACCGAGTCCTTGTTCGAGACGATGGCCACCGTGTAGAAAATGATCCGGCGGAGTGTATCCGACGTCAGGGTATAGGGATAATTGAAGACCAAGCCATTGACTTCTTTCTGAAGCTCAAAGACTCCTTCATGCTGTCTCATGACTACTTTGAGTCCGTACTTGCGATAGAATTCCACCATGGTATTTCGGAGAATCTCTGAACCGAAGACGACAGAGAAGAGGTTTGTCCCGTTAGGCGGTTTGAGGGGGCCGGGTTCTTTGTCATTATATTTTGCCAAATTCTTGAAACGAAAGAATTTGATATCTTTGGTATGACCAAAGTCTGATGATGAACCTTGGATTTGTCCACGGCTATTCACTCCCCTGAACGAACTTTCACTTCCCCATTTCCGAAAATTATAAGAATCGGTTGCGAAAGTAACACTGATACCCGTAGGATTAATTTCCTTCGTCGAAATCCTGATTTTCACGGATTGATCAGCTACCAATCCATCGTAGAATAGGTATTGCATCAACTCGAAGCGAACATAATTACTAAGAGGTTCTTGTCCCGACTGACCACACCAAGACAATAGTGCCAGCGCCTCGAGGATATTGGACTTGCCTGTGTTTGGCTCGCCTATGAACAGGTTCACCTTCTTACAGTCGATATCCAACTGACGAACCGATTTGAAGTTTGATATGCTTAGCTTCTTAATCATAACAACATTTCCAATTGGAGCTTCATGCAACATTGACTATTGAGCAATTTTTCCACTGATAATAGCAATTATAGCAAAGGCGGTGTGAGAGCCAAGAGAAAAAGCAGGGAATAATGGGGTTAGGAGAATAATGGTGTTACATCTTTTTGACAACTTATTTCTGTATTTCAATGGTGAAATTAAAGGTGTACGCCTGCCCCATAGGAGGCAATTTTTTCGATGAGGTGTGGTTGGTAATGACCCTATTAGAGTAAAGGAACACTCTAACGGTTCAAGCAAATTAGGGCAACCACACGGGGTTGCCCCTACATTGAACAACGCATCGGGACAGATACATAGTGAGGGCGGTTCACGAAGAAGCCCATGCAACAAAAAAAACAAAGGGCGGTTCACGAACCGCCCCTACTGCAAATATACAGAGATGTAAGCCGTTATGGCATTAGCGGCAGTCTTAATGTTAGTAGCCGGACTTTTTGCCGGTCATGGTTTCTACTTCGACGCTTATGATTATTGTGTTCTGGATAGATTCTTCGGGATATTCAAAAGAACCATCGGAATAATTCTTCATTATAATATCAAGTGCCTTGCGTTTTGATTCAATATCTTCTATAAGTTTTGCCTTGCCGAATCCTATTACGCTTCGGTATTTCATAGTACAGTCACATGCTTTTTCCCCCATAACAAGCTCATGGTCTATATCGAATTCAAAACAGACCTTGTTATTATTTCTGAGTATATCCAACTTTTTACCTTCAGGGGCCGAATGAAAATACAAGATGTTGTCTTTATAACCAAAGGAAAGAGGGACAATGTACGGCTGGGCGTTTTCGTATAGGGCCAAACGGCATACACGCGCCTTCATTATGATGTCTTCTATAGAGGCAATGTCGTTTATTTCTTTGTCTTTTCGCCGCATAACATCCCCCTTAACTGTGAAGCGTAACTTCACAAGGAGCATTCCGGCAAGGGCAAGGCCCACTAAAGCGCCATAGAATACAGACAGCGGATCTTCACCCCAAACCAATTTAGTAAGAAATGCCTGTACTATTATAGCAATTGAAAAAAAGCGGAGCCAAAACCATGAGGCTAAAACCGCTATCAGGGCAGCAAGGATACCGTGGCCGGAAACAGGCCAACTCAGAAAAATCCTGCCTGCGATAATTATCAAAGCCAGAATAGTAACGACAATAAAACCATAGTTATTATGTTCCGAAAAGTCATCGTCAACATAAGCAAACCATGCACCAAAAGCTACTGCAAGAGGCAGGTGATATAAAATAGCCGGCAAAGGTATTCTATGAGTTGTTAGAATCCAAGCTAATCCACAAAGACCAAAAGACAGACCAAACAGAACACACCGCTTCTTAAGCTTTTGTGAGATGTTATGGGGCCGCTTCTGTTCTGAGTTTCTTTTTGAGTTTCTAACCATTAATTACGGCACTACTTTATATAGGCTTTACCTTATAATACTGTATATCCTTATTCAGCTACGTCACTAAACTTCAATTCCAAGAGAATATCAAATCTATACTGATAATTCGAGGGATTTTTTGTTGTAATGAAAAAGGGCTGCAAGCGGATGCTCACAGCCCTTTGTTTTTATAAATCACAGATTCTACAAATCTGCTACGGACAATTCTCAAGCCATTCAGATGTGAAAGCCGCCAGGTCCTGGAGGTTGATTACCCCATCGCCATTGTAATCTTCACATATCAAGAAGCTTGTATTCGGAATGAAGTAGTAATCTTCCGTCTCACCAATATCGTATCCGGCCTGTGGTCCGGAACCACCATTACCCCTGAGGCCGGGAGCACTGCCGCCAGTCCATGGCTTCTCAGAAAGAGTTATTCTCATCCATATTTCCTCGGTACCTTTATCCGGATGCCATGACAGGAATGCCGGTGTAGTGAGCTGATTTAATCCGGCGGGCAGATTGATAAGATACAGATTCTTGACCGTCCACTCGGATACAATCCCATTGGAACAAACAAGAGCCTGTTCGGTGATACTGTCATCATCCCAGTCACCATCACGATTCCAGTCGCACCAGATATTGACCCATAGGTTGGTACCGGGATTGATAACGTTGACAATATAGTCAAACGTAGTCCAGCGGCATTGCGGCATACTTAGCGGGAAGATAACAGCATCGTCGCCGTTGTCATTATCCGGTGAGTCGGTTTGAGGTTTGATGTTGTTGGTGACATCCTGATCCGAGCCGACGTCAGCTTCGTTTTCATTAGTAACCTTTTTACCCAAATGGGCTACAGCCAGAGGATTAAAATGAATCGGTCCATAAGGGGCGGATGAACTTGGGTCATTAAAGACAGTGGGATAGTGAGCCTTGACTCCGGAAGGGCCTCCCTTGGGGTATGCGGTCATGTTATTTGAGAAATTGTTAGTGCTGTCCGGTGCATCTCCGAGGTCTGATTCATCTATTGGTGCTGAACCCTCACAGCTAACACTTATCAGTCCCTGGCCGGTGTTGTCGCTGAATCCACCTACTTCGATGAGGTACTGCTGGCCGGCGATCACCTCAAAGACAGCCTCGGACTGTGTACCACAGCCATCGTCGTTGCATTCTATCAGTCTGCTAAGTGACGGATTGCAGCCGCCTCCGTCATAGACGGCAAGCTTGGTATCGTAGCTGCTGCCGCAGAGGCTGACTATGGCATTGCCCGTGCACGTGGCGGTATAGATATACCAGATATTCGGGCCGGTCATACAGTGGCCTGGGCCATCGAACGTTGCATTGCCGGTGTCGAACGCCAGGCCTGCTACGTCACCGATCGGCTTTGCATTATTGCAGTTGTTATTGCTAAGGTCACCGGGTATTACCGAACCGCAATTGACACTTATCAGACCCGGGCCAGTATCGGCGTTGTATCCCCCGACTTCGATGAGGTACTTGTTGCCGGCGATTGCCGGGATGCTGACTTCGGCTTGCCGACTGTCAGGGCCGTCGTCGTTACAATTGATCAAGTTACCCAGAGTGGGGGATGTATTGCACCCATTATAGATGGCAAGAATAGTATCGAAGCTGCTGCCGGCGGTGCTTACAGTAATATTACAAGAGTTTTCAGGGGTATAGCAGAACCAGAGGTTCGAGCTGGTTATACAAATGCCGGGGCCGTCGAATGTGGCACAGCCGGTATCGAAAGCCAAATCTGATACATTACCGATTGAAATTGCACCAGACCAAGTATCGTTGGATGGCGGCCCAGCGGCGTTATCGCAAGATATAGTCAGCGAACCTTCACCCCACGATGTACCGAAGCCCCCAACCTCTATAAGGTAGGTGTTACCAGCAGTGGCGGTTAGTTTGACCTCTGATTGCTGGCTGCAAAAATCATCATTGCATCTGAGATTGTTACTCAAAGTCGGTGTTGAACTGCATCCATCATAAACGGCAAGCTTAGTGTCGAAGCTGCTGCCACACAGGCTTATAGTAACGCATCCGGTGCAAGTTGCCGTATAGCAATACCAGATGTTTCTGTTTGTATTGGAGATACATTCGCCAGGACCGTCGAATGTCGCTTCAGTAGTGTCGAATGCCAAGCTCGTTACGTTACCAATCGCCTGTGCGTTCTGATAGCCGTTATTTGCTGGCGTGACACCATTACCGACTTGCGAGATGCCGAGTAATAACGCCAGAACCCATATAAATTTGTAGCCGTTCATGTTTTAGTCCTCCAAAAAATGTAATCCTCTTGTTCCTACTTGGCAACTCCACAGACGTCACCTTTAATCTCCTATGGAGTTAAACGTGATAAGGATAGAATAAGCTTCCTCATCGCTCCTCCATGAGGTCGAATAATTACTGAATTGTACTTAATTGCCAGAAGTTTTTCAAAAGAAAAGTCTTGATATGTTGAGGTTTTCCAGACAATACCTTGCTGCAAGTCCAAAGAAGCAGGACAAAGGCACCCTCAAGACGAGTGTGTTGTTTAATAAAGCCTGTGAGGGGCTTTAAATTGAAAGATGAGGGAGCGATATGTTAGAAGCTACAAATAGAATTAACTGCCTTTTTTTATCGCATTTCTCCATAGTTATATCCATGAGGTATGCTAATACATAATCAAAGGATTCTCCTTGACGGGAAAGCAGCTTATTTGGTATAAATAACATAGTTAGGCTTGTGCTCACAGGGTTGAATATCTTTGGATTGAGTCTTTCTTTTGGTACAATTACCGAAGTTTTCCAAATAGAGGAGGTGTTATTTAATATTATGCGAAGTACAGAGTTTTTAATTATTGCTTTGTGTTTCGCAAGTAAAACTATTCTATATGACAACTCACAACGCATATTAAATCTTTTTGAAGGAGGATTATTATGTCTAAGAATTTGCTTTGTCTAACCCTCTTTGCCGTGGTGGTCATGGCAGCCGCCGCCGGAGCCGATACACTCATCGGCCTGGCTGATGTCACCGAAGTTGACGGTGCAATCGTCAGCTTTCGGTATGATGGAACTGAATATGTTGTCGAAGATGGGACTGTGTCACTGGGTACAACGACGCGATGGTATGTCCCGGCTTCAGGTA
>VRUK01000046.1 GCA_019456195.1 Planctomycetota bacterium | reverse complement strand
ATTCCGTCCACGGAAGGCCGGATAAAATTCCATATTGTTGGCTTAGGCCCCCTGTTGCGTGTCAAGTTAGCAGCACTCGAGGGTAAAAAAAAGACTGCCTCTATAATTAGACGAGTGTGCAGTTTTGAGTCGAAAATTTGGCTATTTTTTTGGGGCTATTGCTCGTAAGTTGTTTATAGAAAAGGAGATAAAAAATTTTGAAATTTTATATTTTTGTTTTTAACTGTGAGCGTTTTTGATCGAAAATTCATCGAATTTTCGTTCGTATTGAGTATTTAGTCGTTGGTTTATAGCATTTCTACCGTAGGCCAGCACGAGCATCATACAATCACGCAGAAGCGAAGCGACGGAGTGATAAAAATTAGAGCGAACCGAAGGTAGAAATGCGACTTCGAGCCGAAGGATGAAGAGCCTAAACTCCATTAATAAATTGTGAGCAATCAATTAAAATTTCTTGCCTTTTCTTCCCTGTACAAGTTATAATAGCCATTAGCGTAGCGAGTCTGTAACCCCTTGATTTACAGTGATTTACTAATATAAACCGCCTACCTGCGGCGGCGAACAAACACCTGTGGTTTTGCAGCCGGGATTGTTTTTTTGAGAATTTTTCGAAAAAAATAAAAAAAACAATCAATATTTACCGTGTGAGAACCGCTATATTATACAAGAGCAGGCGCATCTGTTTTGGACAAGACATGTTAAATGGGTAGTTACCTGAAAAGGGATGGTATTATGGTGCGCGGAATGAGAGGATTTACGCGTTTGGGAATGCGGATTTTCAATCATCGAAGAAACGGATGCCGCACCGGGTCCGTTGGAGGGGATATTTCTAACCGTGCAGACTTCACATCGCTAAAAACGGTAATTCCCAATCGTAAAAAGGGAAGTTTTCTCCGAAAGGAATCCTTAGGAGTAACTTGCCCCGTGAGAAGAAATTTTTCTAATGGTGCGGGATTTACACTCATAGAGCTTTTAGTTGTGATTTCGATAATAGCGATGCTGATAGCGCTGATGATTCCATCTCTTCGGAGCGCCCGAGAACTTGGGCATCGTGCGGTCTGTCTGAGCAATTTAAGGCAGCTTACCTTAGCGTGGGTCACCTATGCCGAGGAGAACGACAGTAAGATCGTATTGGGCAGCCCCTTCACGATAAGCGGCCATACAAGAGGCTGGCTTGGGTGGGCCTTTATATCTCCTGAGAGCCGGTCAGCACTGATTGCGGATCCGAATAAAGGCGCGCTTTGGCCCTGGATTAAGAATGTAGATATCTACCGCTGCCCCCGAGGTCTAAAGGATCACGCAGCCACATACGAAATAGTCAACGCAGCACGAGGCCACCTCGTGGAAGGAACGTATATGGAGCACATAAGCGGCACGGATTTTGATACAATCGGCAAACGCGTCGGGAGTACGGTGCTGCGGCTGACCAGGCTGACGGACATCGTCAGCCCCGGTGCGGGCCAGCGTGCGGTCTTCATCGATACAGGCCAGTTTGCCAGTGGTTTCGATGTTAATTATCATAAACCTGAGTGGATGTGGGCCTGTCCTCCTCCGAAACACCATCACGGCGGTGTGACACTCTCGATGGCTGACGGACACGCCGAGTACTGGAAATGGAAGGGCCGAGAGACCGTGAATTTACCTATTAAACGGATGCCTTTGGTTAGAAGTCCCAACCTGTTCTGTTATGTGATAGACGGGCCGGCTGTGCCGGGATGGAATGGCTACGAGCCGCAGACAGAGGATGGTTTGTATGACCTTCAGAGGCTGCAAAAGGCAACCTGGGGCAGATTAGGGTATCCGATAAAGAAAACGCCCTAACACTGAAAATGAGTATACTGTGGTCAATATAGATTGGCCCGAGAGATAAGAAAGCGAGAAATTTATTTGAATCGTTGGCGCGGAAGGGTTGCGCCTACCAGGGGGGTGCGGGAACCTGATTGGAGTTTAGAGAATTTAAAATTGTGGTTGATTTTTTATGCTTTTTTCGGCATGGTTCAGAACAGGGTAACACTTTTCTATGCCCTACAAGTTACCATTTTCTCCGCAACTCCTGTTTTGATAGAATGTTATGATTGTTCGTGGCCATTGCAGCAGCTTGAAAAGTGTTACCTTGTGGTATATGAAATTGAACCAGGCCCTTTTTTCTCGTCTTTTCTTGTCAATAGATGTTATAATAGTTGCTGGCGAAGCGAATCTGTAAACCTCTGATCTACAGAGATTTATCAATATGGCCTGCATTCAGCGGCGAAAAGGCACCTGTGGTTTTGCGGCCGGGATTGTTTTTTTGCGAATTTTTCGAAAAACTTAAAAAACAATCAACATTTATAGTGTGTGTATCGCCTTGTATTATAAGGGCAGGCGCAATTCTGTTTTGGACAAGAAATTGGATAAGTGGTTCTTTGCCTCAAAAGGTAGGCACTATGATGCGTGGAACGAGAGGACTTACGCGTTTGGGAATGCGGGTTTCCAATCAGCAAAGCACCGGATTCCGACCCGGGTTCGTGGGACGGGACTCTTCTAATCTTGCAGCTTTCGCACCGTTAGTGCTAAGGATTCCTTACGTAGAAAAAAGAATCTCTAACCATAAAAAGAGAAGCTTTCTAATAGGGTTTACGCTCATAGAGCTTTTGGTTGTTATTTCCATTATAGCATTAATGATAGCGCTGCTGATTCCTGTGCTGGGTGCTGCGAAAGAAAGAGGCCAGCGTACGGTATGCCTGAGCAATCTGCGTCAACTGACCCTTGCCTGGATTGCGTATGCCGAAGAGAATGACAGCAAAATCGTATTAGGCAGCGCCCACTTATGGAGCGGACATGGGAACCCGAGTACAGGTGAGATGGTGGTGATTACCAGAGGCTGGCTTGGGCGGGCCTTTCTCCCCCGCAACAGCCGGGATCGTGCTGTGCTATTGGCACACGAAGACAAGGGTGCACTGTGGCCCTGGATTAATGATGTTGATATCTACCGCTGCCCCCGAGGCTTAAAGGGTCATGCAGCCACATACTCCACAGTGGTCGCCGCACGCGGCTGCACCGTTGAAGGAACATATTATACACAGTTCGTGGACGGCACGAGTCTTAATGCAATCGGCAAACGCGTTGGCCGTACAGTACTGCGTCTGACCAAACTTACAGACATCGTAAGTCCCGGTGCGGGCCAGCGTGCAGTCTTCATTGATCAGCGCCAGATGCCGGCCGGCAATGACTTCTACGTTCACTACCTGTACCCGCGGTGGAAGTGGCACAGCCCTCCACCAATTCACCATAACGGGGGGATGACGCTCTCGATGGCGGACGGACATGCCGAGTATTGGAAGTGGAAAGGCCGTGAAACATTGAATTATCCCCGTGAGCTTATGCCTATGGATAATTTGTTCTGTGAAGTGTTGGAACCTCCGCCATTTCCGGGGGTGTTATTGCACGAGCCTCAAACCGAGGACGGCATGTATGACCTGCAGAGGCTGCAAAGGGCGACATGGGGCAGATTGGGCTATCAGGGGAAGTAGGAAAACAAGAAATGGCTGCTTTGAAGACAACTTTCAGATTGTTGGGACTTGGCGTACAACGCAACAAAACTTTAATGCCGTTGGTTGTATTGCTCGCCGTATGTTTGCTTGGCCGAGTGAGCGGAGCAGAATATGGCGGCGGCACGGGCATTCCTGATGATCCGTTTCTGATTTACACAGCAGAGCAGTTGAACGAGATTGGCGCTGATTCAGAGAACCTTAATAAGCACTTTAAGCTGATGAATGATATCGATCTGGGCGGTTATACGGGAGAAGATTTTAACATCATCGGAACTTCCTATAGTCATCGCTTTAGCGGTGTATTCGACGGTAACGGCAAGAGAATCCACAATTTTACCTACACGTCAAAAGATAGAGACTACATAGGCCTTTTCGGATCTGTTGGAAGGGAAAATGCCCTCGTCAAGAATTTGGGATTGATTGACGTTAATATCGATGCTGGAGAAGGTCAGAATGTCGGTTCCCTGGTTGGCAACCTGCGCAGAGCAACCGTCAGAGGCTGCTACGCGCGGGGCGGCAGTGTTTCCGGCGACAAAGATGTCGGTGGTCTGGTCGGACATATTCAAGAGAGTACAATCACTGATTCCTATGCTGCCGTGAGCGTTTCGGGCGATCAAAGTGTCGGTGGTCTGGCGGGAAATAATTGGGACTTTACCGTACGGTTCGGAGAAAAATCCACCAATATGATATCCAATTGCTGTTCGACAGGCAGTGTTTCGGGAAGGATCGATGCCGGCGGGTTGGTGGGAGGCAATCACGAAGGCAAAATCTTCAATTGCTATTCGACCGGCAATGTTTTTACAGACCGTGATAGCGGTTGGGTACACGGAGGTCTGGTGGGCCGTAATTTTGAGGGCACAATCACCAACTGCTATTCGACCGGCAACGTTTCAGGAGCCACGGATGTCGGTGGTCTGGTCGGACACAATAACCATTCGGGCACAATCACTAACTGCTATTCAACAGGGAGTGTTACAGGAAGGCGTGAAGTCGGCGGTCTGGTGGGAAGCAATTTCGACGGAACGGTTAACACTTCCTTCTGGGACAGCCAGGCCAGCGGCACAAGCAACATGTGCGGAGAGCAAACGAGGGGAACAGGCTGTGATGATAGTAAGGGCAGGACTACGACGCAAATGCAGACGGGAGGCACTTTTTTGGAGGCGGGCTGGGATTTCGTGAATGAGACAGCGAACGGGAGTAAAGATGTCTGGAGCATCTGTGAGGGAGTAGATTCTCCGGAATTAGTCTGGCAATTTATCACGGGAGACTTTGACGGCGACTACAGGGTGAACTTTGTGGATTTCGCTTTCTTTGCCAAACGCTGGCTTTCGAGCGACAGCGGTTTTCTCGGGTGTCGCGGGGCCGATCTTACCAACGACGGCAAAGTCGACTTCAATGATCTGATAGAGTTCGCCAGCAACTGGCTGGCCGAGGGCATCCCAAATTCGACGGCAGTCATTTGCCTTACCATCGACGACTTCGAGTCATATAACGACCTCGATTCCGGCCACCCCGAGAGCAATCGGATATTCGACGTGTGGTCGGACGGGTACGAAAATTCGCTGACAAATGGCTGTGTCGTTGGCCATACCAATCCCCCATACGCCGAACGAAATATTGTTTATGGTGGTGAGCAGTCGATGCCATATTATTACAACGCCATTTTCAAAGTTGCGAAAGCAGAACTGAGGCTGAGCCCACCTCAGAATTGGGCGGAGACAGGTGCCGAGGTGTTATCGCTCTGGTTCCATGGTGACTCGATGAACGGTGTTACGCCTATGAGTGTCGTCCTCAATGGCAGTGCAGCAGTCTATCACAATGAACCTGAGGCGACACGTATAAGGATCTGGACGGAGTGGATTATTGACCTGCAAGAGTTTATGGGCGTTGACTTCGCCAACGTCAGTTCTATCGCCATTTGTCTTGGTGACCAGAGCAATCTACAGGCCGGAGGTACCGGAAAGATGTTCTTCGACAACATCCGGTTGTACGGACCCGATTGAAAAGTCAGAACAAGACCGGTTCGGGCAGTCCGTTTTGAGGGCGAATTATGCGGAAAGAAGCAGGCTTTACATTAATAGAGCTTCTGGAATCAGACAATTCAAAAAAATAATCAATCGGAAGAAACCAATTCTCTTTTCTCAAATCTCTAATTTCTATTGCCTGTTCAGGCGCTTTTGTGGTCCATGAATCCTTCGAGCTTGCGGGCGCGGACGGGGTGCTGGAGTTTTCGTATCGCTTTTGCCTCTACCTGCCTGACTCGCTCACGGGTGACTTTGAAGATTCTTCCGACTTCCTCGAGGGTGTAAGTATAGCCGTCACCGATACCGTATCGCAGCTTGATAATCTCGCGTTCGCGATATGAAAGTGTTTTGAGGACGACATCGATTCTCTCCTTGAGCATTTCCTGTGTGGCCGAGGCGACGGGTGAGTCGATGCCGTTATCTTCGATAAAATCACCGAAGTAACTGTCCTCGCTTTCTCCTATGGGTCTATCGAGACTGATTGGGTGCTTGGATATCTTCAGGACCCTGCGGGTCTCTTCGACGGTCATATCGGCTTCTTCGGCGATTTCTTCGATAGTGGCTTCTCTGCCGAGCTTCTGATGGAGGATTTTGCTGGCGGTTCGAAGGCGGCTCATCGTCTCTATCATGTGGACCGGAATACGAATCGTTCGTGCATGGTCGGCAATTGCTCTTGTTATCGCCTGCCGAATCCACCATGTGGCATAGGTGCTGAATTTGTATCCCCTTCGGTACTCATATTTGTCCACGGCTCTCATCAGGCCAGTGTTGCCTTCCTGAATTAAATCCAGAAAGCTAAGGCCCCGGTTGCGATATTTCTTGGCGATGGAAACGACGAGTCTGAGGTTTGCGCTGGAGAGTTCACGCTTGGTGTTCTCGTATTGACCGAAGACTCTGTCGAGGACGTTCAGGTTTTTGTCGAGCTGTTTCGGCCTTTCCATAACCAGTTCGATTAGGCCGGACAGCTCCTGCTTCATCGAATATATATCTTCTTCGGTTATATGGCTGTCGGGGCCTGCTGCAATAGCTTTCTCTAATTGGTGCATTTTACCGCAGATGCCGTGGAGTTTATTTTTGACCGGCTGGATTCTGCTGGTTCGCAGGCTTAGCTCTTCGAGCAGCGTTGCGATTTTTCGTTTGTTTCGACGTATCCATTTCAATGTGGCTCGGGCTTCCTTGGCGTTTTGGTGAGTGAGAGTTTTCTTAAACAGGTCCTGGTTGATTTTGAGCAGCTTATCTACCGTCTTGATGTTCACGATGAGCCGCTTTTTTATTACACTTTTGGTGAGACAATATGCCGTGCCGACTTTGATTGTTCTGTCGAACGACATCGTGCCGTTCTGTACCTGTTGTAATAAATCAAGAGAGTTCCGGGAGCAGTAGTCGCATTGAAGCATTTTCCTTCTAAAGGTCATTCTCGCTATTTCTATTTTTCGCGCGAGAGCAATTTCAGACTTTCTCGTTAGCAGAGGTATCTGGCCCATTTGAGTCAAATACATTCTAATAGGATCGTCAATTCTGCGAGAGTTGTCTTCGCCGACCAGTTGCCGTTCGAGCAACACGTCTTCTTTTAGATGCTTATCTTTGCCATCTCCGTGTTCGTCTTCATCTTTATCTTCATCGGACGTTTCGAATTCTCCTTCTTCATGGGCTTTAGCGGCCTGATGGGATTCTAAGTCATCTTCATCGAACAAACGGACGCCCATTTCATCGAGGTTTGCCAGGAGGCGGTCCAGGCGGCTGGCGCTTATAGCATCATCGGGCAGGTTGTCGTTCATCTCCTCGTAAGTAAGAAAGCCTTTTTTCTTGCCCTTTTCTATGAGCAATTTTATCTGCTGCTCAGTGTCTTTGATATTGCCGCTGCTCGGGGGCTGCTCGTTGATTTCGACTTCAATGTCTTTACTTTTTTTATCGGAGGTAGTTTTTTTAGCTCTCTTTTTTCTTTTCTTCGCCACAATTCTTTTTTTTGTCACAATTTCACCTTTTTATATGTTTTGTAAAATTAATCAATAATCACATAGAGCGCAAATTCAAATTGTCCTCCCTCTCGATGGAATCCGGACACTTTGCAATGTATATTATTTTTTACGGCACTTTGCCGACGTTTGTTCACTATACCATACCCACATTGTGCGGGTTTTCCTTTCCGGTATTTTCATAGACTTCGCGCAGAAATTGCTTCTGGTCATCTATTGTTTTAATGAAACTATTTTGTTTCTGTGCCCGGTGGCGCTCAATCGCATCGAGGGCACCTTTCAGGCGGGCCTGGAAGTTTCCTTTTTCCTGTCCGGTCTGGCTTAATTCGACAAGAGAATTGCCGAGTGCTACGGATTCGGTTTTGACCAATATCTCTGCAATCGAAGTATTGATATCGGTATTGAGCGTTTCAAACAATATCTCTGCGATTTGTTTTGATATCGGTACATCGAAGATGTCCGGCGTAATTTTTTGTTTTACAATCTCAAAGAGATTAGGTTCGTTGAGCAATACTTCGAGGACCTCTCGCTGGGCAGTAGCGAAGAGGCCGCGGCCGTAATCTATTGGTTGGGCTGTTTGCTTTTGGGTATTATAGCTTGCGTTTCTCTGGGCCTGGCTGAGCCTTCTTTTCAGCTCATCATTAATTTGCCTGGTATCAAGACCGATGATCTTCGAAATCCGGTTAACTATCAGACCTCGGTCTATCGGTGAGACATTGCCGGCCAACAGCGCGGTAGCTATAGTCTGCAAGTACTCTTCAATCGCCGACCTTTTGCCGGCAAGGGTATCGTCGCTGCCGAAACCGGCCGTTAATCTGTTCCACTTGAACTGGAAGACATCGACAGCGTCACTCAAGAGCTGTTCAAATCGCTCTTTGCCGGCAACCAAAAGAAAATCGCACGGGTCTTTACCTTCAGGTACAGAGGCAAGCCTTATATCTATGCGCTGTGCCAGACAGACATCCAGAGCTCTGTTGGCGGCTTCAAGGCCGGCGACGTCGCTATCGAAAAGCAAAATCACTTTTTTAGCATAGCGCCGGAGGATGCGTCCGTGGCCGGCAGTGAAACTTGTTCCCAGGGATGCAACAACGTTGGTACAGCCGAATTGGTGTGCCATTATGCAGTCGGTGTAACCTTCGACGACAACCACAGTGCCCGTCGAGACAATCTGATGGCGTGCCTGCTCGAGGCCGTAGAGCGAATTGCTTTTGTCGAACAGGGGGGTCGTCGGGGAATTTATGTATTTGGCTCCTGAATCGTCTAAAGTTCGGCCGCCAAAGCCGATGACCCGGCCGGTTACATCGGTAATTGTAAACATCAGGCGATTTACGAACTTGTCCTGATTTTGGGCGGTGGCGAGACCCGCGGGTTCCAGGAGTTTGATCTGAGCATTTTTTTCCCTGGCGGTGCTGAGTAAATCATCGGGCGAACCGATTGCCAGGCCAAGCTTCCAATTTTTTATGCTTTCGGAGGTTATCTGCCTTTGGGCGAGGTAGTCGCGGGCATATTTACCCTTCTGTTCGTCCTGGAGGTTTTGCTGGAAGTAGTTAGCGGCCCAGGTGTTGACCTTTGCCAGTTTGTTCGGGTCGATATCAGTAGTTTTGAGTTTTGAGTTTTGAGTTTTGAATTTTTGAAGTTTTTGTAGTTTAATACCAGCACGCTCGGCCAGCCTTTCTATGGCCTGCGGGAAAGTGAGGCTCTCCCGCATCTGGAGAAATTTGAAGACATCGCCGCCGGCACCGCAGGCAAAGCATTTGAATATCTGCTTGACGGCGTTGACGTTCATACTCGGGCGATTGTCATCGTGGAATGGGCATAGCCCGACCATCTCCCGGCCCTTTCTCTTTAAGCTCACATGTTCACTTATGACATCAACGATGTCATTGGCCTGCTGAACCTGAATAACCGTACTATTATCAAACATCCCTGCCATAAAGCTTTGGCTCCGCCAGGAAATAAGCGGTTTGCGACACCCCTCCGAAACCCTGATTACGATGGGTACCCCTTCTAAAACTGATAAATAATTGCAATCTAACTACTTAAATATAGTCTTAATCGGCCAAAAGTCAAGTCGGCCGGCAAGAAGCCGTTTTTAATGCTGTTAAAAGGCATTTTTGGCTAATTGGACATTTGGTGAATTCAGACTTTTCTCGATGCTTCCGCCGTCGCTGAAGCTGCTATGGCGGATAAGCGATACTGGATTTAGGATGCCTGTGAGTGGATTAGCAGTCGGTAGTCAGCACTGCGGCTAATGTAAATATATTTCTGTAGTTTGTTTTACCAGGCACCCGGCTAAAGTATGGGTAAGCATAGCGAGCCTTCAAATCCAGGAATATGTGAAATTTGCTTGAAGTGGACATTTTGTCTGGTTCTCTTATAATAAGGTTAGAGTAACACAAAATATGAGAAATCAAAATAATCCAACAAAAACAATGATAATATCGTAGAAACTATGGTAGAAGTATTAAATGAAAATGATGCGGGAAGATTCCATATATTAGGAATCTTTTGTGGACTCAGGCGTCTCGGGTTTTTCAGGCTGCTCACCCTGAGATTCCTTTTTCTGTTTTTTTTCGCGTTGAATCGCGTCGTATATTTCTCTTCGATGAACCGGTATTTCCTTCGGGGCCGTTATACCCAAACGAACCTTATCTCCTCGGACATCGACGATAATAATCTCGACATTATCGCCAATCATAATCGATTCATCTCTTTGCCTGCTTAGAACCAACATTTCTAACTCCTTTTGTCGGCTGGTTTTACTACCTTATATTACGTTAATTCAATTCAATTGTTCGCCCAGATGCTCGTCAAATGCTTACTAACACAATTTTAATTTCTTTAAGTTTTCTTTTTCTTTAGTCCAAAAACCAAATCCGACCGAAATCTTAACACCATATATTTCGGCTAATTTAGAGCCTATAAATAACCATTTTTGATTTTGTTTGTGGAATGATGATACAATATAGGACTATATAACTATAATCCCCTATCATTAATGGGCTTATATAAACATAAAGGCTTGAAAAAATGATGTATTGTATTTTTCAAATGCGGTAAATTTTACTATTTCATCTCATGTCTGCGCCAATAGTTGTAACGAATAGCCACCCAATAGCCGGCAATTGAGCCCAATGCGCCCAAAGCCACTATCTGCACGGGCAATATGGAAATAACCGAATTAACAAAAAAAGCTGATGGCCACTCACGAACAAAATACTGCAACACATCCTGCCTGGCATAACTACTTACAGTAAAGATAGTTAGCAAAGCAGTGGCAATTGCCGGCCATATATAGTTGACATCGAGAAATTTCTTGACGACAAAAGCTGCGACTCCGAACGAGATAAATACAGCAAAGACAATCTGCCCTACGGATGGCTGAGCCATAATCGCACCCAATTTGCTGTCTAATAGCGAAACGTCCTGGGCAAGCATTCCAATACAAAATTGAGCTATGAAAACTGAACCGGCCAGAGCAATTATTGCGCTTAGGTACTGAGTAGGGTTAGAGTTAGATGTTTTTTGTTTCGCCGGAGACCTGGAACTTGAGATGATTTTCTGACCTAACAGCACACCGATGAAACCGGCGGCGACAAGAACAAGCCAGAAAACAGAATGCCATTTAAATGCCGTAAAAATTGCCTGGCGCTGTTCGGCGGATGGATAAAGCTGCATCAAAGAAGTCATGCTGCCGGAGCGTACCGCCCAAATGGTCAATCCGGAAGGTACAGCCAGGATTCCGATTTCTCTGCCGTATGGCCAGGAAACAAAATAGGCAATAAGACCGGTTAGAAACGCCAGAACAACCAATGTTATTGAACCGCCAACACTTATATCGCTGGCACGTACAGCATTGAGAGGCCCGGGTGATGATGCTAACGGCCAGGCAATGATACCTATCAAAAGCACACCTATCGCGGCCGCAGCAGCAATTCGTAACCTCATTAGCAAAGATAATTCCATAACTTAGCTTCCTTAATTATGCCGGTGATAGAGTATCATCAAAACAAAATCAGGTCAATAACATATTTATATCGCGTTGAGATGCTCCCTGAATATCCCAATAATCGCAAGGATTTCCCTTGACGAACAGGCAGGTAATTTGGTATAGATAATATTAGTGAAGTTTGTGCCTGCACGGGCGGACATCTGTTGGTTTTGTTCTTCCTGTGTGTACAGTTCCTGTAGTGTTACAAAAAGAGGAGGATATATCGTGCGTTATGCAAGGCATAAAGTTCTAAGTCAGAGCTTTGCATTACGCTCCGCGAATTTAAATTCAAATATCTCTTCAATCAGCAATCCATCTTTTG
Source organism: Planctomycetota bacterium (assembly GCA_019456195.1). Classification (GTDB taxonomy): domain Bacteria; phylum Planctomycetota; class Phycisphaerae; order Sedimentisphaerales; family Anaerobacaceae; genus NIOZ-UU13. The sequence continues at coordinate 31,879 of VRUK01000046.1, read as the reverse complement.
AAAACAATGCGTGTTTTAGTGCGTCACCAAAGCACAGTTATTTTAACTTTTTTCAGGAGGACAAATTATGTTCAGGAAATTGACTTATGTGGTTTCTTTAATTGTAGTTCTGGGGCTGGTTAGTAATGCTTCGGCTGAGCTTGTGGGACAGTGGAAACTCGACGACGGTGCCGGCACGACCGCGCTGGACGCGACGGGCAACGGCAACGACGGAACACTGGAAGACGATCCGACAGTTGTCGAAGGACAATTTGGACAAGCGCTCGCATTTGATGGCAGTCGCGTCGTAATACCCGCCTCTGATTCGTTAACCGCCGACCTGTTTCAGGGATCATTTACGATGACTGCCTGGATTAACCCGAAGCGAACCGGCAACACGTGGCAGCAGATATTTCGGTCGGTTAGAGCGTCTGACACAAATGACACGCTGTTCATTAACAACGATGGGAGGCTTTCATGGCGTGGTCGCGTTGGCGGAGCTTGGGCGGGAGGTATGTGTGAGACAGCCCCGGATGTTGTTCCTGCCGACCAATGGACACACGTCGCAGTGACAGGGGATGAGACGAACTTTCGCGTCTACGTCAACGGGGCCCTCTCACAGGAATCAGCCTTCCAAACAACAGATGGCGAGAACGAGACTTATTACATTGGAGGTGATACAAATTTTGGTGAGTCCTATTCGGGTATTATCGACGACGTGCGCGTTTACAATCACGTGCTGAGCGAGGATGATGTCAGGGCGAGCATGGAAAATCAGGGCGGCGCCCTCGTCAAGGCCTATGGAGCCGATCCGAGCAGCGGTACACTTCACGAGGACACATGGATAACCCTTGGCTGGCGGGCGGGTGATTTTGCCGCCTTGCACGATGTTTACATTGGTAACAATTTCGATGCTGTAAGTGAAGGCGCCGAAGGCACGTTTATCGTTAATCAGGCCGCAACCTTTATTGTTGCCGGCTTCCCCGGATTCGCTTTTCCGGACGGTCTTATCCCAGGCACGACATATTACTGGCGGATTGATGAAGTCAATGACACCGAGCCGAACAGTCCGTGGAAAGGCGATATCTGGAGCTTTAGTATTCCCCCCAAGACAGCATACTTTCCCGACCCGGCTGATGGTGCCGAGTCTGTAGGTGTGGGCGACAGCCTTAGCTGGACAGCAGGTTTCGGTGCGAAATTGCACACCGTTTACTTCGGTGAAACTTTTGAAGAAGTGGACAATGCAGCAGGAGGTTTACCTCAGGGAACTGCTACCTTTAGCCCCGGCGAGCTTAAACAAGCCAAGACTTACTACTGGCGTGTCGATGAGTTTGATGTTATCGAAACGCATAAAGGAGATGTCTGGAGCTTTACGACCGAAGGTGCTGTTGCGGCACTTGACCCGGCTAATGGCGCTGTGGATGTAACGCAAACACCTGTTCTCACATGGGCACCGGGCTTAGGTGCTTCATACGAAGTCTATTTTGGCGCCGATGAAGCCTCTCTGGAGTTAAAAGGCAGTGGAAATCTTGGTTCCGAGAGCTATGACGCTGGACAGCTCGAATGGGATACTACTTACTACTGGCGTGTTGACGAGGCCAATGCTACCAACACCGACAGCCCATGGACAGGCCCTCTCTGGAGCTTTACCACGGCCAACTTCCTTATTATTGAAGATTTTGAAAGCTACAATGACCTTGATCCCGCTGATCCGGCGAGCAACAGGATATTCAATGCCTGGCTTGACGGATTCGACAATCCTGCATTAAACGGTTCTGTCGTTGGTAATGCTAATCCTCCTTTTGCCGAGCAAACTATCGTTCACAGTGGTAATCAATCGATGCCGCTTGCTTATGACAACGCTGTCGGGAAATCCGAAGCGACTTTGACGTTGGCTTCCAACCGTGACTGGACGGTGAACGGTGTCAACACGCTGACGATTTGGTTCCGAGGCGGTTCAGCTAACGCTGCTGAGACTTTGTATATTGCTCTTAATGACAGTGCTGTTGTCGATAATGATGATCCTGATGCAGCGCAGAAAGGTTCCTGGACTCAATGGAATATCGACTTGCAGGCATTTGCCGACCAGGGCGTGAACCTTGCCAATGTAACTTCGATTACTATTGGTCTTGGTAACAGGGCCAATCCGGTTGCCGGCGGAGCAGGCATGATGTACTTCGATGATATTCGTCTGTACGCTCAGTAGCCGCAAATTCGTAATTTTAGGAGATGAGGTTTTTAATACATGCTGAAAACAATCTCAGGATATCAGGCTTCGGTGCGTGGCTGGAGCGAAATTTTATATAAGTTTTCAGTTAAAACTGGAGGAAAAATGACACGCTTAACCATAATTTGCATCAGTTTTATTTTCATTAGTTTGATGTTTGCAGGACAAAGCTACGCCGAAGTTGATCCCGAAACTATTGTTGGAGTTTGGCTTTTTGATGAAGGGAGCGGTGAGGTAGCCCTGGATTATTCCGGAAACGGAAATGATGGAACGCTTAATGGCCCCGAGTGGACTAACGAGAGCAAATTTGGAGGTGCTCTGGAGTTTGACGGCGCAGGTAGCTATATTGAATTTGCCACCGGAGAAAGCATGAAAACCCAACAATTAACGTTCATGGCCTGGTTCAATACGAGAAAGCTTGACGGATATGGTCATATATTCCAGACGGGTACTGATTGGAACGATATTGCCGGATGTGTATTTAGAGTTCATCAGGATGGGCATGCACAAGCGGCTTTGGCACACGCACCTGGGAATACGGCAACATGGCTTGATGGCCCGGCGTTTGAAGCCGATACATGGTATCACATGGTGCTTACCTATGATGGAACCACTGCGACACTATATCTGGATGGCGTAAATGTAGCAAGCGGCGACGGACAAGGTGAGATAATGTACGATGATCAACCTGTCAGGATAGGGACACATTCCCATGATACGGGTGCTGCTTTTGATGGTTTCATCGACGAGGTTGCCTTATTCGATGTAGCTCTGGAGGCTGAAGATATTGAAGCGATAATGAACAGTGGCCTTTCAGGAATCCTCGGCGACCAACCGTTAGCGAGTCGTCCCAACCCGAAAGATGGCTCTCTGATTTTGGACACATGGGTGAACCTTGCCTGGTCCCCGGGAGATTTTGCCGTCTCGCACGATATTTATATAGGCGAGAATTTTGAAGACGTCGATGCTGGTGCCGAAAGCACATTCCAGGGCAACCAGGCCGGGACATTTATTGTTGCAGGTTTCCCCGGATTTCCTAAGCCTGAAGGCCTTGTTCCGGGCACAACATATTACTGGCGTATCGATGAAGTTAATGAAGCCCAAGCCGATAGTCCCTGGAAAGGTGAAATCTGGAGCTTTTCGATTGCTCCAAGAACCGCCTATGATCCTTTACCGGCCGATAGTGCTGAGTCTGTAAGTGTGGATGTGAAACTTAGCTGGACAGAGGGATTCGGCGGAAAGCTTCACACTGTTTATTTTGGTGACGATTTTGACCAAGTCAGTAATGCAGCCGGCGGTCAAGCACAGGGAACTACAGATTATGATCCCGGCACACTTGAAATGGCCAAGACTTATTACTGGCGCGTCGATGAGTTTGATATTGTCGAGACACATAAAGGCAACGTATGGAGTTTCACGACCGAAGGTGCTGTTGCAGCTCTTGACCCGGCTAATAGTGCTGTGGGTGTATCACAGACCCCGAACCTCACCTGGATACCGGGGGTCTTCGCCGATACACATGAGGTCTATTTCGGTACAGATACAGCCTCTCTGGACTTGAAAGGAAGCGGAAACCTCGGTTCCGAAAGCTTCGAACCCGGGCAGCTTGAGTGGAATACTACTTACTACTGGCGGATTGATGAAGCCAATAACGCCAACGCTGACAGCCCGTGGACAGGTCCTCTCTGGAGCTTTACAACAGCTAACTTCCTCATCATTGACGATATGGAGAGCTACAATGATATTGATGAAGGCCAGCCGGCTTCTAACAGGATATATCTGGCATGGGTGGACGGATTCGACAACCCGACAACAAACGGTTCTACCGTAGGTCATTTAAGTCCTCCATTTGCCGAGATGACTATCGTTCATAGCGGCAACCAATCGATGCCGTTTGCTTATAACAATGCTGTCGGTAAATCCGAAGCTACTTTAACACTGGCTTCCAACCGTGACTGGACAGTGAACGGCATCAACACACTAACAATTTGGTTTAGAGGTGAAGGGGCCAACACGGCCGAACCGATGTATGTTGCTCTTAATGATAGTGCTGTTGTAACACATGACAATCCTGATGCAGCACTAACAAGGAATTGGAGCCAATGGAATATCGACTTACAGGCATTTGCAGACCAGGGCGTGAATCTTGCCAATGTCAATTCGATTACCCTTGGCGTTGGTAACAGGAGCAACCCTGTTGCCGGCGGCGCGGGTATGTTATACTTCGACGATATTCGGCTGTATACCCTAAGTCAGTAAATTCTATAAGCGGTAAATTTAGTAATATTTTTAGGAGATGAAGTTTTAATGCGTGTTGAAAAACAATCCTGAGATATCGGGATTATAGTACGTGTCTAAAGAATGGTAAATTTTTTAATGGAGGACTATTATGTCTAAGAGATCGATTTATTTGGCTTCTATGGTGAAGGTGTTAAATTTGGAGGTGTGCAAAACTTACTCTATTCGTTCAGCGGGGAAAGTAAGTTTGTTCAGGGATTTTGTGTTGGCTGTGTTTCTGTCGGTTGCGTGTTCAGTGCTCACGGCGATGCCGGCCGCTTATGGCGGAGAGGGATATGCTTTGGAATTTAGTGGAGGCACGTTAACAATTAATGATAATGAAGACGTTCTTCGATTGAGCACTTACACTTACGAGTTTTGGCTGAAAGACCTGGAAGGACCAACGGGTAGCTGGAGAAATGTTTTCTGTAAAGGTCCTGGAGATACTGCTGCGGGGAGAGCACCCCTCTTAGCACTCCGCCCAAATGAACCCGGTCTGCATTTCTCTCACAGCACTGGGACTGGTCAGGAGACAGCAAACACTATGGAGGGAATTCCATTAAACGAGTGGACACATATAGCACTTGTGCTTACTGATTTGAATGGAGAGCAGATAGTATATCAAGATGGGGTAGAAGCGGTAGCGGAAAGTGCCCCCGGCCTTACCGACGCTACGCAGAGCCCTGTTCTTCGCATAGGCATAGGGGCCAATGTTGCTTTGGATGATTTTCGCGTCTGGAACTATGCCCGCACCCAGGGAGAAATCGAGGCCGACATGAACCGAGAAGTCTCTGGGACGGAAGATGGATTAGTCGGTTACTGGAGATTTAATGAGGGAGAAGGAACGACAGCCTACGACACGTCGCCCTCCGAAAATCACGGAACAATTGCATCTCCCGTCTGGACAAGGGATGCTGCTCCTATCGCGGCTCCAGTTCTTGCTTCAAGCCCCACACCAGCCGATGGTGCTATACTGGCAGATACATGGGTAAGCCTTAGCTGGCGGGCGGGAGATGGTTCTGCCTCGCAAGATGTTTACTTCGGTGAAAATATTAATGATGTTGACGAGGGCGCCGGAGATACTTTCCGGGGCAACCAGATCGCGACGTTTTTCATTGTGGGCTTTCCCGGATTTCCTTATCCGGATGGTCTTGTTACGGGCAAAACTTACTACTGGCGAATTGATGGGATTGAGGCTGACGGCACTACTAAGCACAAAGGCGATGTCTGGAGCTTTACAGTTCCGCCAAAAAACGCATATCTACCCGAACCTGCTGATGGTGCCCAGTCTGTTGATCCGGCACCTGTCCTTAAATGGACGGAGGGTTTTGGTTCTAAATTGCACTATGTATATTTTGGTAACAATTTTGACGATGTAAACAATGCCGCCGGCGGTCTTCCTCAGGGAACTTTGAGCTATACTCCCGGTACACTTACAATGGCCAAGACTTTTTACTGGCGTGTCGATGAGTTTGATATTTTAAACACTTACAAAGGCAATGTCTGGAGCTTCACTACTGAGGGCGCCGTTGAGGCCCTGGATCCGGCTAATGGTGCTGTGGACATAACGCAAACACCGATTCTGACCTGGACACCGGGAGTCTTTGGTGCATCGTATGAAATTTACTTCGGTACCGATGCCGCCTCTCTGGAGTTAAAAGGCAGTGGAAGCCTTGGCTCAGAGAGCTATGAGCCCGGACTGCTCGAGTGGAATACCACCTACTACTGGCGTGTTGATGAGGCCAATAGCACAAATGCCGACAGTCCGTGGACTGGCCCACTCTGGAGTTTTTCCACGGCCAGCTTCCTTATCATTGACGATTTTGAGAGCTACAATGACCTTGACCCCGGTGATCCGGCCAGCAACAGGATATTTCTTGCATGGCTGGATGGATTTGATAACCCGGCGATCAACGGTTCTATCGTTGGTCATACCGACCCTCCTTTTGCCGAGCAGACTATCGTCCACGGCGGTTTGCAGTCGATGCCGTTTGCATACGACAACGCTGTAGGCAAATCTGAAGCAACTTTAACATTGACCTCCAACCATGACTGGACAATAAAAGGTGTCAACACACTTACGATTTGGTACCGAGGCGATTCTGCAAACGCCGCAGAGCCGATGTATGTTGTTCTCAATGGCAGTGCTGTTGTCACCAATGATAATCCTGATGCGGCACAGAGAGCTTCCTGGACCCAATGGAATATCGACCTTCAGGCGTTCGGTGCGAACCTTGCCAATATAAATACGATTACTATTGGTCTTGGTGACAGGGCTAATCCGGTTGCCGGCGGTGCGGGTATGTTATACTTCGATGATATTCGTCTGTATGCTCAGTAGTTGCAAACACCGTAAACGGCAAATTATTAATTTTAATAGATAAGGTTTTTTAATACATGTTGAAAATAATCCCGAAATATCAGGCTTCGGTGTGTGGCCGGAGAAAAATTTCCTATCAGTTTTCAGTTAAAATCAGGAGGAACAAAATGACACGCTTAACCATAATTTGCATCAGTTTTATTATCGTTAGTTTGATGTTCGCAGGACAAAGCTATGCCGAGGTTGATTCCGAATCCGTTCTTGGGATATGGCTCCTTGACGAAGGAAATGGTGATATTGCTGAGGATGCCTCCGGCAATGGCAATGATGGCACGATCATGGGCGCACCTGACTGGGTTAATGGTCAGTCAGGCAAAGCCTTAGAGTTCACTGGGTCATCGACTTACGTTGATTGCGGCAATGCTGAAGCTTTTAATGTCGAGGTTTTCTCCGTATCATTTTGGTACAATCTCCCAAGCGCTCAGGGATGGAACCATATGATTTCAAGGGGTTCACATGTAGCCAGTGGCACTCCCGGCTCAGTTAATTGGGGCGTTATGATGTACAGCGCCGAGGAGAGAATCCTTTTTGAAACGTTCAATGACACCGGTTGGTCTGGTATCACAGCCGATACAACTTCAGGCGAATGGCATCACGTCGTTGCCACCTATGATGGAGATACGATGCAGCTCTATCATGACGCCGTATTAGCTTCAACCACATCGGGAGCAGGTATTTTACTCGACCCGAGTAGATCGTTTGTGATTGGCGCTAGATCTGACAATGGCTCTGCCGGCGGCTTCTATAGTGGAACCATTGACGAGGTGGGCTATTTTAATACCATTCTTACGCTTGAAGATATTGAAGAGATAATGAACAATGGTCTTGAAGGAATCACTGGCGGTCAGCCCCTCGCCCGGCGTCCCGATCCCAAAGATGGCGCCCTACACGATGATACGTGGGTGAATCTTTTGTGGCGACCGGGAGATTTCGCAGCCTCCCACGATGTGTACATCGGCGATAATTTTGATGCTGTCAACGAAGGCGCAGAAGGCACATTCATCGGTAATCAGGCCGGTACATTTACTGTTGTAGGCTTTCCAGGATTTTCTTTTCCGGATGGCCTCATCCCGGGCACGACTTACTACTGGCGAATAGACGAGGTCAATGACACTGACCCAAATAGCCCATGGAAAGGTGATGTCTGGAGTTTCACTATTCCTCCCAAAACGGCATACTTCCCCGACCCGGCTGATGGTGGCGAGTCTGTAGTAGTAGATGTTAAACTTAGCTGGACGGGAGGTTTCGGTTCTAAATTGCACTTTGTATATTTTGGTGACAATTTTGACGATGTCAGCAATGCAGCCGGCGCTCTTCCTCAGGGAGCTAAGGATTACACTCCCGGCCCGCTTAAATTGGCCAAGACTTACTATTGGCGGGTCGATGAGTCTGATATTTTAGCAACGTATAAAGGCGATGTCTGGAGTTTCACTACCGAAGGAGCAGTTGAGAGCCTGGATCCGGCTAATGGCGCTGTGGGCGTAACGCAAACACCGATTCTAACCTGGACACCGGGAGTCAATGGCGCTTCGCATGAGATTTACTTCGGCACTGACGCCGACGCCGTCAAAAACACTGATACGAGTTCTCCCGAATATAAAGGCAGCGGCAACCTTGGTTCCGAGAGCTACGACCCCGGACAGCTTGAGTGGAATACTATCTACTATTGGCGTGTTGATGAGGCCAATAGCACAAACGCCGACAGCCCATGGACAGGCCCGCTCTGGAGCTTTGCCACAGCCGACTTCCTTATCATTGACGATTTTGAGTCTTACAATGACCTTGACCCCGGTGACCCGGCCAGCAACAGGATATTTTTTGTATGGCTGGACGGATTCGACAATCCTGCATTAAACGGCTCGGTCGTTGGTCATGGTAATCCTCCTTTTGCCGAGCAGGCTATCGTTCACAGTGGCAATCAGTCGATGCCGATGTCCTACGATAATGGTGTTGGCAAATCAGAGGCGACTTTGACATTGACTTCCAATCGTGACTGGACAGTGAACGGTCTCGACTCGCTGACGATTTGGTTCCGAGGCGAATTGGCTAACGCCCCTGAGAATTTGTACGTCGCCCTCAACGGCAGCGCAGTGGTCAATCACAATAATCCTAATGCAGCTATAAGAACTGCCTGGACACGATGGGATATCAACCTACAGGCCTTTGCCGACCAGGGTGTGAACCTTACCAATGTAACTTCGATTACACTTGGCCTTGGTAACAGGGCTAATCCAACTGCCGGCGGTGCAGGTATGATGTACTTCGATGATATTCGACTGTATGCACCGGCGCCGTAAGTGACAATTTTGCATTTTAAGAATAAACAAAATATAATTATTTTATTAAGGAGGACTATTATGTTTAAGAAATTGTTTTTTTTGGCTTCATTTGTCTTATTGCTGAGCATGTTCAGCAATGCCAGTGGGCAGCCGACAGGCGAAATCCTGTGGGAATTCTGGTACAACATCAATGGAACATCCCTGAATAGTCTCAGAACTGCCCCAGGATATCCAGACAATCCCGACGTGAGTGAGTTGAGAGTCAGTTTCGACTCGGAACTCGATCCGGATGATAACTATGGCTGCCGTGTCCGGGGCTACCTCTACCCACCGGCCGATGGCGATTATGAGTTCTGGGTATCAGGTGATGACAACTGCGAATTGTGGTTAAGCATAAATGCCGATCCGTCCAGTGCGAGTAAAATTTGCGAGGTACCCGGCTGGTCCAACCAACATGAATGGGCTAAATACCCACAGCAAAAATCTACTTTTATCACATTGCAAGGCGGTAAAAAGTACTACATAGAAGGATTGATGAAGGAAGGCGGGGGCGGCGACACCCTGACTGCCGGGTGGGGAGGTCCGGGCATAGGTGAAGGCCCTGTCATAATCGATGGTGCTTATCTGTCACCGTGGTTAGGATGGTTGACCGCACATAATCCGAATCCTGGTAATGGCGCTGAGGTTCAGGATACATGGTCGAGTATTAGCTGGGATGCTGGAAATACGGCGGTTTCTCATGATGTATATTTCGGTGATAACTCTGATGATGTGAACGCCGGTGCTGAGAGTACTTTCCTGGGCAACCACACTGAGACTGATATTGTTGTAGGTTTTCCTGGATTTGCTTTTCCGGATGGCCTTGTTCCGGGCACAGCCTACTACTGGCGCATCGATGAGCTTGAGGCTGATGGTACTAAGTACAAAGGCTTTGTCTGGAGCTTTACTATTCCTCCTAAGACTGCATACAATCCTGAACCGGCGGATGGTTCCGTCTCTATAGATCCAAATGACGACCTTAGCTGGACAGAGGGTTTCGGTGCTATATTACACTACGTTTACTTCGGTGATAATTTCGATGAGGTGAGCAACGCCGCCGGTGCATTCCCTCATGGCTCTGCAAGATATGAGCCCGGCCCACTTAAATTGGCTCAGACTTACTACTGGCGGATCGATGCGTTCCATGGCGCCGAGACATATAAAGGCGACGTCTGGAGCTTCACAACGGAGGGTGCTGTTAGCAGCCCAAGTCCGACTGATGACGCTGTGGATGTAACACAAACACCTGTTCTCACATGGGCTCCGGGCTTAGGTGCTTCATACGAAGTCTATTTTGGCGCTGATGCAGCCTCTCTGGAATTAAAAGGCAGCGGAAATCTCGGTTCTGAAAGCTTCGACCCCGGACAGCTTGAGTGGAATACTACTTACTACTGGCGGATCGATGAGGCTAATAACGCCAACGCTGAAAGTCCCTGGACAGGCCTGCTCTGGAGCTTTACAACGGCCGATTTTCTTATTATAGATGATTTTGAATCATATAACGATCTTGATCCCAGCGTTCCGTCAAGCAACAGAATATTTCTTGCCTGGTTCGACGGATTTGGTGATACGACAAACGGTTCTCTCGTGGGTTATGACAATCCTCCCTTTGCCGAGCAACGTATCGTTCACAGCGGTTCTCAATCGATGCCGATGTCTTATGATAACAGTGTCGGGAAATCCGAGGCGACCTTGACGTTGACTTCCAATCGAGACTGGACAATGAAAGGAGTTGACACTCTGACGATTTGGTTCAGAGGCAGCTTGGATAATGCTGCTGAGACTTTGTATGTTACTCTCAACGGTAACGCAAGAGTTGATCATGATAATCCTGACGCAGCAGCAGCAATGAGCTGGACCGAGTGGAATATCAGCCTTCAGACATTCGCAGACCAGGGCGTTAACCTTGCCAATGTCAATACAATTACTCTCGGCCTTAGCTCGGTTACCGGCGGTACAGGTCTGATGTACTTCGATGATATCAGGTTGTATCGACCAGCACCTTAAACCGAGATTCAACCAACAATTGAGTACGTGGTTGATATAACAGATTTGCGTTAATTTGGGGCCTATGCTAATTCGGTATAGGCCCTTTTTTCGTTGGTAATTTCTGAATGGTTAGCGGTAATGAGGGAAGTTAAGAAAACCCTCAAATGGTTCGGCCAAAGACGAAGCCGCGATGTCCTCAATGCTATCCGGACAGGCAGTGCTTTTGAGCATACAAATCAATTCGGTGTTCTGCAAAAACTTTTTTCTATAGACCTATAATAGTCTGCCATCTTTCCTATAAGCCCATTATCAGCTCATAAAAAGCGGTTTTCAGGCGATTTGGTTTGAATTTAAGCGTGCTTTAAGGTACAATATTGACATCATATCAGGGACGAGGGGGTTAACAAAACGGCACGATTAATCTGAATTATCGCAAATCCATTTGACTTATTTTGAGGGGGGTGTCCATTGGAAAAAGCAAAATTCAACCGTTTCTGTGGCGTATTTTTCAAACTGGTAAATCTGGCAGCCGTCATTTGCATCGTGTGTTTACTCACCGATATAGCTCGCTCGGTGAGAAATTCGGAAAAGCCGAATGAGCAAGGAAAAAGCAGTATTTCTAACAAGGTAAGCACAAAGAGCAAAAGTCCGATAATTTTACTCAGCACCACCATAGCTGAAGTAGAGAGCACAGACAGCTCTGTTTCGAATGAATCCGAAATAAAGACCGAGCCTGAACCGCAAAAGGTGGAAAAGGTCCAAACAATACCGGAGAATGGTACAAAACAACAACCTGACGATTCCGAGAGTAATGCTGAGATTAATACTGAGAGCAAGATCGAGAGTAACACCGAGCGTAATATTGAGTTGCCCGGCGAATGGGAAAGCATAGAAATGCGTGTAACGGCCTATTGCCCCTGCCCGAGTTGCTGCGGGGAATATTCAGATGGAATAACCGCCAGCGGGCACGAGATACTGCCGGGCGATACCTTTGTCGCGGCCGACAGACGATACTCCTTCGACACCGAAATGCTAATTCCGGGCTATAGTAACAGCCAGCCCGTGAAAGTTCTCGACAGAGGCGGCGCCATCAAAGGAAACCGGCTCGACGTGTTCTTCGCCACTCACGAAGAAGCCCTTCAATGGGGTGTTCAATATCTTGAGGTTAATGTACGTCGGAAAAACCTGTAACCGGGCACCAGGCAAACAAATAGACCTGTTTTTTCCTGTGGAAACGCCCTCCCCCGGTTTCCGGAAATCCTTACCTATCCACACCTTTAATCGGGCTGATGCCCCGTAAGATTTTTATCTTTATCGGCCTTTAAAAGCCCTCTGGCATCACTATAAATCCCTATAGCCGTAAGGTTAATGCGTATTCGAAAAGCTTCATCTTTTTTGCGAAAATAAGGTTGTGAAGGTACGCATTTTAGTGTAAACTACGCAAACAATTTTACGGAAGAAATTTTGATTCTTTAACCTTATTTTGTTTTTTAACACAGAGGTTTACTATGAAAGTAACTTTCAACAGAGCGGCCCTTAGTGAGGCCTTAGGCTTGTTGACATCCGTCGTGCCAAGCCGAACACCCAAGCCGATACTGCGGTGTGTACAAATCACTGCTGAGGAGAAAACAGTTCGGATATGCGCAACGGATTTAGAGGTCGGTATCAACTATCTGATCTCTGAGGTCCAGGTTGAAAAAGCAGGCGAGATCATCGTGCCGGCGGACAGGCTGGCGGCGATTGTGCGTGAAAGCGTTGACGATGTTCTTTTATTGGAAGGTTCAAAAGGCACGTGCGAAATAAAAGGCACCGACAGTCACTTTACGCTCCTCTCACCAGGCGAGCCGGGGCAGTATCCGATGGTGCCCGGTTTCGACGGTGACGGTGATATCAAAATCGCTCTGGCTACTCTTCAGGCCGGTATCGATCAGAGTCTGTTTGCGACGGCGAAAGAAAGCAGCCGCTACGCTATTAACGGCGTGCTATGGGAGATTAAGGACAAGAAGCTGCTGTTAGTTGCGACAGACGGCAGAAGATTAGCACGATGCAGAGTCAACCTGTCTTCGGCGCCGGCGAAAGATAAAGTACCGGGAAACATAATCGTGCCGGCCAAAGCGATGGGACTATTGGATAAAATCGGCAGCAGCGAAAAAGACAGCGTGACAATTAAACTCGTCGATAACCAGATTATAATAAGCTGTGCAAACGTTGTTATAAGCTCAAATCTCGTGGAAGGCAACTTTCCAAAGTATGAGGACATAATTCCGAGTGATCACGACAAGAAGCTGACACTATCGACCGATGGTGCGATGAGTGCTGTTCGCCGTGCATCGCTATTGACGAGTGAGGAATCGAGGGGGATTAAGCTGGCGATTGAAAAGGATAAGCTGGTGTTTTCCGGTAGAGCACCGGAGACAGGCGATGCCCAGGTGGAGATGCCCATAGATTATAAAGGCGAGGCGATGGAAATCGGCTTTAACCCACAGTTTTTGATAGATGTTCTGCGTGTTATCAGGACGCCGGAGTTCGACTTTGAGTTAGGCCAGTCTGACAGGCCGGGCCTGATAAAAAGCGGGACAAATTTCCTGTACGTTCTAATGCCTATCAACTTAGGATAGCTGTATCCGCCGGACATAAACAGAGTTATCAGTCTTGTGAGTTGTATCTCGTCCGAGATATAAGATGCATTATGGATGAAGACGAACAATTACTACGTGATGCCGTCAAAGGACGATTAGTAAAGAAGTTTGACAGAACGGCCAAAGTGGGCGATGTTGCCCAGAATTTTGTGACCAAGTGGGTTTCACCGCGGCAGGCGAGGTTTAGCGCAGTAATCGAAGCGTGGAGCCAACTAATACCGGCAGAACTTGGTAAGCACTGTGAAATTGTTGATGTTTCCGGCGGTCAGTTGAAGGTAAGGGTGGATTCGCCTTCATACAAGTACGAGCTTCAATTATGCAGTTCGGAGCTTCTTGAAGAGCTCCAACAGCAGTGTCCGAGAGTTCGGTTGACAGAAATAAAATTCGTTGTTGCTTAAGCGTTATTTTGCAGCGAGAAAGCGGAAAAAAAGACAGTTTATCAACTAATAAAGACGATATAGATATAAAAGATAGAGGTGAAGAAGCAGTATGAAGGATCATCAATACGATGCCGGCAATATAAAGATTCTTGAGGGTGTGGAAGCGGTACGGAAGCGGCCTGATATGTATATCGGCGACCGCGGCAGCGGAGGCCTGCATCATCTGGTCTATGAGGTATTGGATAACTCAATCGACGAAGCATTGGCGGGATTCTGTGATAATGTAAACGTTCGCATCCATCCCGACGGCAGTTGCGAGGTCGAGGATAACGGCCGGGGCATACCAGTCGAACAACACACAGAGACAAAGACGAGCGCTTTAGAGGTGGTACTGACAACGCTGCACGCCGGCGGAAAGTTCGACAATGACAGTTATAAGGTGGCCGGCGGGCTTCATGGCGTCGGCCTTAGTGTTGTCAACGCCCTGAGCGAATGGCTCGGAGCCGACGTGTACCGAGACGGAAAACACTATCATTTCGAGTGCGCCAGAGGAGTCGCCAAGGGACGGCTTAAAGAAGTCGGCCCGACCAATAAACGCGGCACAAAAATCACCTTCATGCCCGACAAAGAGATATTTGGAGACCACGAATTAGTATATGATTTGCTGCTGACACGAATACGAGAATTAGCTTATCTTAACGCCGGACTTCAAATCAGCTTCAGAGATGACAGGAATAAGAAAAAAGAGGTCTTCAAATTCGCCGAAGGGATTAAGGAGTTTGTCAAACATCTGAATGAGGGCAAGGAAACACTTCATAAAGACGTCATCCATCTGGCAAGAGAAGACCGCAAGGCAATGCTGAGCTGTGAAGTGGCGATGCAGTACAACGACGGATACACCGAAAACGTGCTGGTCTTCGCTAACAACATCCGAAACATCGACGGCGGAACACATCTTTCGGGTTTTAAGACAGCATTGACCCGAACAATGAATTATTACGCCAAAAATAATAATCTGCTGAAAAACGGACAGGGGACAACCGGCGACGACCTTCGTGAGGGCTTAACAGCGGTGGTAACGGTGAAACTCGCGGACCCGCATTTTGAAGCCCAGACGAAGGTGCGGCTTACTAATCCTGAAGTCGGCGGCTTCGTCGAGACAACGGTCAACGAACATTTAGGACATTTCCTGGAAGAGCATCCGACAGAAGCAAAACGGATTTTGAACAAAGCCATCCAGGCGGCCGCAGCCAGAGAGGCAGCAAGGAGGGCCAGGGAGCTGACCAGACGCAAAGGAGCGCTGAGCGGCTCAAACCTTCCCGGTAAATTGTGGGACTGTTCGAGTAAGGAAAAAGATAGTACGGAGATATTCATAGTAGAAGGTGATTCAGCCGGTGGTTCGGCAAAGTCAGGTCGAGACAGAAAAATCCAGGCGATTCTGCCGTTGAAGGGGAAAATCCTCAACGTGGAAAAGGCACGCGTCGAAAAGATGCTGGCACATGAGGAAATCCGAACCATTATCAGCGCTTTGGGGACCGGTATAGGCGCCGACGAGTTCAACCTGGACAAGTGCAGATATGGCAAGATAATATTAATGACGGACGCAGACATCGACGGTGCGCATATTCGAACTTTGCTGCTGACTTTTTTCTTCAGGCAGATGCAGCAATTGTTTGAGAAGAATAAGATTTATATCGCCCAGCCGCCTCTGTACGAAATCAAAATCAAGGGCCAAAAGAAATCAGAGTATATCCTGAGCGAAAACCAAATGTACAAGCGGATGATTATCAAGGGTCTTGAAGGTACGGAACTTATCATCAGGGACGATAATGCACAGGCAGACCGGGACAGCTCAGCCGAGAACAAGAAGGCGAGTTCCAACGGGACACGCAAAGTTTGCGACAAAAAGCTGACTGAGCTTGTGAAAATCTTGGCCGAGGCCGAACGCATTATAATGGTCTTGAGCAAACGCGGCATTAACTTCACCGACTTCATCAGGGCGTATTATAATCTCGCCGAAGGGGGGCTGCCGGAGTTTCGTATCTGCACTGAAAACGAAGAGGAGATTTACTACAAAAGAGAGGAATACGACAAGCGAGTTGATGAACTCAAAAAACAAATTGAAGGTGAAGAGGAAGAATCAATTGATGCCGAGGAGCTTCACGAGGTTGACCGAATCAATCAAATAAACAATCAACTTATAAAGCAGTTCGGCTTAGATTTGAAGGATTTTATGATAAAACCCGCCAAAGATATTTCCAGCGAAGAAACATCGACGAAGTTCGAGCTTCTCAGCGGCAATGATAAATACCCGGCCGCGTCGTTAGGCGATATATGCGCAAGCATCAGGGAGATAGGCGTTAAAGGAATTGAAATAAAACGCTTCAAAGGTTTGGGTGAGATGAACGCCGACCAACTATGGGATACGACAATGAATCCGGAAACGCGTACTTTGTTAAAAGTCAAACTCGACGATGCCGGTGAAGCCGACCGGTTGTTCAGTATATTGATGGGCTCTGACGTGGAGAAACGCCGAAACTTCATCCGCGAACACGCACTGGAAGTGCAGAACCTCGACGTCTGAGTCATATTACGTATTGCGTGCAAAAGAAAACCCGCCGATTTACCCGGCGGGTTTAATATTTCCAGGATTCCTCTACTTACCCTGCCGGTAGAATCTATCAGCGAATACTTCTGCCTGTCCTTCTATTACCGCTGCTTTCTCCCGTCATTACATCTACGCCGCTGCTTCTACTTCCCGGGCGCCTACTACTGCTTCCGAGCGAGGATTCATCATACGATTTATAACCGGTTGTTGCACCCGGCCAAAAAGAAGGAGATGAGCCTCGGCTAAGATTTGCACCCAGACAAGGATACGAAATTAGTTGTATCTTTTCCTCAAATTCGTCAAAATCTATTTTGTTCTGTGCCAACGCATCGATGTACGACTTTTTTGCGCGAATGGTCAGAACCATAGGTGAAGAAATGCCAAGATCGCTTAATGATGGCGATCCAAGTATTTGGACAATATTCCTATCTTTGGTATGCAAGAGGAGTTGGTTATTCCTGTTCATTACAATCTTATCAATGTTCGAAGAAATGCCGCTTCCCGTTACTGTAAGAATTACGGACTCGTCCGGTTTGAGGCCTCTGATGTTTGCCGTATGTACAAGCGCCTTGATAAGAGTGGATTTTAGGTTTTTCACCTTCCTGGCGTCATATTTTACTTCCTGGCGGTTGGGTGCACGCCATGCAGTCTCCTCGGGCGAAAACATTTCCTGCTTCATTTGCTCCCAAACCGGGTCGGCATCTTCTTCCTCAGTCTCCTCTTGCTCCTCTGTTTGTGGTGGCGGTGAGAGAGGAAAATCAACTGTAGTCATAAAGAGCGCACCATAACCCTGAACGTACATAGCTCCCATGGAACGATCGCCCAGACTCGGAAATGTCACCCTGCCAATAAAGGGCATTCCCGGAACCAGGTTCGACTGAGCCAACTTCTTATCAAAGATGCGGCACATAACAGTCATATCTTCCATTAAGGTGACCATGTCCTGCGGTGTTATATCTGAGGTAGGAATAACAAGTACTTTCCCGCCGCCATGCTGCTGTGTCTGCGCACTCAGTACTGTCCTTAGCTGCATGAGCACATCACTCGGACGCAAGGCCGGAGCGATTGGAGCGATTGGAGCGGCTGGAACTGTGGGTGGAGTGATTTGGGCCGTGGCGGAAACCATCGGGATTAAAGTAAGAACGATAATAATCGTAATGGCTCTGATAAAAGATTTCATTTTTTTACTCCTATATTTAAATGCATAGCTTTCAATTCAGTAACCAACATCCAAGATTATCTGTGTACTTCATGAGCAACCTGATGTTCTTGGGCGCCTGGAGAATCTTGTTGTCCGGCTTTTGCATACGATTTGAAAATCCCGGTACGTTGGCGAAACTGGTCATAATCAAGCTCGCCCTTTGCAAAGGCATCGATATCTGACTTTTTCGCACAAATTGTCAGAACAGTTGGCGGCAAAGGGCCCGTTTCAGCTTCAGGGGCAGTTTGGACAATCCTGCGACTACCTGAGCTTCTGCCATAGTTGTATGTGTATGATCGTGTGACGGTCGCGGCAGACCGTCGCTTGTCTCCAATGACTGTGAGAATCACCAACTGCTCTGGTTTCAAGGCCTGGATGTTTGTCGCGTGTTTTAGTGTTTTTATAAGATTAGTTTTAAGGGTTTCGACCATTTCAGCATCGTATTTTTCTTTCGGGCGGTCATCTGTCCAGCCTCTTCGGGCCTCTTTGGGCTCATACATTTCCCGTCTCATTTGTGACCAGACGGGGTCAGTATCTTCTTTTGTTTTCTCCTTTTTCTGTGCTTCGGGGGGCGCTGAGAGCAGCATATTTATTTTCATCAAAAACAACGCTCCATAACCTTCAAGATAAATGGCTTCTGTCGTACTATTGCCGCGCCCGAAAAATGGATTTAACTCGCCAAGCAATCTTCCTCTTGCTGTCAGCACATTTGACTGGCTAAGTTTTTTGTCGAAGATGCGGGTCATTACGCTCATATCCTCAGTTATCGCGGCGAGGTTTTCCACTTTCATCTCGGCGGTGGGAATCACGAGAACTCCACCTCTGCCACCTTGCTCTTGCTGAAAATTAAAATGTTGTAAATGCGGTAAATGCGGAAGAACTAAATCGGAAATTTGGATATTTACCAGCTTGTCATCTAATTTTTTCATCTGCTGCTCATCCTTTATTTTTTTTATTCGCTGCACAACATCCATCTGCTTCATTACTGCGACCTGCATCTGTTTTTCCGCCTCTTTCATCTGCTTTCGCGCAATCTCAGCTTGCTTTTCAGCCATCTTCGCTGCTGCTTGAGCTTCCTTTTCTGCAATCTCAGCCTCTTTTTGCGCCTCCTGCGCTGCAAACTCAGCCTCGGCTTTTCTTTGCGCATTTTCAACTTCTGGCGTCTGTGTTTCGAGGACTTCCTGATTTTCTTCCTGGATGACATCCTGAGCAATGGCAAAACCTGCCGTTATCAGATTAACGATGATCAATACAATAATTGTCCGGTTAAAAGTCTTTTTCATTTTTTGCTCCTTTAATTTAAATTATTCGGGTCTGTGAATCTGTTTGGAACTAAACTATCTGTTTGAGTATAAGACAAAATTTGCGCCATATTCTGCAATTCATCTTCTGTCTGAACGGCAAAGGTCGCAAAAGCATTACTTAACTGGGCATTGTCCTGTAATCGATTCAATTCTATTTCCCCAATTGCCGCTGCTACCCATTGCCTGTCCTGCGTTTGGGCAGTATTGATGGATTCGATAAGCTCTTCGAGCCGTTGATTAGTCGCGTCACCGGAAGCAGCCAGGGTATATGCTGCGAACTGATTCAAATCGCGAAGATATTGCTGACTGAGGTCGTCTTTAAGCTGAGCATAACTGGCCCTCAGGCCTAACTGCCAGTATTGCTTCATCTCGTCAAGGATGTTCTGGCGAATAACCGGCTCGAGAGCAACCCGAAGCTGTTCAATATCCGGCGGTTTGGTAGATAAGAGTCGTCCGGTAGCGTAACCAGCCATAATCAGCAGCACAGCCGCGGCGGCAACCTTAGTGAAGCTGTTCGGGAACTTTATCCTCTCTATAAGACGGATTCGCCTGCCGCTCGAAAAGGTATTTGTTTGCCCGGAAATCTCAGTTAGCTTTGCGATGGTCGCATCTGCCAGTTCCCGGGGCGGGCCGGGCGGAACCTGTTCATTGTTGAGAGCATTTACAGCTTTTTCCAGGATATTTTCACTTTCTCTTTCTTTCATAATACAACCTCATTTTTTTCTTTCGTCGAGACTTCAAAAGACTTTCGTAGTTTCGCTCTGGCCCGATGGAGTAGTACACCGGCGGCATTTGTCTTAATGCCAAGTTCTTTTGCTATCTGCCGATAGCTCATATCATTCATGTATCGCATGCAAAACACCTGCGCTTCGGCCGGCGGTAGTTGAATAAGCGACTCTCGCAGCCTGGCAATCAACTCCTGCTGCTGTGCCATTTGAACCGGGCCCGGATTTTTGCTCGGCACAGTAACCCAGTCAGCAGAAGCAACGTTATTGTCTGACCGGTGGAATCTTTTTCGCAACTGGTCTATCGCCCGTACGGTAGCCAGGCGTATCAACAGGGCAGAAAAATTCCGAATTCGCTGACGCCGTGAGAATTCCAGAGCACAAACAAATGTTTCCTGGAAACAGTCGGCAGCATCGGCGCGGTTGCCAAGCAGCCTGTAAGCAGTCTGCCAAACCACATGGCCGTGTTTTTCGATAATTGTCTGCCAGTCAATCACTTGTAAGCAAATCTCCTTGTGTACGGCTGCCGTTATTATATTATTATAGTCGCCGGGACCGCCTTTTTTATTACAAAAATTCTCGATGCTCGGCTCTTTTCTTCATATCAAATATCAGGTACTAATAAAAAATGTTTTTTTGTTTGATTTGCTGAAATTTTTCTTGCAATGCTTTGGCTTCCGTGGCAAAATTTCAGCATCCCAGCCTGTCGATGGCAGGTCTTAGGCAGACCGAAAAATTTTTTGAGGGAGCTCAGAATGACTGGAAAAGTCAGAAGGAAGAAATCAGAAGCAGGAAGCTTAGTCTTTTGGCTTGATTTGGTTACCGTTTTTACCTTTGCCCTTCTTTTGTTGTGCACAACACTGCTTGTCGGTTGCAAAAGCCAGGAAGTGACTGGAACCGGCGAAGTTCGAACTGTACCTGCAGTACAAAGGAAAGCCGATTTACTGAAGACACTCGACCGCAAATTTGAAAATCCCCAAGCGCATTACGAATTAGGTCAAATATATCAGTCTGAAAGACAATGGATAAAGGCAGATTATCATTACAGCATAGCTATAAGTTTTGATCCGGCTCACACCCAGGCCCAGGCGGCAACGGTAAAGGTATATATCGAAAGCGGCGATACTGCCAAGTCTAAAATTTATGCCGAGATCCTTATTAGCAAGGTTACCGGTTCAGCGGATGCCTCATACCGGCTCGGATTAGCGTTTCAACAACAGCTTCTTGATGAATATGCTTTTGATTGTTACATGCAGGCTATTCACCTGGATCCGACTTCCGCGAAAGTTCACAAGCAGCTCGGATACTATTACCTCGGCAAGAACGATAAAGTACGCGCGGAGGAATATTTTAAACGCAGTTTCAACCTTGACCCTGTGCAGCCGGAGGTGGCCGGCGAATTAGGCAGGCTCGGCGTGGAAGTAAGAATACCAGGTAGGGTTGAGAGAAGCCCGAGGAAAGTGGACAAGATAGCTGAAGATAAAGAGGTATATAAATGGACCCGGCGAGCCGGGCGGTAACGGTTTATCAGAACCCTCAGGGGCATCTATTGAGTGTCATTGTAAATCTAACGGTTGTGGGACCGTAAGTTTGTTCTTTTTCATTGCCCCGTGGCGAACGGATGCGCTGCGGGGTTTTTTTCTGATTTTCAATTTGCTTTTTTTCAAAAGTTGATTTCCGTCACCCGGCTTTTAAGGAGTGAATACTATGTTTGGACTGCACATTGCGGATATTTGCATTTTGGGATTGTATTTGGTGGTTATGGCGGCGATTGGCTTCTGGACAGCAGGGAAGATACAAAAAAGCTCAGATTTTTTTATGCCTCGCAGGTTCGGCAAGGCAATGATGGTAATGTTCGGCTTCGGGGCGGGTACGCATTCGGACCAGGCGGTGGGTGTCGCGTCGAAGAGTTTTTCGAGCGGACTTTCCGGGATATGGTATCAATGGCTTTGGCTTCCGTGCACCCCGTTTTACTGGCTGATTGCGCCTGTCATGAGGCGGTTTCGTGCGATAACTACAGGTGATGTCTTCGAAGCACGGTACAACCGCAGTGTTGCGATGCTGTATGCGGTTATCGGGATGCTGAACCTCTCGGTGACTACCGGTCTGATGCTGCGTGGTTCGAGCGAGGTTATATCAGCCAGTACGCAGGGGCTCCTGTCGGCAAATCTGGCGATTTTATTGATGACCGTGGTTTTTGTAATATATGGCGTCGCTGGTGGTCTTGCCGCGGCGATTATCACAGATTTTATCCAGGGTATCCTGACAATAATCTTTTCGTTCCTTCTGTTGCCGCTGATTCTGAACGCGGTCGGCGGGATGGACGGGATTCGCGAGTCGATAGCCGATCCCCAGCAGCTATCGTTGGTTGCCCCTGCCGGGATAACGGCTTTCTACATCGCGATTATTGCGTTCAACGCACTGGTGGGAATCGTGACGCAGCCGCACACCATGAGCAACTGCGCCGCGGGCAAAACGGAGATGGAAGGAAGGTTCGGGTGGATGTTCGGAAACATGCTCAAACGCGTCTGCACGGTTCCGTGGTGCCTGACGGGGCTTGCTGCGATTGTGTATTTCTCCAATAAAGGCATCGAGGTCGAGCCCGACAAGGTCTTCGGGGCGGTTGCGGGTGACTTTCTGCCGAAGATTATGCCGGGCGTGCTTGGCATATTCCTTGCCGCACTACTGGCATCGGTCATGAGTTCATGTGACGCATTTATGATAGCCTCCTCTGGTTTGTTCACAGAAAATATTTACAGGCCTTTGACGCCGGACCGCCCCCAGGGACACTATGTCACGGTCGGGCGTATAGCTTCGGTGGTGGTGGTCTCCGGCGGCGTTGCCTTCGCTTACGGACTGCGAGGCGTGGTCGAAGGACTGGAGATATTCTGGAAGATATCGGCGATGATGGGAATTGCTTTCTGGCTTGGCCTGTTCTGGAGGCGAATGACTACCGCCGGCGCCTGGGCAACGACACTGATAGGCTTCGCCGTGATGTTGTTTACAAGTGAAATCGCGTTTGGCGAGCACGTCATCTGGGATTTCAACAAACATTTTGCGGCGCATCTTCCGCAGTTCATGTTGTTCGACGACAAACTTCACCTGCCGTGGCAGATGATTCTGTATCTGGGGGCAGGTCTGGTAAGCGGGATTGTGGCCAGCTTAGTGACGCAGCCGGTGGCTAAGGAAAAACTCGACAGATTTTACGCACTTATCCGAACGCCTATTGCGCCGGGCGAGCAGGTATCTGTACCTTGCACTCTCCCGGAGGACGCCGTAGTTCCCGAAAAGCGAAACATCTTTCCAAATACGAACCTGGAAATTGCAATCCCTTCACGTACATCAGTGATTGGTTTTTTAATCGGCTGGGCGTGCGTGGCGGCGATAGTTTTCACGGTGTATCTGATAGCAAAGGCTTAATCGATAATTCCGCCTTCGCTATCCTTCTTCGCCAAGGCTACGAAGGAACCAGCTTCCTGTCTCGACGGGGCCGAGCCACGGCTGGCTGCGGTCATGCAACCTTATCAGCGAGATTTACTTTTGAGGTAATGGAAACTGTTTACAATAATTAGCGGTTAATTGAGATAAGTTTTATGAAAAAACATCCTTTTTATATTGTTGACGTTTTTGCAGAAGAGAAATATGCAGGTAATCAGCTCGCCGTCATTCGAGATGCAGCAGGGCTGTCAGATGACGAAATGCAGAATATCACTAAAGAAATGAATTATTCTGAGACAACTTTTATTTTGTCCGATGACCAGAGAAACGACGGATACGACGTTCGCATTTTCACTCCGGCCCAGGAAGTCCCTTTTGCCGGACATCCTACACTTGGAACCGCTTACGTCATACAGCAGGAAATAATAAAAGAACCAGTCGAGAAAATAATCCTGAATCTTAAAGTCGGCCGGATACCTGTTACGTTCAATTACACCGGGAAAGAAAAGAACGTCTTAAGGATGAAACAAATTGAGCCGACTTTCGGGCAAATTATCGAGCCGAAACAAATCTCGGAAGTACTCGATATAAACACCAGCGACATCGACGAAAGGTTTCCTGTTCAGGAAGTTTCGACAGGCATGTTTTTTATCATAGTACCATTGAAAACCTTAGATGCCGTTAAACGAGCAAAGATTAACAAAGACAAATACTTCAAGCTGATTAAAGACAGACCGGCTAAAGCAATCCTCGTTTTTTGTCCCGAGACTTACTCTCAGGAAAATGACTTGAATGTTAGAGTTTTTGTCGATTATTATGGAATTCCCGAAGACCCGGCCACGGGAAGTGGAAATGGCTGTCTGGCAGGATATTTAGTGAAAAACCGTTATTTCGGCAAAGACCAAATTGATATTCGCACCGAACAGGGTTATGAAATCACAAGGCCTTCATTGCTCTACTTAAGAGCCGAAAACGAAGAAGGCCGAATAAATATATCCGTTGGCGGAAAAGTAGTAATGGTTGCCAGGGGTGAATTAATTTAGTACACACTTGGATTTGCAGGATAAATCTTAGGGTAGGCTATGTATCAGTCGAGTTTTTAGGAGTAATCTTATGAGTAAGAAATCTGGAGAGGCGGTAGAAAGATTCAAAAAAGGTTTCAATTGCTCTCAGGCCGTGGTAGGAACTTTCAGCGAACAGCTCGGCCTCGATTGCGATAAGGCATGTAAAGTGGCAACAGGATTTGGCGGCGGAATGCGTATGGGCGGTACGTGCGGCGCGGTCACGGGGGCTTTTATGGTTCTCGGATTAAAATACGGAAGCAGCACGGCAAAAGATAAGGAAGGAAAGGCGAAAACATATAAAAAAATCGAAGAATATACAAGCCGATTCAAAAGCCGCAACAGCTCAGTCGCTTGCAGGGAACTGCTTGGCTGTGATATAAGTACGCCTGAAGGAATGAAAGAAGCAAAAGACAAAGGCCTTTTTTCTTCAACATGTCCACGGATGGTGCAGGATGCGGCTGAGATTCTTGAAGAAATGTTGAACGAATAAAATAGTTGGCAAAATGCTGTTTTCTGTGACGCCGGCTATAATATTGAAGAAAGATACAAATGAGAAATTTGAGTACAAAAATAAGAGCATCCCTTTTAGAAAAGGGCGCCTGCTTAATCGGGTATGCGGATGTAAGCGATCTCGATTATGAGGCGGCAGCAGGCTTAAAAAATGCGGTATCTATCGCCGTTGCCCTCAACCCATCGGTCGTTTGTGAGATATCAAAAGGCCCGACTACAAAGTACAATCAGGAGTATAACAGAGCCAACAATTTACTGACAGACTTGTGTGGCCACGCCGTGGAAATCCTCATATCAGAAGGATATAAAGCTGTTGCGCTAAAGCCTACTATAAAAAAGGTTGATTTAACCAAAATAGACGCAAACCTGCCGCACAAAACCGTAGCAACAAAAGCGGCTCTCGGCTGGATAGGAAAATCCGCATTACTTATAACAAAAAGATACGGTGCAGCTATTCGTTTGGCAAGCGTGCTTACCGATGCCAAACTGGATACTGCGACACCGGTAGAACAGTCAATGTGCGGCGATTGCCACCACTGCGTTGACCATTGTCCGGCCAGCGCAATTAAAGGAAACAACTGGCAACTGGGATTCTCACGGGACGCAATATTTGACGCATTTGCATGTTGTGAAACTGCGACAAAACTTGCGAAAAAGATTGAGGTACAATCAACTATTTGCGGTATTTGTATCAATGTTTGCCCCTGGACACAAAAATATATTTCGCAGGAATAACAAAGTTGAGAAAAGCGGAATGCCGAAAATTTTCCCAGCACAAACAGACGAAGACTTTGAGACTGCAAAAAAACTTCTTGTAGAATATGCGGATTCTCTGGGTTTTCATTTAAGATTTCAGGACTTCGAAGGAGAATTAGCTA
Organism: Planctomycetota bacterium; assembly: GCA_019456195.1. GTDB lineage: Bacteria > Planctomycetota > Phycisphaerae > Sedimentisphaerales > Anaerobacaceae > NIOZ-UU13. The sequence goes on along the minus strand of VRUK01000046.1, from coordinate 5,962 downwards.
ACCTTCCCGGTGATTATGTTAGTCCGGCCGGGTGTCTTCTGCTTGCTGTATATAAAGACCAGTCGGTTGGGTGTGTCGCACTGAGAAAGCTTAGTGATGGAGTGTGCGAGTTGAAAAGATTATACGTCAAGCCATCGTTTCGAGGTTTGGGAATCGGCAGAGCACTCGTTGAAGCAGTTATTGAAGAGGCGCGAAAAATTGATTATAACTATATGCGGTTAGATACAGTCCCATCAATGGAGGCGGCAAGCGCATTGTATATTTCTGTCGGATTCAAGAAGTCCGATTCATATCGATACAATCCGATAGAGAGTGCCGTATTTATGGAGCTAAAGCTAGTGTAAGAATCTGATAGAGGGGGCATATTAAGGAAGGAGAAAAAATGAACAAGGTAAAATACGGGATTTTAACCGGTCTTATATGGATGTTCGCGATGGGGCCGGTTTTGGGCGCTGAGACGGTCTATGACGTTCGGGACTTCGGGGCCAAAGCCGACGGCAAAACGCTGTGCACTAAATCCATTCAAAGAGCAATAGACCAATGCGCCAAAGAAGGCGGTGGAACTGTTTACCTGGGGCGGGGAACTTTTCTGTCCGGCACTATCTATATGAAAAGCGGCGTAACGCTCAAGCTCGATCGCGCCTGTACGCTGTTGGGCAGCAAAAATCTAAAGGATTATCCCCAGACCGTACCAGCCTTCAGGTCGTACACCGACAATTATACGAACAAGAGCTTAATATATGGTGAAAAGCTGGAACGAATCGCCATCACCGGAGGCGGCATCATAGACGGCCAGGGCGCTTCGTTCAAAGGACCATACCTGGTGAGGCCTTATACGATTCGATTTATTCAATGTCGCAATGTCACGGTAAAAGACATAACACTTAAAAATTCGCCCATGTGGATGCAGCACTACTTAGCCTGCGACGATGTGCGCATCAGCGGAGTCACGGTCAGAAGTGTTGTCAACGCCAACAACGATGGTATCAATATCGACTCCTGCGAGAGAGTCATCATTTCAGATTGCAATATCCGTTCAGGAGACGATGCCATTGTGCTCAAGAGCACCTCGGCCAGAGTTTGCAGAAACGTTACGGTCAGCAACTGCGTCCTGAGCACCCGTTGCAATGCACTGAAGATGGGCACCGAATCCAACGGGGGCTTTGAGAATATCGTAATGACCGGTTGTTCGATTTATGATACACCTCTGGCGGGAGTAGCGCTGGAGATAGTAGATGGCGGCACTATGGACAGGGTCGTCGTCTCGAATATTACAATGAATAAAGTCGGAGCGCCAATATTTGTGCGGTTAGGCAATCGTGCCAGACCTTTCAGGAAAGATATGGCCAGGCCGGGCATCGGCATAATGCGCAATATTACGATAAGCAATATCGAAGCGACCGGCGCCAACGCCACAGGCTGCGCGATTGCCGGACTGCCGCAGGCAATGATAGAGAACATTACTCTTAGCAACATTCGGCTTTCCTTCGCCGGTGGCGGAACCAAAGCCGATGCCGATAGGGCCGTCCCTGAAAAGCCGGATGCCTATCCGGAATACTCGATGTTCGGAAAACTGCCGACCTATGGGCTTTATTGCCGTCACGTTAAGGGATTAAAACTGCTCAACGTGCAGCTTCAATTAGCAAAAGCCGACCAGCGCCACGGGCTGGTCATCGAAGATGTTGAAGATGCGATGATCGACAACCTTACCGGCCCATATCCACCAGGGGCCGATTCGACAATCCGACTAACCAACGTTAAAGAAGTTATTATTCGCGGCAAAGACAATTGAGTATCTGAATAACGGAGAATGAATTTATGATTTTAGGGAAATATTCTTTTGGAATCGGCGACAGGTTCAACCACCAGGGAAAGCCGCAATTGGCAGCCTTGATTAAGACGAAGCAGCAGGGCCTTGACATTACGCCTGTCTGGAACAAATCACACAGGGAACATAATATAATAGGAACAAGCCATGCAGATACGCGCAAAGAGGCCGACGATGCAGTAGCGGCCTATGGATGGGACGAGCCCTATCTGGTGGATGCCGACCATATAGGATTAAATAATGTAGATGAATTCATTGCCTCCAGCGATTTTTTTACGCTTGATGTGGCAGACTACATCGGCAAAAAGGCCGAAGAAAGTGATGTCAAATCCTTTGTCCAAAAGTACGAAAAATATACCGGTACGCTTGCGATTGACGGAATTGATGAAACTTTTGATATCAGCGAAGAGCAAATCACAGCAATAGCTGATAAGTCTCTTACGGCGGTTCAGCAGGCAGGCAGGATTTATCGTCATATCACAGAAGCCAAAGGCGCAGATAATTTCATTACGGAAGTCTCGATGGATGAGACCGACCAGCCGCAGACACCTGTCGAGATGTTCTTTATCCTGGCCGCGATTGCTGACGAAGGCATTCCGGCCCAGACCATAGCCCCAAAATTTACGGGCCGATTCAATAAAGGAGTTGATTACGTAGGTGACGTTATAGGTTTCGCGAAAGAATTCGAAGAGGATGTGGCCGTGGTTGCTTTCGCGGTCAAAGAATTCGGCTTACCTGAAAACCTGAAACTCAGCATTCATTCCGGCAGTGATAAGTTTTCAATTTACGCACCGATAGCCGGGATAATCAGGAAATTCGATGCCGGGCTGCATATCAAGACGGCCGGCACAACGTGGCTGGAAGAGTTGATCGGCCTGGCGATGGGCGGAGGTGACGGCTTATCAATCGCAAAGGAGATATATGCCAAAGCGCTGTCGCGAATGGACGAGCTTTGCGGGCCGTATGAGACGGTTATCGATATCGACACAGCGAAACTGCCTTCGCCGCAAGAGGTTGATAAATGGAACGGGGAAAGATTTGCCTCGGCGCTGCGGCATGACCAGTCCTGTGAGCATTATAATCCCAACCTACGTCAGCTTCTTCACGTTGCTTACAAAGTCGCCGCTGAGATGCAGATACGCTTTTTAGATGCCCTTGATAAATACGAGGACATCATCGCACAGAACGTGACAGAGAACATCTTCGCTCGTCATATAAAGCCGCTTTTTCTTGAATAGTCACTATCACAGATAAAAGCACACAATTATTGGGCTGTTTAACATCGAGCAATTTTGCAGAAAATGCCCTATGCCTGCCGATATAGATTATGTCTATTCGTAGACACTAAGGTTTAACTGCTCATATTGTGCCTTTTTTATCGGACTTGACAGGAAATAAGAAACGTGGCAAAAAAGAAATCATATAAGAGGAAATCTAAAGACGAAACATCACGTTTCGGGACCAGGGCTACGCTGATTTGCATCGGGGTCGGTACGTGCTTCATTATTTTGTGCAGTTGCCTTAGTTTCGACATCGGTGACTGGCCAAGCAAATTTGTTTATCCTCAGAATACCCCCCCCGCCAACTGGTGCGGAACGGTAGGTGCGTTCTGTGCATATTATTTGCTGTATTATATCGGGCCGGGGGTGTTTGTCATATTAGTCTCCGGCATTTGTTTTCTATATGCCAGGCTTAAACATAAGCAATTGGGCCAGCCTGTGTTGCGGTCAATCGGCCTGGTACTAACGACTGTGGCGGCTTCGATGAGCTTCCAGTGTTTATGGCCTTACCGGTTCTTTAATTTCCCTATGGGTTCCGGGGGTGTGTTAGGTATCGGGGCGGCTCAGTTTATGCGAAACAATTTTGCATCGTTGGGCACTTTAATATTAGTTTTAGCAATTTGGGCCGTCGGAACTATTTTACTGGCGGATAATTTCATGTTAGTGGTTCTGCAGGCATTCGATTTTGGCTTTAGAAAATTAACAGGCGTAGCAGCTCCCGCGTGGTCGGCAACAAAGCAGTCGGCCATAGTCGGGCAAGGGCTAACCGATATATGGCAGAAACTAAGCGCCAGGCAAAAGCCCCTCGTGGTTAACCGCGAAGTTCCGAAACGCTCAGAAGTTGCACCACTCAAACCGATGAATATTATCCCTGTGATACACTCGGAAAGTCAAAAGGCCGGTCGCCCAAAAGCCAAACCATCCAAAAGCTCGGCGGTTCAGCCTTCTTATGATGGTTATGAACTGCCGCCATTGGATTTGCTGGCTGAGCCGGAATACGGTTTTACTGCGGTGCAGGAGAAGGTCGTCAAGGCCAAGGCGATATCTTTGGAGAGGCTGCTGTCGGAGTTTAATATCAATGCGCGGGTTGTCGCCGCCGAGACGGGCCCTGTTGTAACCATGTTTGAACTCGAGCTTGCTGCCGGGGTGAAGGTCAGCCAGATAGCCTCGCTGGCAAATGATATGGCCCGTGCCCTTGGTGTCGGAGCCGTTCGCGTTGTCGCCCCCCTGCCCGGCAGGCATACGATTGGTATCGAGGTACCAAACAGCGAAAAAGAAAAAGTCCGCATGAAGAGTATGATGGAGCTGGCAGGCAGCAAGCCGAGGAAGATGCAGATACCGCTGTTTCTCGGCAAGGATTCTTCCGGCGAAGCTCTCGTTTCGGACCTTACCAAGATGCCGCATTTGCTTATCGCCGGAACAACCGGCTCAGGCAAGAGTGTGTGTATAAACAGTATCGTAATCGGCATATTGCTTACAAAAAGGCCGGACGAAGTAAAGATGATTCTGATTGACCCGAAAATGGTCGAGATGACGGCCTTCAACACCATTCCGCACCTGATGTGCCCGATAGTTACCGAGACTTCAACGGCTGTTCAGATTCTTGAATGGGCCACCGTTAAAATGGATGAGCGCTACGCAGTGCTGGCCGAAGCGAGGGTTAAGAATGTCGCTGAGTTTAACCGTCTCGGTACCGAGGAGATCATGAAGAGGTTTAAGCCGAGCAGTAAAGAGGAAGAAGCAATAATTCCGAAGAAACTGCCCTATATTGTGATAGTAATCGATGAGCTGGCGGATTTAATGATGACCGCGCCCAAGGAAATAGAAGCTTATATCGTCCGCCTTGCCCAGAAGAGCCGGGCCGTAGGTATTCATATTATTTTAGCCACCCAGCGGCCCCAGGCAACGGTCGTTACCGGCCTGATAAAATCAAATATGCCGACCAGGGTTGCCTTCCGTGTCGCCGCAAGGATGGACAGCCGAATTATACTCGACCAGAACGGCGCTGAGACGCTGTTAGGTGAAGGTGATATGCTGTTTCTAAAACCCGGTACAAGTGACCTTATTCGCGCTCAGGGTACTTTTCTCGACGAGCCGGAGATAAAACGAGTTGTCAAACATCTTAAGGACATCGCCGAACCCCAATTCCATCCAGAACTGACCCAGCTAAAAAAACTGGATCCATCTGAGATGGTCAGGGATGAGCTGTTTGACGATGCGGTTCGGATTGTTCTGGAAACCAAACGCGGCTCCGTCTCGCTGCTCCAGCGAAGAATGAGTGTCGGCTATGCCAGGGCTTCACGAATAATCGAGATGATGGCCGGAGCCGGAATACTCGGCGAATACAAAGGCTCTCAGGCACGAGAAGTTATGATGACCCTCGAGGAGTACGAGAACATTCGCCGCCAGATGGAAGCCGAAGAAGCAATGGAAGAACCGCAAATCGAAACCACCCCACCATCACCCGAGCCAGCCTACGCAAGCGAAGGCCAGCGAGAATACATCGCAACCGACAGCGAAGACAACTGAAAACCCCCGCGGCAATCTTTATTAAGGATGGGCTTTAGCCCATGCTGTTTTCTTCGAAATCCCAATCATCAATCGAATTGTAGGGGCAACCCCGCGTGGTTGCCCTGATTTGTCACAATGCTGTCCCGATGTGCAGTTTCCATTATCATTGTAGGGGCGCTTCGTGAACCGCCCAAGCGAATAATCAATATTCAAACAACGTCTTTCGCACTTGATGCATAATCCATTTCGTTGTCATACCGAACGAACAGGCTGTGTCGCAATTATAACTCGAAGATGATTCTATATATTTACCGATATGTTATAATGTCCATGTCTTAATGAA
>VRUK01000045.1 GCA_019456195.1 Planctomycetota bacterium | reverse complement strand
CTATTGGCAGCGTCGAGAACAACTCCAGCACACACTTGGTAAATTGTACTATTGGATCGAAACTGCCGTAATCGAGGCAATGTCCGACATACCTCGCGCCAGTTCGTTGGTAGAGAACCTCAATAGCCGCCTGCGGAACTACTTCTTCCTGCGGCGGCACATCAGCAATGACTATCTGGATCTGCTGCGTTTCTTCTTCAACCACCACCGATATGCACGCAGTGATCGACCGGAGCGAGTCGGCAAAAGTCCAGCCGAACTGCTCGGTGGCAACTCCCACGGACATTGGCTTGAACTTCTCGGCTTCGAGAGATTTCGACGAAATTGATCGACAGCCCCTCAACGCTGCCAACCACCAAACGAAATCCCCATGACGATCTGGGAGCATTGACTCCCCGTCAACTGTTACTAAAAATCAGGCGTTTTTGAACCAGGCCCATTTTTCAGTCAAAAACGCTCACTCTCAAAAACAAAAATAAAATAATTCAAAAATTTTTATCTCCTTTCTCTACATAGAGTTACAAGAATCCAGCATCGAAAAACAAGACTTTTTTCGACTCAAACATGCACACTCGTCTAATTATAGAGGGAGTGTTTTTTACTCCCTGAGTTTACCCAAGTTTATCCGAGTTTATCCAGAGCTTGTCCTCGGTGTGTGCTTACTTGCTTTTCTGCCGGGGAAGAGCTGCAACTCGACTCATAACAGGGGAGGTGCTGCTAACTTGATGCGCAACAGGGGAAGTGCTGCTAACTTGACACACAACAGGGGGCCTAAGCCCACAATATGAAATCTGAGATTTGAGATATGATATACCCAACTTTAGCTCACTTTAGTCACTTTAGTCACTTTAGTCACTTTAGTCACTTTAGTCACTTTAGACACTCTTTCAATTATAACATATTTCCAGTACACCCTTATTATGCAAAACAAACCCAATTTAAAAAGGAGTCAAATGAGCGTAACCTCTATGATAACAATGAGATATGCAAATATGGACACTTGGTTATTCAGAAAAAACAAACCCAATTCAAAGCCAATAAAGCCAAAAACAAACCCAATTAACCCAAAACAAAGCCAATTCAAAGCCAATTGGAGCGAAGCGCAAATCCTGAGCCTGTCGAAGGAACAAACCCAATTCCTTCAAATTCTAAAGGGGAGGACAGTTGAAGGGACAATCATTAAAATGTACAATAAAATGATTATGGAAAAATATTCACAAAACAAAAAATGTACCTTAATGACAAAAGACCAGGTCCGCGCAGTTGATTCCTGGGCGATAAATACACTTGGCATCCCCGGCGTGGTCCTAATGGAAAATGCCGGCCGAAGTTGCGCCGAGCTTATTAAAGAAAAATTAAAACCCATTACCAATCCAAAGGTCTGTATATTCTGTGGTACAGGAAATAACGGCGGCGACGGCTATGTAATCGCCCGCCACTTATTGAACAGCGGCTTTAAGGTTGTTGTAGTAATATGTGGCGACCGCCAAAAGGTCAAAGGCGATGCGAAGATAAACCTTGATATTTTAGAGAAATTAGACCTGCCGATTGAACAGCTAAATCTCAAAGATGAAGATGTGCCCACCCGGGTCAAAGCATTTACAGCCGATGCTGATATGATTATTGACGGCCTGTTTGGAACCGGATTAAGCGGACCCTTGAGGGACGATTATATACAATTGATAGAAAGTATAAACGCCTGTGATTGTCCGATTCTGGCGGTGGATATTCCATCGGGCATGGATTGCGATAGTGGTCAGCCTCTCGGTACGGCTGTCAAAGCGAGCTGTACTGTAACTTTTGTTGCAGTTAAAAAGGGCTTTGTCTCAGAATGCGCAGCTTCTTACACGGGCGAGATATTCGTTGCCTCGATAGGGGTCGAACCGGTTTCGTAGCTCCTGTTCTGAACTCTGCAGCGAGGCCTGTTCTAAAAAGCCCCGGCCTTACTTATCTGGCCTTTGTAGCCGATAAAATACAGGAATCTTTCATACCTGAATATCGGTATCCAAAGCGCCTGGGCCTGGCTCTGAAGCTGGTTATAGTGGCTGAGCTGTTGCTGCAACGCCTCGTATCTTTGCAGTGCTCCCGGGTCCAGTTCCAGTTGTTCGAACGTTGGTTGTTGTTGCGGTACCTGAGGCTGGTCGCCAAGAACCAGAAAATCTGTGTCAACAGAAATGTTGTCAACGACTTTGCCGCCCCATTTTTCGATAAGTGATTTTATTCTGCCGGTAGCGTTTTGGTCAATGTTTCCATCGTTATCAAGGTCGAAGTTGCCGGCAATAACAAATACATTTGATTTGTCACTGTGCCAAATTAAATTTGCTGCAATGTCATCCATCAATACGGGCTTTTTTGGATCTGATTCTGTTATACGTGCTGCACAGTAAGTGTCTGCTACATCGAATACTTCGATTTCAGCCTTTCCTTTGCCGTCCTTAGGGACAGAGCCGCTTCTGTCATAAACCGTGAAAGTTAAGCCTCTGTAAACGTGCTGATCGGTGCCGATATTCAGATGGACTACCTGGGCCGCATCGTCAATTAATATTATTTTGCCGTCAGCCCTGTGAGCCATCACTTCATGGTCAGGCGGCGGCATGATATCCATGACCTCCTGCTGAGCACGTTTCATAATACCCTCAGTCTGTCTCAATTCCGCCCGAGTTTTCAGAAGTGTGCCCTCGGCTGTTTTCAGTTCGGCTTTTGCATCATCTAATTGTTTCCTGACATTAGCAATCTGCTCCGTAGTGCTCTGTTCTAAGCGGCCCTGGAGATCGGCGTAGTCGGCCTGCATCTTGTTGACCAGTGCTTGTAGTTTGTTTTTCTCTTCTTCGATAATTTGTTCTTTATCGGAATAGGCTTTTTTCGTAATCTCAACTTGCGCTATCTGGTTATTTAGATCTTTTTGTAAAGCATCTTTTGCTTCTATATTTTTATTCAGTTCTGCGACTAAATCACTGATGATTTTCACGAGACCTGTTGTATTAGGGTCTGCAATAGTGATATGTTGCTGAGCTGATTTGAATGCATTTGCAACTTTTATATTGGCATCATTGACTTTCGCTTCGGCCGATGTCGTTTCCGGGACTCCGCCGACGATGAGAGATGTAGTTCCGTCAAGATGCCCGACCATCATACCGAGCCATGTTTTGCTGCTTGGTTTGGTTCCGACTATCGTGCCCAAAGCGTTAATTTCTCCGGTGTTGGCAAGACCATCAATCTTGTTTTGCATTTCGTCAAGTCTTGTCCGTTTATCCTCGGCTTCAACATAGTAAATAACCGCAATTGTGGTCGCCACAATAAAAAGCCCCACAAAGGTTATTAGTGTGTAGAGCATAGCATTGCTTTGCTTTCTCCTGCGTGCTGGCATAGTAAAACTCCTCACAAATATAGAATAATCACCCGTATTAGCTTGTTTTCAGAACTTATTATAGCCCTAATCTGCTTCTGAGTCAATAAAAAAAAGATAACAAATACGCCTTTTTGCTATAGAACGGATGTTCGAACAATTGCCGGCCCGGTTCCGGCTTATAGTGTATCGTGTCGCCAGTAATCTCAAAGTCTCCCTAAAAGGCCTGATAATTGGCTGATTTGGCGGATTATATGCTGTGCGGCGGCCTCGGCTTGCCCGCAGACCGATGTGTGTAAGCGGGCCGGGCGTAGTATCTGGATGGTCGCAAAACCTAATTTATTCGGCGCGATAAAATCCTTTTTTTCATTATCCGCGATATAAACCGCATTTTCCGGCCTGACTTCTAAGCTCTGTAATATTTTTTCAAACCCCACAGGGGACGGTTTCCAGAATTCCCTGCCGAGCTGCTCAGTATAGACTATGGCCTTAAAATATTTTTCAATGCCTAAGGCCTGAACTTTCAATTGTTGCCCGGGCAAAAAGCCGTCCGTAAGCAGAGCCAATGTGTATTTTGTGCTTAGTTCACAAAGAGCGTCCCGGCTGTCCGGCGGCAGCGTAATTTTGGGCTTGTGCTGTCGATAAACCTCTATTAACCCTAAAATAAGCTCATCATCATAGGCTAACTCAAGCTCATCCAGAGCGGCGTTGAAGGTTTTCGTACGATTGCCCGTACGGAATTGTTCCCATAAAGCGGCGGAAATACGCTTCATATCGGCCTGAACCGTGGTAGAATTGGCGGAAGTTGATTCCGACCGGTTGGCGAGAAACTCAGCTGCGGCTGTGAAGCCGCTTTTGCAATACTCGATTTCATCGTAAAGTGTGTCGTCCAAATCAAAAATAACAGTCGTTATCATCTTATATCCCGGTAGTATTATTGCGTAAAATATACACTATCTACTATATGCTTATTACAGTATAATTTTACGCATTAATGGCTCAAATGTCGATAATTTTAAGTGAATAGTCTTTAGTGAGCGACTTTTTTCCTGCGCACGAATGACTCGCTGAAATTCGGTAAGTAAATGTAACAAGGCGAAGCTATGAAATTTTTGCAAATAATGCGTCCTTTGCACTGGACCAAAAATATGTTCGTGTTTGCAGCCCTTATATTCGGACATAAACTTAATGTGCCTGAGGCTCTCGGCAGGGCGATTGGTGGTTTTGCTTGTTTTTGTTTGGCAGCTTCGGCTGTTTATATCCTCAACGATATAATTGACCGTCAAAGGGACCGTCTCCATCCCGAAAAATGTAAAAGACCCATTGCCTCCGGCAGGGTGGCTATTGGTCCGGCCGTAATAATCTCTGCTTTGTGTGCTGCCGTTGCGATTACTGCCGCCTTTCTGCTTGGCCCGGCTTTCGCGGCTATCATACTGATATATATTATGCTTATGGTTTTCTATTCGCTTTTGCTAAGAAGAATAATGATTCTCGATTGTGTGGTCATAGCGATTGGTTTTTGCCTGCGGGCAGTTGCAGGAGCTGTCGTAGTGGAAGTTTTTATCTCGCAATGGTTGATTATCTGCACATTTGCTTTGTGTCTGTTTCTGGCTTTTGGCAAACGTCGCAGTGAAATAGCCCTGCTTCAAGTGGATCGCGAATCATTTCGAAATACGCTGACCGGCTATACACCCGAGCTTCTGGCTCATATGATCGATGTGACCAGCGGTCTGGCGGTGGTATGTTTTCTGCTTTATGCTATGGACGACAAAACTTTCCAGATTCACGGTAATAATAATCTTGTCTATACTACCCCATTGGTTTTGTATTGTATCTTCCGTTTCAGTTCATTGATACAAACGGGAAAATATTCAGGCCCGGTGCAGCTTATTCTAAATGATTTGTCGTTTCAGATAGGTTTTGTAGTGTGGGTTATAGCAAGTTTTACAATTGTTTATGCCGACAAGCTCGGTATTAATTTTGGTGGCATTTTCCGATAACGACCTTTGGGTCATGATTAGGATTGATTATTAAATGGCTGAACAAAGATTACAGAAGGTTTTAGCGGCGGCAGGTGTCGATTCACGCAGAAAATGCGAAGAGTTGATACTTGAAGGAGTTGTCCGAGTAAATCGCAAGGTGGTCGATAAGCTGCCGGCTTTCGTTGACCCGGACAAAGACATCATAACCGTAAACAGCAGGAAGATTCGTGCTGCACGGAAAGTATATTTTATTTTGAATAAACCTAAAGGCGTCATTTGTACCAACCGTGACCCTCAGGGCAGAAAAAAAGCGATAGATATTGTCCAGGCAAACGAGCGTATCTTTTGTGTCGGCAGACTCGATGCGGAAACCACGGGCTTGATTATTCTGACGAACGACAGCGAATTGTCAAACAGGTTGACTCATCCCAGATACGGAATAGCCAAGACCTACGTTGTCAGGATTAAGGGCGAAATTAAACCCGAACAAATAGAAAAGTTAAAAAAAGGAATCTGGCTGGCGGAGGGCAAAACCTCCAGAGCATCGGTGAAAATATTAAAACGCAGGCACATAGAATCTTCGATTGAAATTACTATTCGACAGGGCCTTAATCGCCAGATACGCAGAATGCTGGCAAAAATCGGCCTGCCTGTAAAATCACTGGCGAGAACAAAAATCGGCAGACTGACTGTACGAGGACTCGGCGTCGGCAAATCCAGAGAACTGACTAACACAGAAGTGACTTACCTAAAAAAAGTCACCGCCGACTAATCATTCAGTACACAAATGCCGATGGAAGATCAATCGCCCATTAAGATAAAAATCAGTCTTAATCTGAAAACGCGATTGAAGGTTTTGAATTAATGAGTAATAAACGCCGAGCAAAAAAAAGGAAATCATTATCACATACTCAAAGAGAAGTCCGACATCATAAAACTCGAAGGCGCTCACAAGAGGACAAAAAACAAATACCGCCAAGAGTGATAACCGGCCGGCATCTCTGGCTGTTTCGTATCATCGCTCTTACAGTTTTTCCGATACTGCTGTTGCTGTTGGTGGAGTTGTCTTTGCGGATTGTCGGTTACGGTTTCTCCCCCCAAGCGATTATTAAATGTCAGGTCGATGGCAGGGACGCTTATTGTGACAATCTCAAATTTGGCTGGAGGTTCTTTCCCCGAAACATTGCGCGTGATTTTGAGTCGTTCATTTTTCCTGCCGAAAAGCCGGACGATACTTATCGGATTTTTATACTCGGTGCTTCTGCCGCTCAGGGCACGCCGGAACCGGCGTTTAGTTTTGGCCGGATTCTCGAAAAAATGCTGTGCGATAAATATCCGGCGGTAAACTTTGAAATTATCAACACCGCAATGACGGCCATCAATTCACATGTTGTCTTGCAGATAGCAAAAGACTGCGCCAGCTACAATCCTGACCTGTTCATCGTATATCTCGGCAATAACGAAGTTACCGGGCCCTATGGGGCTGGAACCGTATATACTCTGCCTGTGGCCAATTTGTCTGTCATCCGTACCGGCATTGCCCTTAAAGCAGCCAGGCTGGGGCAGCTCTTGCACAACCTGGCAGGTTCGGTTGGTACTCAAAAAAATACTCCCAAAGAGTGGCTTGGGTTGGAGATGTTTCTTGACAATCAGGTACGGGCCGATACTCCTCCTTTAGAAGCGGTTTACCGGAATTTCCAAAGAAACCTAAAAGATATCAGGCGAATCGTCTTAAAAAGCGGTAGCAAGACGATTTTCTGTACCGTAGGAAGCAACCTGAAAGATAGCCCGCCATTCGCATCTCTGCATCGGCCCGATTTGACTCCGGTAGAAATGAAAAAGTGGGACGATATTTATCGGCAGGGCGCCGAACACGAATTAAAAGGTGATTATGCCGATGCTGTTGAATGCTATTTGGAAGCCGTGAAGATTGACGACCGTTACGCCGACTTGCAGTTTCGGCTGGCACGATGTTATTGGGCCGCTGCCGAATATGAAAAGGCTCGGACAAGATATATTCTTGCACGTGAGCTGGACACGCTTCGTTTCCGCGCTGATTCGCGGATTAATAACATTATTCGTGACGTAGCCACCGGCAGGGTAGCAGAAGGTATTTATCTAACGGACACTGCTAAATATTTAGAACAGAACAGTCCTAATGCGACTCCGGGCCGCGAACTGTTTTATGAGCATGTACATTTGAATTTCAAAGGTAATTATTTTCTCGCTAAAGCACTTTTTGAACAAGTGGAAAAGATACTTCCTCCTAATTTGACAAGATATCAGCAGGCTGAAAAGCGTCAAATATTGACCGAAGACGATTGTGCTGAACGCCTGGCTTACACCGGTTGGGATAGATACCAGATTGCCGATAAAGTCCTTAACGGCTTTATAAAAAATCCTCCGTTCACCAACCAGCTCTACCAGCAGCAGCGTCTGACACAAATGGAGCAAAATATCGAGGACCTGAAAATGTATCTTGCTCCTGAAGCCCTTGAAAATGTTGCACTCAAGTATCTTCTGGCGATTCAGAAATCACCCTCAGACTGGCGCCTGCGTTGGAACTATGGAAAATTATTAGCGGAAGGTCTGAAAGATTATAAGGGTGCGTCAGAACAGTTGCGGCTGGTGCGGCAGTGGTTGCCGCATTCTTATATAGTATATACCGCGTTGGGAGCGATCGCACGAGGAATGGGGGATATTGATCAAGTTGTCGCTCAATACCGGGAGGCGATACGAATCAAACCTACCTGTATTGAGGCGCATTATTTCCTGGCATGGGCATATGAAAAGCAGGGCAGGTTTGATGAATCTGTCGAACATTATTCCAAAACTTTGCGACTACATCCGACTAACGTGTCGGCATATAATAATCTGGTTGAGATATTGTTCAGTCAGGGCAAAGTTGATCAGGGTATTGAAATATGCCGCAAGGCCTTGATTTTAGTCCCGGGCAGCGCAATTCTGCATTGTAATTTGGGTGTTATGTTGGATAAACAGGGCAATAGAACGGAGGCCATCAAAGAGCTTAATATTGCTTTAAAGATAGACCCGAATTCACCTAAAATACGCAAAGTACTGGAAACTGTCCTGAAAAAAGGCAATTGACCTGACCTGAATACATCACCGTTTTTTGTTAAAGTGCTTTTCATCCGCGTAAATGTAAAATCCATGGAATTACGGGGCAATCCTTTGGAAAAAAGGGATTTTGAGGTAGAAAAGGCTTTTTTGCAATTATATTCGGTTTACACTTGCATTTTTTATGGAATATTATATATTTGGCGTTTTCGATGGGGTAAAATCCCGTCCTGCGTTAAAGTTAAATTAGAACAGGAGCGTATTTAATGTCGAGAGAATGTTTTTTTACGGGCAAGCGAACCATATCGGGCAGAAGCATAGCCCGGCGTGGTAAGGCTAAATATCTTGGCGGTGTTGGTAAAAGAGTAACCGGCAGCACCAAAAGAAAGTTTAAGCCGAATATACAAAGGGTTCGTGCGGTTGTTAACGGCAAGGTTTGCAGAATTAAAGTCTCAGCCAAGGCCATTCGTATGGGTCTTGTGCAGAAGCCTCCAAAGCGGGATTACACACCCGCCGAAAAGGCCGCTGACTGACAAAGCATATTATCAAGAGTTTTCTTTATAGCGGGGCGGGTTCTGCCTCGCTTTTTTTCTTTCGGTGGGGATTGAAAATGGCAAAGAAAATCGACCAGACACAGGTCAGAAAAGTCGCTAAATTATCCCGGCTGGATTTAACCGAAGACGAGATTCGGGAATTTACAGGGCAATTAAGCGCAATCCTTGACTATGTCGAAAAAATGAATGAGCTGGACACAGCCGGTGTTGAGCCGTTGGCGCATTGTTTGCCGGTCAGCAATGTTTTGCGAGAAGATTCCGCCAAAGAGTCGCTCGGCACAGAGAAGGTTTTGGCTAATGCACCCCAGAGGGATGATGAGTTTTTCAAAGTGCCGAAAATACTGGATGACGGTTCCGGTGCATAAAAGAAAGTCTTAAAACGGATTTGGAGGTATTAGAACATGAAGGCGAATTATTTAATATGTTCTTTGTTTATGTCTTTGTTTTTGATTGGTTGCGCACAGATGGAGAAAAGAATGAACTCAGTTCCGCCGGGCTCTCAGCAATCCCAGATGTTTGAAAAGAAAATAACAAAAACTGTAAGCTGTAATTATTTGCTGTTTCTGCCGGAAGACTACGGAAAAAAACGACAGCGCTGGCCTTTGATGGTATTTCTGCATGGTGCCGGTGAACGCGGCAGTGATTTGAACAAGGTAAAGGTGCACGGCCCGCCTAAGATAGTCAAAAACAGAAAGGATTATCCTTTTATCGTGGTCTCTCCGCAGTGTCCCGAAGGCGATTGGTGGACGGAGAAAGTTGAAGTGCTCATAAACCTTGTGGATGATATCTCGGCTCGGTATAAGGTCGATAAGAAAAGGATTTATCTGACGGGTTTGAGTATGGGCGGGTATGGCACCTGGGCCCTGGCCTCCGCTTATCCCGAACGCTTTGCCGCTATAGCGCCTATTTGCGGCGGCGGCAGCCGTATAATGTCCTTGAGACTCAAAGATATACCCATCTGGGTTTTTCATGGAGGAAAAGACTCCGTTGTCCCGCTCGAAGAATCCGAAGAAATGGTCAATGCCATAAGAAAACGTGGCGGAGACGTCAAATTCACAATCTATCCCGACGCCGGCCATGATTCATGGACCGAGTCGTACGACAATCAGGAACTATATGACTGGTTCCTCGAACATCGTAAACAATAGCAAGAATAAATAATCTTATTTTCAACGATGGAAGAGCTAAGCGCAAAGGAATTACGCGATAAAATCGCGGCCGGAAAAATAAGCAGCCTCGAAGCGACTAAAGCTGTTTTTGAGCGTATAGATAAGCTTGAGCCAATCATTGGTGCTTATATCAGCACTTATCATGACATGGCGTTGGAAACAGCCGCGGACATTGATCGACGCATAGCCGCGGGCCAATCCGTAGGCCAACTGGCTGGTGTCCCTGTTGCGATAAAAGACAATATGTGCACTACTTTCGGAGCTACTACCTGTGCTTCGAAGATATTGAAAAATTTCCACGCTCCCTATAACGCCACGGTTGTTGAAAAACTTCTGGCCGCCGATGCCGTAATAGTCGGCAAAGCAAATATGGATGAGTTTGCGATGGGTTCGAGTACGGAAAACTCCGGCCTAAAGCAGACAATCAATCCGTGGGACACCTCCCGTGTACCGGGTGGAAGCAGCGGTGGTTCCTGTGCGGCGGTAGCGGGGCGGCTGTGTTTTGCGGCACTCGGCTCGGATACCGGTGGTTCGATTCGCCAGCCCGCCAGTTTCTGCGGAGTCGTTGGCTTAAAGCCGACGTACGGCTGTGTTTCTCGATACGGACTTGTCGCTTACGGTTCGAGCCTGGATCAAATCGGGCCTATTACGCAAACTGTCGCTGATTCGGCTTTGATGATGAATGTCATAGCCGGCCACGACCCCGCCGACAGTACCAGCGTTGAGGAAAATATTAATCCTGTCTGTGATTATCTTGAAAAACTCGATGAGCCTCTGGATAAGCTTAAAATTGCAATTGTTCCTCAATTCGCCGCCGGTGCCGACCGGCAGGTGCAAAAGGCCATCACTGAAGCGATTGACGTATATAAAAAGCTCGGAGCTGAAATCATAGAAGTAAATATGCCTCATTTGGATTATGCCATTGCCGCCTATTATCTCATTGCTACCGCTGAGGCATCGAGCAATCTGGCTCGCTATGATGGCGTTCATTACGGCCATCGAAGCGAAAAGGCCGAAGATTATATCGAGGTCTATTCCAAATCCCGTGCCGAGGCTTTTGGCCAGGAAGTTAAAAGGCGAATTATGCTCGGAACCTATGCCCTTTCGAGCGGTTATTACGATGCTTACTATTTGAAGGCGCTCAAGGTTAGAAATTTAATACGTGCCGATTTTACCGGCGCTTTTGAAAAATGCGATTGCATTATGATGCCGGTTTCTCCGACTACGGCTTTCAAAATCGGAGAAAAGGTCGATGACCCTCTGACGATGTATCTTTCCGATATTTATACGATAGCCGCCAATTTAGCCGGCATCCCGGGCATAAGTGTCCCCTGCGGTTTCGACGATAAGAATCTGCCGGTAGGCCTGCAGATACTTGCACCGGCCTTCGGAGAGGATAAGTTACTGCGGATAGCGAGAATGTTTGAAAGCCAGACCGACTGGCACAAAAGAAAAGCACCGGATATTAGCTAAAAAGAGAAAATGAGCAGCGACTTGCACTACAAACTGATAGTTGGATTGGAAATTCACGTACAGCTTTGCACGAAAAGCAAAATGTTCTGCGGCTGTGCGGTGGAGTTTGGCCAAAAGCCTAATAGCAGGGTATGTCCGGTGTGTCTTGGTATGCCCGGCGTTTTGCCGGTGATGAATAAGCAGGCGTTTGAATACGCCGTGCTGGTCGGGCTGGCCCTTAACTGCGAAATAGCTAAATTCACAAAGTGGGACAGAAAAAGCTATTACTACCCTGATTTGCCGAAGAACTACCAGATAAGCCAGTATGATTTGCCGCTCAGTACTAACGGCTATATTGAAATACCTCTTGAATCCGGCAAGACTAAGAACATCAGGATAATTCGAGCGCACCTCGAAGAGGATGCCGGCAAGAATCTACACACGGCCGGTAATTTTTCTCAGGTGGATTTGAACAGGACCGGCACGCCCCTGTTGGAGATTGTTACCGAACCGGATATGAACAGCGCCGCTGAGGTCCGGGCGCTGGCCGTTGAACTTCAGCGAATGGTCAGGTTCCTTGGTGTCTCTGAGGCCGATATGCAAAAAGGGCACATGCGCTTTGAGCCGAATATTAATTTGATTATCACCAAAGACTGCACCGAATACCGAACTCCAATAGTCGAAGTCAAAAACCTCAACAGCTTCCGGGCACTTGAAAGAAGTGTCGATTACCAACAGCGAAGGCAGCTTGATGACTTTTTAGAGACTGGCCTTGTGATGGAAATGGGTAATAAAACAACCCACGGTTGGGACGATGAAAAAGAGATAACCGTACTGCAAAGGGAAAAAGAAGAGGCCCACGATTATCGCTATTTTCCAGAGCCTGATCTTGTGCCTGTGAAATTGACTCCCCAATGGCTGGCGGAAATTCAGGGCCGCCTGTGTGAATTGCCGATTAAACGGCAACTGCGCTACGTTGAGCAGTACAAGCTCAGTGATTACGATGCGGGCGTATTAACTGCTGATCGCTCGACATCGGACCTGTTCGATGAGACAGTCAAGGCCGGTGCCGACCCGAAGCGGGTGTGTAATATAATAACGCAGACCGGCTTGAAAATTGCAAATGAAAAGGGGTGCAGTGCGGGCGATTTAGGGCTCAAACCACAAAGTGTCGCAAATTTGGCGGGAATGATTGAAGGCGGTGCTATCAGTGCCGGCTCCGCAGGACAAATATTTGAGGCGATGGTTGAGACCGGTAAAGAGCCTGAAGTCCTGGCTGAAGAGCTCAACCTGATTCAAAAAAGTGATGCGGGAGAGCTGGAAGCGATAGTTGACAAGGTCCTTGCAGATAATCCAAAGGCCGTTGAGGATGTAACCGGCGGCGGCAAAAAAAGCAAAAAGGCCCGGGGCTTTTTACTGGGTCAGGTTATGCAGAAATCAAAGGGCCAGGCGAATCCAAAAGTCGTTTCTGAGATTCTCGCAAAGAAACTTGGTTAAGATTCTAAGACAGATAGACGGAGATAAAAAATGAAGATAGAAAAAAGCTGCAATGTCAGCAAATGTGCAGTCGAAGTTGATGGCTGCGAAGGAGTGGAAATAAGATGGCTTATTTCCAAAGACGATGGGGCGGAAAATTTCTCAATGCGGATGTTTGAAATACAGCCGGGCGGTCATACTCCTTTACATACTCACCCTCACGAACATGAGGTCTTTGCAATTGAAGGCAGCGGCATCTTTGTTTACGAAGGAAAAGAGCACGAGTTTGGCGCAGAATATGTGGTATTTGTCCCCGGCGGCAGGGAACACCAGTTCAGGAATACCGGCGATTCCGTTTTGAGAATGCTTTGTCTTATTCCGGCATCGGCGGGATAAGAAGGGGGCAAGTCCCAAAGCCGCCGCCGTCCAGTTCCGGAAAAAGTAAAAAAGAGCTTGTCGAAGATAGTGTTATAAAATTTTTTAAAAATCATTGGTTGCACAACCCGGCTGACATCGCAGATATGGCCGTTCGGGTGACTTGAATTGTCTGAAAAATTTATTCTTAAGTGGCTTCGCCCGGGAAAAAAGCCCTCAGAGAAACTTAATATTATTTTTTAGCAGCTAATAAGCTTAAAAATGTCAATTATCTGCTAAATTTTCTGGTTATTAGCCGACATGAGAAGTATTCTTACCTAAATTGGACTATGGTGGCTTGGTCATATCAAAATGGAAAAGATTATCAACGTTAGCACTGGGGAAGTGAAGGTCGGTAGAAAGGGGGAAATATTAAGATCTACCGCCATAGGCTCTTGTGTTGTATTAGCGGCCTGTGATTGCGAAAAAAAAGTCGGAGTAATGGCTCATGTAATGCTTCCGGGAAGAGCGCCAAAGAGCGCCTACGGCGAATCTACAAAATACGCCGCTGACGCTTTAGATGAGATGATAAGCAGAATAACCTTAAAAGGAGCAAATTTATGTGAACTTGGGGTCTGCCTTGTGGGTGCGGGAAATGTTCTGAAAAAGCAGGATGATACTGTTTGTGATAATAACATAGAATCTGTTACCCGGTTGTTAAAAGAAAAGCATATTCCAGTAAGGGCTGCGGTTCTTGGCGGCACAGAAAGAAAAAGTATTTCTATGGATATTGAAAGCGGCAGTGTCTATTATACAGAAGGTGACAGGCAGGAAAAGCTACTATGGGAATCAGCAGGAAAAATTACACAAAATTGATCATCAGAATTATGGCTTCATAATAGGGAATATTGAAGATGGCTGAGGAAACAGAAAATAAACTGAAAGACCGAATAAAGAAAAAAGTTACTATTCGGTGGATTTATCTGCTTATTGGATTTGTCGCATTAGTAGTTTTTGCTTCGATGGGCTATATCTTATACCTCGGCAATCATATGACCGTAGTCCATACACCATTGATAGACGCAGCTATGGAGATTAAGCTCGAGGCAACCACTGCTCATTTATGGTTTGAGGAGATAATAAGCGGCGACAGCTCTCAAAGCTTTGATGATATATTAGGGCATATAGACCAAGCCGATTGGTACGCGAAAGCCATGCTGGATGGAGGGCAAAGTGATGAGGGCCAATTTTTTCCATTGTCGGATCCACATATGCGACAGGACATCATAGAGGTGCGCCTTAAGTTGGCTGAATTCAGGGAAATTACTCTCCAGCGGTGGCAAACAAGTAAAACGGCCGGAATCGGCACTGAGATTGACCAAAAATACGACGAGGTTTTCAAGGATTTGGTACAGAAGGCCGACCTTGTGGAAGCAGACCTTCAGCGGGCAATTGCCCGGGAGTGCAGGAACTTTCAGATAGTACAGATAGTATTAATAGCGATCTGTCTGGCTGTAACAGTTGTTGTAGGAATGACATTTAGCCGTCTCTTGAAAACTCAAATAAGAAAGAAACTCGAGTTACAAGCTGCTAATCTGCAGCTTGATGCAGGCAATCAGCAGCTAATGGCAAGCGAACAGCAATTGAAGGCGGCCAATCAGCAGTTGACAGCAAGCGAGCAGCAATTGAAGGCTGCTAACCAGCAGTTGACAGCAAGCGAGCAGCAGTTGAAAGCCTCTAATCAGCAGTTACTGACAAGCGAGAAGGAGGCCCGGGTACTTGCAAAATTCCCGAGCGAAAACCCTAATCCCGTCCTGAGAATATCAAAGGATAACGCCATTCTTTACAGCAACCAGGCCGCTGAACCTATATTGGACGCCTGGGGCCGTGATGAAAACCGGTGTCTTTGTCTGTCGGACGGAGAGAGTAAATTAATGAAAATAGCCTTGAATTCGGGTAAGCCTGCAACTTTTGACCTGGACCACAACAACCGCGCATTTTTCATAACTTTGGCACCTGTTCCGGAATCAGACTACGTTAACATTTATGCACTCGACATCACTGCTCGTAAACACGCAGAGGAGGCCTTAAAGGCAAGCGAACAACAGTTGAGAGCCTCCAATCAGCAGCTTATAGCAAGTGAACAGCAGATAAAAGCAGCAAATCAGCAGCTTATAGCAAGCGAACAACAATTAAAAGCGGCCAACCAGCAGCTAATAGCAAGTCAGGAAGAAATTCAGTCTTTGGCGAACTTTCCCAGAGAAAACTCCAATCCTGTGCTGCGGATTGCAAAAGACGGCATCGTGATCTATAGCAATAAGGCAGGGATATCTTTGTTAACTGAATGGGGGACTCGAACAGGCCAAAGTGTACCTGACAAGTGGCGCAAATTTGCAGCGGATGTTTTCAGCTCCGGTTCGAGCAAAGAGGCCGAAGGTGAGTGTGGCGATTGCTTGCTTTCTCTTATGTTTACACCTGTTGTCGATTTGGGCTATGTCAATATATATGGTCTTGACATTACTGATCGCAAACAGGCCCAGGAAGAACTGCTTGAATATCAGGGAAAGCTCAAATCTTTGGCTTCGCAGTTGTCGGTTATAGAAGAGCGTGAGAGGCACCGCCTTGCTACCGACCTGCACGACCAAATCGGGCAGTCCCTGGTTATGTCAAAAATGAAATTAGATTCACTGCGTGAATCAATATCTTCCGGCGAATCTACTGTTGTTCTGGGGGAAGTCTGCGATTGTCTCGGGGATGTTATTCGCGACACGAGAACGTTGACATTTGACTTAAGCTCGCCTATATTATATGAACTTGGTTTTGAAACGGCTGTAGCAGAGTGGCTTGATGAGCAAATCAGAGAAAAACACGGAATACAAACTGAATTTCGAGATGATGGGCAGCCAAAACCACTTGATAATGACATCGGAGCGCTCCTGTTTCGTAATGTGAGGGAGTTGCTCATAAACATAGTCAAGCATGCGAAGGCACGAAAGGTGAAAGTCTCTGTCAGCAAAGTTGATGAGCGGATATGTGTTATTATTGAAGATGATGGAGTGGGTTTCGAACCTGCCAAAATAGGCTCGAATACGGGATTTGGAATTTTTAGCATTCGGGAACGATTGGAACAGTTGGACGGGCATCTTGAGATCGAATCCGAACCGGGCCGTGGCAGCAGGTTTACGATGACCGCACCGCTTAAAGTTGAAAAGAGTACCGAAGGAGTAGACGTATGAGTATAAGTATTTTAATAGCTGAAGACCATGCAATTGTACGTGAGGGTTTGCGTTCGCTGATTGAGAAACAGCCCGATATGGAAATAGTCTGTGAGGCCGAAGATGGGCGAGAAGCGGTTGAGCGTGTCCGCGAGCTGTTGCCCGATTTAGTCATTATGGATATTACCATGCCGAATCTAAACGGAGTTGAAGCTACACGCCAGATTATTAACGAGTTTCCTCAGATAAAGGTAATTGCCCTGTCAATACATTCCAACAGGCGATTTGTTGCCGATATGCTCGGGGCCGGTGCCACCGGCTATGTATTGAAGGAATGTCTCTTCGACGAGTTTGTTCAGGCGATACAGGCTGTAGCCGCCGGTGAGAGCTACCTTAGCTCCAGAATAACCGGAGTTGTAGTTGATGATTACATAAAGCGTCTGGCTGCCGTTGCTGACTCACCGTTATCGTCCCTGACGAGCAGGGAACGCGAGGTGCTTCAACTCATTGCCGAAGGAAATACCACCAAACAGATTGCTTTAGATTTGCATGTAAGTACCAAAACTATTGAGGCTAACCGCCGCCAGATTATGGAAAAACTGGATGTTCACAGCATAGCCGAGCTTACCAAGTACGCCATACGAGAAGGGCTCACACCCCTTGAGCCCTGAGCGTCCTATATTGCAAAATTCGAAGTGTTGTTATCTTAACCTGTAACCATTTCATCTTTTTCTAACCTACAAATAGGAATTCCCCAGCCTAATATCAGGAATATCCTGCTTGCTCTTTTCGCCCATTTTGACGATTAAGTCTATAACAATAAAGGTTTTATCAGTGGATTAACAGGCTGTTAAGTTAAGTAGTGTTGCGCTGGGGGATACTGGCCCGTTGCCTTGATCTGCTTCGAAAAAGTAGGAGTGGATAAATGGTTGCCTAAGACACTGCTTTGGATTACCGATAGTCAGTGAAGTTGATAATCCGCTTCGCCGAGGATTTTAGGGCCAAAAGCTCAATTAGCTGGCAGATAAATTAAGTGCTGAGTTTGTTGAGTACCTGCTGTGCGGTAGGGGGGTAATGTCTATGAATTGCCTGGGAATTAGCTACTGTGTTTTTCACTTGCCTTGTTATTCTTCAAATCTTTGAAATCACCCTTTCAAATTGCTGCTTTTCACACCCTGATGGCTTGTAGAAAATCACTGCGAATTGCTTTGACACCTTTAGCCGATAGGGCTATCCTGATTGTTATAATGTTCTTATTATGGAAAATATTGAACGAAAGATTATTTGGCAGCTCTCTTTCTTTCATAAGATGTTAAACTTCTGGGAGGCTCAAAAAACTCATTAAGTTTGAGTAGATAATTATGAATCGTCGTGATTTTTTGAAAAGTTGTGCCACAGCGGCAAAAGGGCTTGCACTGTCAAATTGCCTTTTTGCAGCAGCAGGCTGTGTATCATCCGGCAGTTCTGCACAGGGCAGTATACGCCGAAAACTGCCGAACATCGTTTTCATCTACATCGACGATATGGGCTGGCGTGATGTTGGCTTTATGGGCTCTCAGTATTACGAAACACCGAATATTGACAGACTTGCAGGCCAGGCAATGGTCTTCACAAATGCCTATGCTAATGCCCCTAACTGCGCCCCCTCACGGGCTTGCCTGCTGTCGGGCTTCTACGGCCCAAGGCATGGTGTTTATACTGTTGGTACCTCAAGTCGAGGCCAATCGAAGTTCAGGAAGCTTTTCCCTATAGAAAATACTACAGTTCTCGATTCGAAGATTGTGACCATTGCCGAAGCTATCAAGCCCGCCGGTTACATAAGCGCCAGTATTGGCAAATGGCATCTTGGTGATGACCCGCAGTTCGGTCCAATAGGACAGGGCTTTGACGTAAATGTGGGTGGATATAGTGCAGGCCATCCCGCCAAGGGCTATTTTGTCCCTTACAATAATCCCGAGCTTCCCGATGGTCCGCCGGGCGAATACCTCACCGATAGACTCACAGACGAGGCATTGAAATTTATTGTTACTAACAAAGACAAATCCTTCTTCCTCTACCTGCCGCATTATGCCGTCCACACACCACTGCACGCCAAACAGGAATTGATAGATAAATATAAGAAAAAAGCGGGCTCTAACGGGCAGAACAATCCGAAATACGCCGCTATGATTGAGAGCACCGACCAGGGCGTTGGCCGTATCGTTAACAAACTCGATGAGCTGGGCCTTACTGACAATACCATTATTTTCTTCTTTTCCGACAACGGCGGCCTTAAAGGTGTAACTTCAAACCAGCCCCTCCGCGGCGGCAAGGGCATGCTCTACGAAGGCGGAATTCGTGAGCCGATGTTCGTTCGCTGGCCCGGTGTCGTTAAGCCCGGAACTATCTCCGATACGCCGGTAATAGGCATTGATATGTATCCGACAATTCTCGAAATGACCGGTGCAAGAAAGCCCAAAGGAAAACTGTTGGATGGCAAAAGTATTGTACCGCTTCTCAAGGGCCAAAAAAGTTTGAACCGCAAGGCTGTCTTTTGGCATTTTCCCGCCTACCTCCAGGGAAAAGCCGAAGGTGCCAGAGACCCGCATTTCAGAACTCGTCCAGCTGCGGCTGTGCGAATGGGCGACTTCAAGCTCATCGAGTATTTTGAAGATGGCGCCCTGGAGCTTTACAACCTGAAGGAAGATATATCTGAGCGGAAAAACCTTGTCGATATGATGCCGGGAAAAACCGGCGAACTTCATAAATTGATGCTTGCATGGCGAAAAAAAGTAAATGCGCCGATCCCAACCAAACTCAATCCTGATTATAATCCATAGCCCAACCCTCAAAACAAGCCAGTCAAAATGCTGTGAAATTTAAGAGCGTTTGGATTTCATAATTTTACTTTCTGTTCCCGCCAGCAGTCTTTTTATATTTTCACGGTGACGGATAATGACCATCAGCGGTATTGCGGTTGCTACAACAAGTAAAGGCCACAGACTAAATAAATCCCAGCTTGGTCTCAAAATTATAGCCAGAATCAAAACCACTGGAAAACTAACGGAACCGACGATGGACGCTAACGATACGTATCGCCATATCAAAACGATCGCCACCCATATCACGACGGCAAACAATGCGCAGATTGTATAATAAGGCCAAAGCCCCAGCGCTATGCCAAAACTGGTTGCGACACCTTTACCGCCTTTGAATTTCAAATATATCGGAAAGATATGACCTAAAATAGCCGCACAGCCCACCACCAGCCATAACAGGAGCATAACAACCCCCGCCGGTTTGGCAATGAACATTATCACCAGCATTGGGACCATACCTTTCAGAACATCGAGCACAAAACAAATATATGCCCATTTCCTGCCGAGCGCCCTCGATACGTTGGTCGCCCCTATATTACCTGAGCCTATCGAACGCAGGTCTTTGCCGTGTGCCTTTGCAATGAGCAGTCCGAACGGTATTGAGCCGAGCAGATAAGCTCCTATAACGGCAGGTATGAATATTAAATACATTATTTTCCGCCTTTCCTCTGCAATATAGATTCATAAACAGATGCCAATTGCCTGGCGGCTCGGCGGATGGAGATTTCTTCTTCTATGTTATCCTCAGCAATAGCTTGTGACACTTTTTTAATATTATTTGTATTTGTGAAATAAACAA
Organism: Planctomycetota bacterium; assembly: GCA_019456195.1. Taxonomy (GTDB): domain Bacteria; phylum Planctomycetota; class Phycisphaerae; order Sedimentisphaerales; family Anaerobacaceae; genus NIOZ-UU13. Next base: position 23,692 of record VRUK01000045.1, on the reverse strand, counting down.
TCGCTTCGGTTAATGCTGATATATCTTCGGGCTTGTCTATTACTTTACCATGTCGGTTGTTCACAAATAAATCGGTAGCGCCGTTGAATCTCGTGGTTATCACCGGATTACCCACCGCTAATGCTTCGAGAATATATCTGCTGGACGGGTCATAAAAAGTAGGCAAAATAGCAACGTCGGTCACCGACAGGGCGTTTTGGATATGCCTGACCTGACCTAAGAAAATAATCTTTTTGCGAATGTTAAGCCTTCGTGCAATTTGGCGGTATTTGTGTGCGTGGCCTTTACCGGCCACGATTAAATAGCTTTTTCGTTCCGTATCGTACCCATTCGCTGCCGCCATTGCTTTTATTAAAACACTCAGTCCCTTTAATCTGAAATTATTTGCTGCGAACAGGAAAAGGACCGGATTGTCTGCTTCTTTCAGTCCTAATTTACCTAATATTTGTGTGCGAAGCCTGTCAGTCTGTTTTGTGTTAATGTGCTTATCTGTTTTTACTCCGTTGGGTATGACTACTATCCGCTGAGCATTAGTTCCGTAGTGTTGCTTAAACTGCTTTGCCACATACTCCGAAAGTGCCGCTATTACAGGCCCGTCCGTTCCCGAAGCGAGCTTACGCTCGGCACGAAGAAGTATGGACCGCCGAAAATTGGTAAAAGCCGTCAGCTTCTTATAAGATTCGAGCACTTTGTTTTGATAGCTGGCCGCGTTACGCAAAATAGACTCGGCATAAGCCCCGCCCCGTGGCTGATAGACGTCGGCAAAATCGAAAGGTAAAACGCTGTGAATCAGCCGGTACTGATTTTCTGATAAATGTTCCTTTAATGCTTCCGCGAAGATAAAGTAACCGGTGCGCCTGCCCGGTTTGTCCTGGCATAGAATATGAATATTCTTGGCTTCTGTCTGTCCTTTTGCCGCGAGAATATGAACTTCAAAGCCGAGTCCGGACATCGCACTTGTCAGCTCGAAAACAGAACGTTCCGCTCCCCCAAGTGCCGTATTTGCCCTTTCTATAATAATCGCGACTTTTGTTTTCATCATGGGATTATAAACCCAATCTTCTCAGCCTGCAAAGGGAACTGCTCTGCCGTGTTTGATATCGTGCCGTGCCATCTGCTCCGCTTTATTTATTACTTTACGAATAAATGACTTGTCTTTTCTTCTCAGCCTGCTTTGACCGGTATACGTCATATAAAACCGCATCCGGTCGGTCTTCGAAAAATTTTTGCCCGGCGACGAATAATAAACCTGAGCTATATCTTTTATCTGAAATCGCCGCCCCATTAAAATCGGCTTGAAAACACGTGCCAGATCTATCAGATAAAATTTGCCGCTCTCGCCGTGGAATATGTGCGCCAGGTAAAGGTCTCGATGGCGGTAATTCGTCTCGTGAAATTTTTTTATAAAAGTTGCCGCCTGAACGATAAAATTTCTTCGCTTTTTCAGTTTTTCGTTTATAGCCGGCCCGTCGAAGCAATCTGGTAATCTTCGTTCCATGGATTCGGCGTCCGGAATTTTTTCGCTGATTACGAAGCTCCTTGTCTCGAATAAAGCGTTGCGTTGTTCACCGTATGAGATAGCTTTTGGGGTATTTATACCTGCTGCCGTCAGTTTATTTGCCGCATCGAACTCATGAAAAGCCTCGCTTCTTCGGCTGTGATGTGACAGCCAGTTTTTAAGCTGGACGAAGACCGGGGGACAGTCATAGCGTTTCATAAATACTGTAGTTGATGATGCCTGCTCAGGAAAATTTATTTCAAACTGTAAGCGGGCCCTGTAACTGGCAAGGTTGCTTTTAGTCAGATTTTTGGCCGCATCGAAAGAAAAAACATCTTCGATGGATGTTAAACCTGATTTACTTAAAGCCGTTTGATATTCTCTGTCTATGAAAAACGATGTTGAAGTTTCGATAAATTCTTTTTGGCTCAGCACAATTGCCTGTTTGCGATTATTTTCAAACAGCTCTTTTGCCGCTTCACATACTATCTCCACACTGATTGAATCCATACATAGATGTTCGCTCTTGTTACATTTTGGCTTACTGCACGGAGCGCAATGGACATTACCGATAATCTGAATTTCATTTTCATAATTCGTATCTGTCCAGATTGGGTCGTTAGGTCCGAACAGGGTGATCACTTTTCTATCAAGAGCTATAGCTATATGTCGCGGACCTGTATCATTGCTTATGACCAAATCCGCAATGGAAAAAAGTGCTTTCAATTCGCCCAGACGTAATGGCGTTTCGGATAAATTGATAAGTTTGTGCTTGCTTGAACTGCAGATTTCTTTAGCGATTTGCGTCTCAATGCTCTCGGGTGCGACGGAGATTACGACTGTTGCGTTATATTTGGTAATCAGCCGCCCGGCCGTTTGTGCGAACTTGAGACTGCTCCAGCATTTGCTTGGCCCGAAAGCTCCGCCCGGCACAATAACTACAAGCGGCCCCTCCGGATTTAATACTTGCGGTAATTTCTCGCTGAGCCCCTGTTGTTCTTCCGGGTCGATAAGCAGTTCAAGATTTCTATCGATCGCCTTGCAGCCTAACCATAATGCAATTGCAAGGTAGTACTCGACCATAGAAGCAGGCTTGAAATTGCCCCTGCCCCCGCGGGCCGGTAGTCTCTGCGGATAAAGCTTCTCCGTCAGTAAAAGACCACGCCATTGGCGGGCATAACCCACTCGCCCAGGTATCCCTGCCAGATAAACCGCCAACGCCGAGGCAAATGAATTCTTGAAAAGGATTGCGTATGTGAATTTATGTTCTTTAAGCTTTTTTGCGATTGAAAACGGATTGTTGTCGTTTAGCTCCAGCCATCTGTCGTTAAAGCTGTTTGGTGACAAAACACTGCGGACCACGTCCGTAGCTAAAAAAGTAATTTTGCATGTTTTGAACTGTTTGCGAATGGCCCTCAAGGCCGGCGTACAAAGGATGGCGTCGCCCATAGGAGAAGGAAGCCAGACCAGAATCTCGTCTTCCGTAATTTGCGATTTCCGGCGCAGAGCCTGTGATTCGGGATTTGATTTGCACATAGCTATTTTCGCCCGTGCATTATATAGAAAGTTAATGACATAAGCTGAAGAACCATAGCAAAGCCGAGCGCAATAAAAACAGAGTTGTCCTGCCTGTCTGGGCTTATCAGGAACCATATACTTATCAACAAACAAAACAGAACAATAATTTGTATAATGCCGGCTATCAGTCTCATTATCGAAAACTCACCGAACATATCGGTTCGCTGCATATTTTTTAATTGTGTATTAATGCTCTTCAGCAGTTGTTCTGTTCCTTCGACGGCAATTTCCTGTTCTACCTGTTCTGTCGGCTCTGCTTGCGTCTCTTCCAGCGTTTGTCCAAGCTGTTGCTCCTCGGTAGAAATAACCGGCTCTGCAACCTCTGGAGTCAGTTCTGCCGCTTGCGAAGCCGGTTCAACGGCCTCGGGAATTTGTTCAGTCTCTTGCTCAACCGGTGCGGTGGCCTCGGGAACTTTTTCGGTTTCTTGCTTGACCGGTTCAGCTTGTACCTCCGGTTCCGTCTTAGTTTCTGTTTCGGTCTCAATCGACGAACGGAGGTGCTTTTTTATTATATTGACAACCTCTTTAATATTTATGGCCTTATAGTCCGGCCTGGGATCGTTTGGTTTGAGCTGTTGTCGACGCGAAGGCAGGTCTATCAATATAGTTTTGCAGCCCGCCCGCAAACCGGCCCCTATGTCACTGCTGCTGTTGCCAACGCACCAGGATTGGTCGAGATCTAAATCCATCTCCTCGGCCGCTTTCAGCAGCATTCCGGGATTAGGCTTTCTTAACTCACTTTCCTGACGGTATTTTTTTACGGCTCCATCAGGATGATAGGGGCAGTAATAAATCCGGTCTAAAAATGTGTTCTTTTCGGCTAATAGCCGCTCTAAACGTTTGTGAATTTCTCCGAGGACTTTCTCCGTAACAATGCCCCGGGCAACTGCCGATTGGTTAGTGACAACTACCAGCTTATACCCGAGGGCTTTAAGCTCGATAAGTGCCCTCGGCACCCCGGTCAGCAGATTAACCTGCTCCGGACTGCTGATATACCCCGGGTCTTCGATCAAAGTATCGTCACGGTCTAAAAATATCGCTTTATCTGACATATCTGTAAAATTTATTCTTCAGTTTAACTATTGGTAAAACTGCACTCCACAAGGTCGCAGATTATATGATAAGCAAGCTGATGGATTTCTTGGCTTCGCGATGTTGATTCGTCTTCGGCACAAAAGCAAATATCGGCAATTTGTTCCAGCTTGCTGTTGATCCTGCCCGTAAAGGCTATTAAATAAGCACCTTTGTTCTTCGCCGACTCAGCGGCGGCAATAACGTTAGCCGAAGTTCCGCTGGTCGAAAAAGCCCATAAGATGTCACCTTCTCTGACCAGCGCTTCAACCTGTCTTGAAAAGACCTTCTCATAAGAATAATCATTGGCAATGCATGTAATAACCGAAGTGTCCGTCGAAAGCGCCACAGCCGCTAAAGCCTTTCGCTCCCTCTTGAATCTCCCCACAAACTCACCGGCTATATGTTGGGCGTCTGCCGCTGAGCCTCCGTTGCCGCAAAGATAAATCGTGCCGTTTTGCTCTAATGATTTTATTATCGCCTGCGAAATGGCAGCGACCGTTTCAATGCCGCTTTCCTGAAACTCCGCGGTCATCTTCTTATGCGTTTCGATGGTTTCTGTAATCTGTTTTTTTATATCTTTGTCCATCAGGATTTTGTTTCCAGTGACTTTATTTTCTCTATTGTTACTGTCGAGCTTTTGCCTTCTACAAGCGGCGCAAGAAGAACTTTGCCGCCGCAGGATTCTACGAATTCCCTGCCAACGACACCTTTTTCCGCCCAGTCCTGGCCCTTCACTAATATATCCGGCTTTATCTTCTTGATTAAATTAAGCGGGTCAGGCTCATCGAAGACCGTAATATAATCAACTACTTCCAGTGCCGCTAAGATGGCGACCCTGTCATGTTGATTATTTATGGGCCGTTCAGGCCCCTTAATGGTCTTTACAGATTTGTCACTGTTGAGCCCGACTACTACTATGTCACCCTGAGATTTACAAAATTCCAGATATTCTATATGTCCTCTGTGTATCACGTCAAAACAGCCGTTTGTAAAGACTACGATATTATTCCCCCTGCGATGCCATGTAAGTTCATCGAGCAAAAGGTCAATCGACCGTACTTTGCCGCTTTTACCCTGACGGACAATCTCATCGGCTACTTCCTCGATACTTACCGTTACGGTTCCGAATTTTTCCACTTCAATTCCGCCCGTTACGTTGGATAACTGCACGGCGGTTTTATAATCGAAACCTGCTGCTAATGTTATCGAAAGCGTCGCCAGAACCATATCACCTGCTCCGGTAACATCATAAACACTCCGGCTCCTGGTCGGTATGATTTGATTTATATCTTTCGCCCTGAGATATGCGCCTTCCTTATCAAGCGTTATTACCACGGCATCGAGCTTAAACTTTCGTGCAAGCTCTTCTGCCGCCTTGTCTGCGCTTTGGGCATCTGTGATATCGAAACCAACCGCCGAGGAACTCTCCTTACGGTTCGGCGTAATAACGGTCGCACCCTGGTATTTGGAATAATCGCTTGCCAGTGAAGGATCAACCAGTACCTTTTTGTCTGCTTTCCTGGCGGACTGTATCATTTGCTGGCAGACCGACGGACTCAGAAGCCCCTTGTCATAATCCTGTAAACAAACAATATCAGCCGATGTTAATTTATCATGATAAATCTGTAGAATTTCTTCATATTGTTCATCAGTCAGAGGTTCCTTTGGTTCATAGTCCATTCTGATTAGTTGCTGCTGATGAAGATGCTGGGCCAGACCGATGAGTCTTTGTTTACTGATAGTGGGGTGATTGGCTGCTGTAATCAAACCGCTGATATCGGCCCCGATTTCCGTCAGCTTCTTTTTAAGGGTTTCACTGTTCCGGTCATTTCCGATAACACCCAGACAGTCAGGCTTCCCACCCAAAGCCGCTATATCGGCAGCAACCGAGCCTGCCCCGCCGCAGCGATATTCACTCTTGGTAACTTTCAGTACCGGAACGGGCGCCTCCTGACTGATTCTTATCGCATCGCCGAAGATATAAACATCGAGCATAAAATCGCCCACAACTAAAACTTTCGGCGAGCCGAGATTCGTTACTGTTTTAAGCAGGTTTTCATACATAATATATAGATCCTTGGTTAAAAGGCTTTAAAAAAATCTCATTCCAGGCCTCACCATCTTGTTCACAACAAAGCAGCGGGGCGTGACATTCTCATTTTTTCGACAATGACAAATCTTTCCTTCTTAGGTGCTCTAATCACATTTTCGGCATTTTACCTGCTAACGTCTTTTCAATCAAGCCCCATAATTTCTCCTCCCCGGAAAGAAATTTTACCTCTATGCCTATATATGCCAGTGGAATCTCTTTGTTGGACGATGCCGATCGGGTGATTTTGTTCTGGTCTTTCTGTGTAGTCAGTATCAAATCTGCCTTGAGCCTTTCGGCCTGTTCGAAAATATCCGCTATACAAGCCTCTGTATAGTGATGATGGTCGTTAAAGATTTTTGAACCCACGAGTTCAGCCCCTGTCGTTTTAATTGTGGTCAAAAAGGAACCCGGATTTCCTATCCCGCAAAAGGCATATACCTTTTTGCCTTTTAATTCTTCAAGAGCAATTTCTTTGTTGTCTATTGATTTTACATAAGCAGGGGCATGTATCGACCTCGAAATTACCATATCAGGATTGCTTAGTCGCAGTTTTTCTTCAAGTCCGCTTAATTCATTTTCTGCGATTTGGTCGCACCGGGTAATAACAACAGCACCGGCTCGCTTCAGTGATGTAACCGGCTCTCTCAAAAGACCTGCCGGAAGCATCCTGCCATAGCCAAAGGGCAGCGTTGCGTCAATTGCTACAATATCCAGATCTCTCGCTAATCGCTGATGCTGAAAGCCATCGTCCATAATCAGCACTTTCGTGCCGAATTTAATGGCAGCTTCTTCCGCGCCTGCAACACGGTCTGGATTAACAATCACTTTTACCTCAGGACAGCTCTCGGAAAAAATTGCAGGCTCATCTGTCAATTGTTCAGTCTCTTGTGCGCTTGTTTTATAACCTCGCGTGAGAATCGCACATTGATAATCTGAAATGATATTCTTGCACAGCCATATTACAAGCGGGGTCTTGCCCGTCCCGCCGGTTGTTATATTGCCGATGCTTATTACAACTGCATCTACGCTATGTGTTTTCAACCATCTCACCGAATATAAAAAATTACGCAGGCCAATAGCAATCGAGTAACCCACTGAGGCGGCGCCTAAAAGAAAACGCAGCACCGTTGCTCCAAAGCCTGACTTTTCACCCGAAATCAATTTATAAAAATAGTCATGGTTCATTGTTTAACCGGCATTTAAGAAATAATTTACAGCGAATAATAGTAAATGGTCGATGGTAAATAGTAAAGTAAATCTTGCTTTATGTCTGTGGGAGAGAATTGGAATATGCAAAGCAAGGTGCGTCAAAATGACCTCTTTGATTCAAGTTCTATGCTTATGGTTGATGTACTGAAACAGACAGATATTGAGCTTGAATCAGAAGTTTTAATGCTGATATATTTACAGGAAGGCCAGGCCGGATGATAACGCAGGATGATGTGATTTATTTCATAATCACCGACAGGTTCTACGAAGCAGACAGCAGCAATAACACTTTAGTCGATACGAACGAACCGAGAAGGTATCATGGCGGTGATTTTGCAGGCATAATTGAAAAAATACCGTATCTGAAAAATCTCGGCATAACGGCGTTATGGATAACCCCGGTCTATCTTAGCGTCGGTCGTGTCGGTGAAAGCGATGGATATCATGGATACTGGGCACTGGATTTCAATAAGGTCGATCCGCGTTTATACTCTAATGACCCCGCTTTGGCCCAGGGCAGTAAGGAATACTTAAAACGTCTCTCTGATAAATTGCACGAAAACGGCATAAAGCTCATTCTCGATATGGTGGTTAACCATACCGGCTATCATAATGAAACTTATAATCAGTATCCCGAAAAAGAAATTAAAGACGACTGGTTCAACAAAAACAATGGTGATGATTTGATTAAAAGCCAGTTATGCGGCCTGCCTGATTTAAATCATAGCAAGCCGGATGTCGTTGATTATTTCATCAACAATATCACCGAATGGATTGAGCAGACCAGAATCGATGCGATTCGCATGGATACCGTAAAGCATGTTGAAGACACGTTCTGGTATCATTTTAAATCGTACGTCAAAGGTAAGCACAGAGATATAACGCTGATAGGGGAGGTACTGGAGTGGGATATCGATTCGATTTCAAGGTATCAAAAAGAGCATGATTTTGATACTCTCTTCGATTTTCCCCTGTACGAGGCGGTCAAAAAAACCTTTATTTACAACCAAAGCATGACCTCCATCGCAAAGCCGAGGCTTTCGCAATACGAGCCTCGCGGAATACTGGATAAAGACAAACTCTATACGAATGCCAACCGGCTCGTTACTCTTCTCGACAATCATGACCTTAGCAAGAGGTTTATGACCGAGACTTTAGACAGGTGGGGACACTGGGACAAACTCCGGGCCAATAAGATACTTAAGCTTAGTTTGTCGTTTTTATTTACGACCAGGGGTATTCCTCAGATTTATTACGGCACGGAAATTGGAATGGAAGGATATGCCGACCCGGACAACAGACGTGATATGCGATGGGAAATATTTGGCCGCGACTGCATGCCGCTCGAACAATACGAGTATGAGAAGGACATATTTGACCACACGAAAAAGCTTATAGAAATTAGGCGACAGAATGAAGCCGTTCGATACGGCTATCTTTTCACTCTGTTCACCGATTTCTTTGTCTATTGCTATATGAGGGAATTCAAAGGCAACACGATAATTGTTCTGATAAACAATGGTTTTGAAAACATGCCTTCTCCTCTTGCGGTTGAAATTGATAAAAACGCAAATATCCCTCAGCGGATCAAGGATAATCTTAATAGCAAAACTTTTGCCAATCTGCTTGATTCAGCGGACACAGTTACTGTCGAGAACGGTTTTCTAAATATTCAGGTCCCCGGAAAAGAAGCAAAAATCTACAAGGCTTCATAATAAACAACTTTGCCTTTTGATTTTATGTTTTAATCTTTTCGATAATAGCGTCCGCCATCTGGCTTGTACCGATGGCAGTCGGGTCATCTCGATGCGGCTTCATATCGTATGTTACGCTTTTGCCCTCAGCTATGACCGCGGCGACTGCATTTTCGAGATTGTCCGCCTCGGTCATTTTTCCCATGTGTCTCAACATCAGAACGCCGCTGAGTATAAGTGCCGTCGGATTGACCTTGTTCTGGCCTTTATATTTCGGCGCGCTGCCGTGTGTTGCCTCGAAGATAGCCCCTTTCTCGCCGATGTTTCCACCGGGAGCAACTCCGAGGCCGCCGACCAGACCCGCACACAAATCACTGATTATATCGCCGTAAAGGTTCGGCAGTACGAGAACGTCATAAAGCTCCGGCTTTTGAATCAACTGCATGCACATATTATCGACGATGCGGTCCTCGAATTCGATATCGGAATTTTTCTTTGCAACTTCCCGGCTCACGTCAAGCCACAATCCGTCTGTGAATTTCATAATATTGGCTTTATGCACGCTCGTTACCTTTTTACGCCCTAACTTACGCGCATAGTCGAATGCGAATTGAACAATACGCTCGGAACCTTCAACTGAAATGGGCTTTATGGTTATACCCGAATTTCCTCTTACCTGTTTCTTGCTGTGCTTGTTGACCCAGCTTATCAGCTCATCCGTATCATCTTTCCCCCGTTGAAACTCAACGCCGGCATAGCAGTCCTCCGTGTTTTCCCGCACGACCACAAGGTCGATATCGGAATATCTGCTGCGCACGCCTTCATAGCTTTTGCACGGCCTCAGGCACGCATATAAATCCAGAGTCTGACGAAGATGAACGTTTATACTCCTAAAACCCGTCCCGACCGGTGTGGTAATCGGGGCCTTCAGGGCGGTACCGGTTTTCTTTATTGCCTCGAGAGTTTCATCCGGCAGCGGGGTACCTGTCCGTTCCATTACATCAATGCCGGCCTCTTTAATCAGCCAGTTGATATCCGCACCAGTCGCGTCGATACATCTGCGAGTTGCCTCTGCTATTTCCGGGCCAATACCGTCGCCCGTAACTAAAGTTATATCAGTCATTTACATTACTCCAAAAAAGTTACAAACGATAAATACTATCTTCTAATGACCAAAATGTCAACGATTGGCTTTTTCTATTTATTTGACCGGCTTAAACAATACTATCTACTGCTGCCTGATATCCCTTAAAGAGTTGTTGGATTAAAGGTTTTTGCTATAATAATCCCACGTTGATTCAGTCAAAGGAAAACTAACAATGAAATTATACCTTGTTCAGCACGCAAAGGCGGCTTCAAAAGATATTGACCCGGCTCGGTCGTTGACCGAAGAAGGGCTTCGCAACATACAAAAGGTTGCTGCCTTCATTAAATCCCTGAATCTGTCTGTCGATTATTTATGGTACAGCGGCAAGAAACGCGCAAAACAGACAGCCGAGTGCTTGGCTGAAGTTATTACGATAAACAAAGAGCACACTGCCCGCGATGGCCTTGCTCCGAATGATGCTGTAATGGCCTTAAAAAATGAAATCATATTAGCGCAAAAGGATATTATGATTGTCGGCCATCTGCCTTTTCTGCCAAAGCTGGCATCTTTTCTTTTAACCGGCCGCGAATCATCCAGCACTATTGCCTTCAGAAATGCCGGCATCGTATGCCTGGATTGCTTTAATGATAATCAATGGCATCTCGATTGGATAATAATACCGGAGATTCTTGTTTAAGTTTCTGCAAAGCCGCCCCGAATCGTAACGCTATTGATAAGCTAAAAACGTTACTTAGTGGTCGCCGGGCGTTTGGTGAACACCTTCGTCCGGTCGATAAATCCCCTCGGCCACTAAGATTTTAATAGCTTTGGCGAGGTATTCATATCAACCAGAGTATCCTGAAGCTAATTGTAAGTGACGATCCGGCTAAAGCCGTCACTCACACTGGTGGCATCAGCATCAAAGTAGATGATCCGCCCTCCAGCAGGCGCCCAAACGCCCGGAACGACCGGTACAACAGGGACAGTCCGTATTACATTTATAATTTTCCTCTCAGAGCTTTTTTGCCCTCCTGCAAAGAACCTCTAAAAGTTCACGACCGATTAAACTTTCTCGTTGCTTTTTCGAAGTTTGATCAACGTTCACGCAGACGCCGACCGGCCGGCCGTCGATATCGGAGCCGAGGAGAATCCTGTCGGCGTATTTTATCACCAAGGGGCTTGTTTCTAACAGGAGACTGCCGTTCTTCTTCATAGACCATAGATGAGATACGATGGATATTGAGGCCTGTAGCCAAAATCTTCTGATTCTCATCAGTTAATATCGTCCATGGAAGAGATCTGAGGCCCCATTCCCGCCTTAAGGTATTCATGATTTTCGGGGCCTGTTTCGATATGATGGGATTGTTTTTACCGTCCCGGCCTGGCTGTCCCGGCAAGATATAAACAGGAAACGATATCCTGTTTTCCTTTTTCCATTCAGCGAAATCTCCTTCATCAACCGGTGTAACTTGAATACAAACGATTTCAACGTTCCTACGCCTAAGTTCAAGCTGTCTTCTTTTCAATGAATTGAAAGCAATTTGTGACGAGCGATTAATATAATCCACGAAGACCACCAGGTTTTTTTTGTTTTTAAAACCTTTGTAATCAAACCCCATTTCTAAAATCCTTAAATCCGGAAGTTGACTGCCTACTAATGAAGAGGGAGGGAAGTAGTTCTTAAAATGATTCCCAAGTTTAATTGGCACATTATCCCGGCTATGGGCATAGATATAGGCAGCGTCAGAACCCTGGCCAAAACCCGACTGGAGAGTTACAGGGCCTTCAGGTATCCTTTTAAACTTAAACCGTCCCTGTTCATCAGTGGAAGTGCCTTTACCGATATGGGTTCCTCCACTATCACTACCTACGAAAACAGGTTGGCGAGCTACGGGATTATCGTTTTCATCCAGAACAACACCTGAAATAAAAGCATCCAAGTTAACCAGTTGCATATTCGGAATTGTAACCTCTTCACCGGGCAACATGGGTTTTTCTAATGTGTATCTTGTAGGTGCAAATTCCGCTGCATCAAAACTAAGGTCATAGCTAAAGCTGCTCTTAAGAGGCGCGACCGTTTCCAGACGATAGTACCCCTGGGAATCCGTGCGGGTTCCAGTCGTATCCAAATGGGCTATTCCATCCTTACGGTCCAATGAAATATTCACGTTTGCTCCTGCGATGCCCCTGCCCATATCATCAGTCACACGGCCCCTGATTGAGCAGCCGGGTCTTAAAACAACTCGAAGCTCACGCAGGGCATTAAAGAAATAATTAGCTCCGGCAAGGTTATTCTTTTTGTCCCTTGCTACTACCAAATGAGATGGATAGAGAGGGCTTTGTACGCCTTCAAACCAGCCATTACTGTCGGTTAAAACTCTCTGACCCAGTCCTACAGTTATGTAAACATTTTCTGCCGGTTGACCCTGAGTATCCACAACAGTTCCTCGAACAAGATGTAAACGCGGCTTAACAAGGATTTCCACCGAAGCCGGTTGTGAACCGGCAATATTCACTTCTGCGCCTTTAAAATTCATTCTCGTCTCATAGTTCCCTCCCCAGGCATGAACCATGTAACGCCCCTGAGGCACCATAATGTGTGCAATTCCATTGGCATCCGCCCTGGTCTCACGAATAAAAATATCTTCCTGCTCGTAATTCCAACGTTCATCAAAAACTTGTACCTTCATGCGGGGTAACGCTTTGCCGGTAGTAGGATCTTTAACAATCACTTCTAACGGCACTCCTTTTTCGACTAAAATGTTTTTTCTTACATTCTCGTCTCCTCTGTTGACAGTAATGGGGACATTCTTACCAGCCCATTCATTGGGACCGGTCTTAGATGAAATAAAACGAAGAATATGTTTGCCGGGAGGTACGCCTTTAATCTCAAATTCCCCGTTTTCAAGAGTGCATCGTACACAGGAACGGAAACGCCATTCGGTGTCAGCTCCTTCGCTCGTGAAAATAAGTAAACGCATATCCTTCAGGCCCTGGCCTGTGCCTTTATCTATCACCCGGCCGTGGACTGTAGCTGGCGGAGGTAATGTCAATTCTATATCCTCCCAATCCACATGGTATCCTCCACAGGCATTACCTCCCATTCCTCGATGTGGGTAAATATAGGCAATATCTCTATCGGGCACTTCAATAAAAAACTTCACCATTAAATCGAGAGGAAGGTTATCAAAAATAAATCGGCCCTTGCTATCTGTCTTGACAGAGAACCAATCTTTTGGTTCACATAAAATTTCCCCTTCACGCTTAAAGGCCTGAACATTTGCACCTTCAACCAAATTGCCCTCGGAATCCACAAGTCTTCCAGCTAATGTAAATGGTTTAGGCAGGACAACATCGATAAAAGAATTATCCGGCTTAGTTTGGGAGAGGTACTGTTTGTGGAAATAATCCCATCCTAAAGCTAAGCCTTCTTTTCTGGCAATAACATAAATATCGTGGAAGGGTGTTGCCGTAACATTAAAAACAAATCGTCCCTGGTGGTCGGTCTTTTTGAGTTTATCCAGTAATTTTGCCGACGTTGGAGAATAAACATCATCTCTATGTATCTCAAAAATCGCAATGTCTGCTCCTTCGACCATGCGGGTTTGATAATCATGGACCTGGCCCGTGATTTCCACACTTTCACCGATTTGGCTGGCGGCCAGGCTGGTCAACATGAAGACAAGAATGAGACTTATTTGTTTACTCATGGCTCTCTCCTTAACAAAAATAACGCATCGCAGTACTATGCGCCAGAACTGGAAATAAAATGGGATTTCCTATTTACGCGCTTAAAAAACATGATTTCACCATACGCTTTCATGAACTTACTTAACTAAATTCCCCTGTGCTAAATCGACCAGCCATAATATTCCCGCCCCGTTTCGGATGGGAACCTCAGGACTTTCCGATATGGCCGGGGCGATAAATTCATCACCTGCCTGTTCTATGTCCTGAAGATATGAAAATACCAGAGACCCAATAATCCTGTTCCGCACCTCAAATCTGATGTCCTCGATAATATCGTTTTCTAAATCAATACCATATACCAGCTCGGCATGGTTGCGATTGTCTTCATAAAAAACGCTGACAATCACGTCCTCCTCGTTCTTCGCGGGCCTGGTCTTAAACGCCACCCTCCTCCAGGCGGCGTCTCGGCGGATAATATCTATTGTGTGCATACCCATCCAGGGACGAAGCAGACCTTTGAAGAATGTCCCGGCTTTATAAGCGGCAATAACAGCACCATCGATACGGCGTAAGCACGCGCCGTCATTACAGTCGATTATCTCAAGCTCATTGCCGACTTTTAACCTCATCCACGCCGGGTGTTCCTTGCTGGTATTGTAAACAAATGGTATTTGCCCCGTGGCGGAAATTGTTTGATTGTTTATTTCACCGTTGATGCGAAAGTACGTCCAGCCTCTTTTATGCATCCGGTCCCGCTCATCGATGACCGGAATATCTTCGGACCAGTCATACTCAAACAACCTCTCATTTAACGTATTATAGTTATAATCGGTACGGAAATTTCGGGCATCAGAAAACCTGTCGTCTAAAGCATTTCTTAACAGCCCTGTTTCGCTGTCGCGGGTATATTCGACACCGCTCAGGTCGCCTTCGATTTCCGAGAGGTAGTTTGTAAATTCGGCCGTATCGGTGGGTAGCCGGCGGACTCTTAAACTGCTCCAGAACACCCGGTAGTTGTTGATATAAACCTTGTTGTCGGTGCAGTAATAGTAGTAATTACCCTCACCGTTCTCAAGCCAGGCGCAAAGTTTATTTGTTTGCTTTGCGTCCCACCTCTGCATCCGCATAAACAGCGGCCCATCGATTCCGTCAGGGCAGTAATTCCATTGTTCGTATGCGCCTTTACTTAAGCTGCTTGTCGGCCCCTGGCTCGTATCGCGTAACTGAGTCGTGTAATTGATGCTCTTTACGTCGGACCTCTCCGGCAGGGGAGCTTCGGATAAAACTGATATACCGCCCATGGTCGCAAGCCCGACTGCTGTTGCCGTGACAGTTGCGATTCCCAGTTTTGTCCCGGCCGTCGCGATAACCGCGGTCATCACACCGACCTTGACCGAGCTGGCGGTTACTGTAACCGTCGCGGCTCTCGCCGGGGCAGTCAATCTGCCGAACAGACCGAGGCATATCAATAATAAACCTTTTTTCAAACCCTGATGTGTCAACTGTTTCTTAAGTGCCTGCTTGGCACGATAAAACAAAACCCTGGCCCGAACCTCGCTGCACTCCATAGCCACCGCAATCTCCGAATAAGATAACTGCTCGAAACATCGCAATGACAAAACCGCACGATACTGCTGCTTGAGTTGTTTCATCGCGACAATGACTTTTTTCGATAGCTCTTTCTTAAGTAGTTGCCCCAGTCCGTCTTCCTGATGATATTTCGTGCGTTGGGAAAGAAAGTTTTTATAAAAAGCATCCCCGTAAGCCGGGCTCTTTTTGTATTTGGCCTTGTAATGCTCTTGCATCTTGCTCTGTGCAATCCGATACAGCCACGGCCAGAAACTCTCAACACTCTTGAGATGGTTAAGAGATTTCACCATTTGAAGTAGTACCTCCTGAGACATATCCTGTGTCAAATCATAATTCAGCGTTACTCGATATATGAATGCGCACAATCTCCCTTCGGCTTTCCGGGCCAGCTTATTCATGTCCTCTTTGCGGCCCTTTTGTGCCTGCCTAACCAGTTCCGTCCATATTCTTTCTTGTGCCATAAAATATCGTTCGTTTGATACATAGACGATAGTTACGCTTTTTCGTTACACTAATTGTTCAAAAAATCCCGCAATTCTCATGATTTTACCATAAAGATGCTGTAGTGGTGTGTTTTTGATGTTGAAATAGGCGAAATTTCCGCAGATTTTCGACTACAAACGCGCACACTGAAAAACTAAAGCCTACGACAAAGCCGCAAGAAAGTATCACGGAGAATCCGCAGTTCTCAATTTCCCACTGGGATGATTATCTCTACGTAGGGCGCTATTTTTCGCACCACTTGCCTTAAATAGTAAATATTGAAGCGCAGCGAAAATCCGGTGTCGTCTGACGGAATCAATATTTAATTGCCCTGGATGCTGTCACCTGCGACCTGGACATCGTCTATGTTCCAGCCGGGATAAGTTACTGAATCGTCCGTCGGGCCGATACCCCAGCGGAAATAGACCGTTGGCTGGTTGTCTGCGACAGAGGCCGGAATCGCATACTCAACTAACTGCCAGAGGCTATCCGAGATATGAGAATAGCCGACCGTCCACAAATCCACCCAGTTGCTGCCGTCGTTCGATATCTGCACATCGGCATAATCATAGGGCGATTCGACCCCGAGCCACCGGCGGAAGCTCAGCCTGACGTTCTGGTAACCTTCGCAATTAATGGCGCCGGTAGTTGCATACTGCGTTTCGGCCATATTATTTTCATAGTCGCCGTCGAGTGCATACCCTAAGACGTTCTCGCCCATATACCCGTTGTTCGGATCGCCGTTCCATGAGCCCTGAGAAGTTGGGGGCCCCCAGGCCCATCCTTCGTCGAGCAGCCATTCGGGGTCCGTATCCATATTAGTGTAGTAGATAGCGTCCATAACCACTTCAACTGAGTGACTCAGGCTGTTCTGCCGGATGCCGTCGGTAACGAGGAAAGAGAAGGTATAGCTGTGAAAAGCCTGGTCTGCGGCCGGTTTCCAGAAAACACTCAAAGTATTGGCGTCATAATAAGCCCCTTCCGGTAAATTGCCCACAAAGAAGTCAAGGTCGGCATTCATCGGATTCGTAGCGCTCAACGTCAGTTCGAGCCTTTCTCCGGGCCTGATTTCGTCCGGTGCGTCTAAGGGGTTCAGTTCAGGACTCTTCGAGGCCCATCCCGAGTTCTGCGGGTCATGCCTGGCTGAGCCCCAGTCGATTATATCGGGATTGTACGAGCCAGGCAGGTCAATTACGTGGAATTGAAAATCATAGCCGTTCAACATCATCTCAATATCACCGTCCTTGTCGAGGTCCTCGAGCACGGCCGATGTTAAATAGTCGGTAGTAAGGCCGAACATTGGAAATCCCGGCGTTACCGAGCCATCTGCTTCCCAGGCCATCATCGGTGCACCAGTCGCACTCACCACAAGCTCCTTCTGTCCGTCGCCGTCAATATCGCCGATTAGAGGTGTACTGTAAGACGCATTGCCCATCATCGTTTTGGGAAAGCCGGTATCGGAAAGCTCTTTGCCCTGATGGTCGAAGGCATGAATTAGACTGAATGCAAATCCGTCCGCTTCGACATAGCTGGTAACATAAACTTCACTCAAACCGTCACCGTCAACGTCTCCCACACTCAGGGCGCCGTCCTCGCCCAACAGCTCGCCAACTCTGGCTTCCCAAACCGTGCTGCCGTCGATATGGACCGCCATCACATTGTCTTCAGTGCAGAAAACAAGCTCCATCTCCCCGTCGCCGTCCAGGTCAACGATGGCCGTTCCCTTCTCACTTCCGCCTCGCCATCTCTTGATTTGCTGGCCGTTGTGGTCCAGAATAAATGTATAGACACGGGTGATGCCCGGTCCATATCCACAAAGGGCAATCTCCACGTCCCCGTCACCGTCAAAATCCGCAACGCTCATCGGGCCTTCGGAGGTATAACGTCGCTGCCATAGAAACGTACCGTCTGCCTGGATGGCATATAAGCCGTCGCTTTCCCTGGATTCCTCGTCAAGGGCTACGATAATTTCGCTGTCGCCGTCGCCGTCGAGGTCTGCAAGGATGGGACTTCCGATTATAAAGGCGTACCATTCGCCGAGCGGCAAAGGCCAGTCGCCATCTACTAATTCACCGGTCTCCACGTGCCAGGCATAGACCATGACATCCCAGTCATCTACTGCAATGATCTCGTAGTCGCCGTCTCCGTCGATGTCTCCGACCCCCAGTCCGGAGGCCGAAACGTCCCATGAGTTTTCCCCCGGGGCCTTGGGCCAGTTGGGAAGAGTCGTTCCGTCTTCTTTCCAGATAGTTATTCCGCCTTGCGACCGGTACGAACTGCTATCCCAAAATGACGATGCCTGAACGATTTCATTTCGACCGTCACCATCCACATCGAGGCATAAAGGACTGCCGTAATACCAATCGTCCGCTTCTTCGGCATCTTCCGGTATTGGCCATGGGGCCAGGTTGGGTGCATATTCCAGGCCGAATGTCTTTCGGTCGATGTGCGTGGCCCCGTCTGTTTCTACGCTAAGACGCAATTCGAATACACCAGTGCCGGGATTGGCAAATGAGAGATGGACAAGACCGTTGGGATCCGCAAGGGCACTGTTATCGTCGAGCAATTGCCAGTCTTCATTTCCGTATGGTGTGTACTCAAGTCGATAGGAATCCCCATGGACAAACAGCACTATAGGGATGTCGTTGCCGTCCGATGCGAATATCTGTTCCTGTCTCGGTGCAGCGATCTCACCGAGGGGATGCCTCTGGTCCGCCGCAATAAGAGCTTCATAGGCATTGACACGTCCTGTACCGATATAGCCCTGAACGGGATTGATGTCCCCGTAATAAACGGGGTCCGTAGTATTTTCCATAATGGCCCTGACCTCCACGTTTGTCAGCTCCGGCCTATGAGACATCACCAGCGCGCCTACCGCTCCGACATAAGGCGCCGAAAATGAGGTTCCCGCCGTGGCAATATATTCGCCGTCAAGGTCCGTTGTAACAATGTCCGTGCCCGGTGCGGTAATATCCACCCAGGTTCCGAAACTGCTGTGACCGGTCTTAATGTCTTCGCCGTTTGTAGAGGCGACCGCCATGACATTGTAATACGCCGCCGGATAATTCGGCTTCGTCGTGTCGGCGTTGCCGGCACTGGCTGTCAGCAGGACACCCTGAGCATAAGCATTGTCAATCGCTTCTTTGACGATTGGGTCTCCATCCGGTCCGAATTCGTCGGAGCCGAAACTCATATTAAGCACATCGGCGCCGTTAGCCGCTGCATAATCCAGGCCCAAAGCAACCTCCTCAGAGGTAATCATAAGACTCAGACGCAAGGCCATTATGCTGCATTGCCAGTTGATGCCGGAAACACCTATACCGTTATTACCCACCGCGGCTATCACCCCGGCAACATTTGTACCGTGGCCGGCAACCCCCGACCAGAAATCCGGCTCCGGAATAACATCATTACTGTCATCCTCGAAGTTCCACCCGTGAATGTCATCGACAAAGCCGTTCTCGTCGTCATCAATATCGTTATTGGGAATCTCGCCGGCGTTAATCCAGATATTGTCTTTAAGGTCGGGATGATTAATATCAACGCCCGTATCCATAACCGCGACCACTACATCGCGGCTGCCTGTCGAAATGTCCCAGGCGTCGGACATTTGGATTAATTGATGGGCATACTGGTCGGGAAACTCCGGATCATTTGGATCGGAACAGGTTGTATAAATGTAGTTTGGCTGGGCATATTCCACCTCAGAATCCTCGTTGAGCCGCCCGCAGATGCCCTGGACTTTTTCGGCGGTTTTCAAAAGATAGGACCGTGACAATTTGCCGCTTGTCGAACGCTCCTTTGGTTCTGTTGCTGAAGCGAGACTGATTTGGCCCCGTGTCTGACTTGCCGGCTGCTCGTGGGCGCCCTTGAAAATTGGATATTCTTCATATACTCCATATTCACTTTCAAGGCGACGGAGGATGGTTTTGTCTCGAATAGCTGTTGAAGAGCCGGATTGCGATAAAAGAGATATTCCGCTTGATTGGTCGTCTTTGAGCTTGACTATAACCTGGCCCTGTACGTAATTTTGTTTGGTACGAGCACGCTGCTCTTTATTCTTAGCTATGGACGCTGTAGGGTCCTTTTCCCCCGAAGAAGACTCGGCTCTCAATATTCCCCCGGCCGCAATCAGCACGGCTGCCCCCAAAATCAAGAATCCTGCTTTCACTATCAACCGGCTTGGGTTTGTGTTATTTGTGCCCATTTTCTCCGTCCTTTCACGTTGTTTCTTTCGTCCGCTCTAATACCAGCGACTCGCCAGCCATAACCCCCAACTCGGAGCCGGACGATATATTCGCTGTTTTAAAGCCTGCTTTCCAGGCAATGTCCTCTGGTTGCTCTCGAAGCAGTAAAAGGCAGGTTTATGGCTCGGGGTAACATTTCTCCCCTCCTTCTGATACCTATCTAATCGCACGAGAACTGTTACTATTATACTAATAACCGGACTTGACAAAGTCAACAAAAAAATGATGTATATGGAGCTGATTTATGATACAGGCCAAAGCGGCCCGGATTTTATAATTATACCCCCTTAGCTCTCTTTGGAAGACTAATAAACACCATGGACCTCCAATCCCGTCGATTTGTGACTGACCAGAATACGAATGTTGACAATCCTCATCGGCCGCGGTAGAGATAGTTTGAAAATCTTATCGTGGTATAGCTTGACCCTTCCGTTTTTATTGAATACTTCTTTACGTCTTCCCGCAGGCGTCAGATACGTAACCTCGATATCGTTGATTCTAATATACGATGTCTTCCTGCCCGTCCTCTTCAACTGTATCTCTCTTATGGGTCTATGAGAGGGATTACTGCACAGAGTTTCGAGCCAGGTACTGTTGCCTGCCGGTGTTGTCCCTAACAGCACCTCTGACGGACCGCGATCCTCTACGGCCGAACGGCGCATCCTTCTCGGAAAACGCGGGGCCCCCTCGGGATAATATGGAATCCCGGAAATCTCCAGCCCGGTCGATTCATGATTGATTCTAATCCGAATCCGTCTTATCCGCATCGGTCTGGGCAGGGCTAATTTGAACACACCGCCGCTATACAGCTTGACTCTGCCGTCTTTGTTGAAGGTCTCCCGTCCCCATCCCTCCGGCGTACTGTATGTAATCTCAATGTCATTGATTCTCAGGTAGTTCGCCCTGTTTCCCGCCCTTCTTATTTGTATTTCCTTTAGCGGCCCATCATATCGAGTGCTGCACAGCGCTTCGAGCCAGGTACTGTTACCACCCGGCGTGCTGCCCAGAACGATTTCTCCCGGATAGGGGCTTTCGGCAAAGACCATTACTTCTTCATATTCACTAATCAGTTCTTTCAACTCGCCGAGAATCTCATCCACCTCGATGCGATTGTAACCCGGCCCGCTCGTTGCATCTCTAAGCTCCTCTGCATTAAGGACAATCTCCTCGGCCAGCCCTTGGGCTCTTCCCGCATATCCGTTCGCTATCGCCCATATTGTCCCCGCCGAGCTTCCGAGTACCAGCAAAACAAAAACGGCCCTCTTTAAT
The DNA here is from genome assembly GCA_019456195.1 of Planctomycetota bacterium. GTDB lineage: Bacteria > Planctomycetota > Phycisphaerae > Sedimentisphaerales > Anaerobacaceae > NIOZ-UU13. The sequence goes on along the minus strand of VRUK01000045.1, from coordinate 2,181 downwards.
TCCCGCCCCATTCGGTTTGTTTGTCTTTTGCACATTTTCTTATGCCTCCTTTCTATATATAAAAGGCACCGGCCTCGCTGTTCGTAACAAAAAAATCTTAACCCTCCAGCCAGCCTTTGTCAATCTCTATACAATGTTTGTCATTTCCATCGAAACTTCATACAAATTATTGTTAAAAAAACTTATTCAAGGTAGCTTATAATACTTTAATTTGGCAAAAATTGGCTTTTTACTAAAGTCTTTGGCCCCACTGCCGATAATGTACTTGGAATATGTTCTCGATAATTTGCAGGGGGCAGTTTATGAAAATCGATGGAATAAGCTTACAGGCAAAGCCGTTTATTAAACCCAAAACGCCGGAACCGGTCGATCCCGAAGTTGAACAAACCTCTCAATATCCACCCGATCCCGCTCAAATAGAAGAACCTTCATCAATCGAGCTTCAGGAAAATGATACTGAAAAGGGCGTATTGCGTAATCTTCTGGATGGCCATTTCAAGGGCGTATCGGATGTTCGACTTCGGATAAACTTTTTCGAAGAGCTGGCCGCAATCGAGGCCGCAAAAGTACAGACCGTAGCTGCTGAAAAAGTGGGCGGTGTTCTTCAATCCGTCGGTGGTGTTGTTACTGGGTTCCTCGAAGGTGATAATGAGCTGACTCCGGAGCAAAGTGAAGGCGTGATGAACCTTCATAATACATTTAATGAACCGGCTGCTGATTTAACCACCGCCTTTGATGATTTTGTCGAAGCTCTGCGGGATTTATTTGCACCTCCTGTAAAAACACCAGAGGAACCTACTATATCTGAGACCGAAGACGGCGACACAACTGAGTTGCCCTGGCAAACATTTCTTGATAATTTGCAGTCTGCTTTTACCGCTGCTGCGGACGAGCTTACTCAGGCGGTTACCGACCTTCAAATCCTTCCCGAGTTGTCCGAGCCGAACGGAAACGGCGTCGCCTACGAAAAGTTCCTCGCCATCTACAACGATCTATATGGCCTCAACACTCTCGCTGCCGAACAGCCAACTAACGAACCGGTTGATTTGGTTGTATAGTAATAAAAGAAATTCGTCCGTAAAGAATAACTAAGCAAAAAAAGCCCTGTGGAAAGCTGCAGGGCTTTTTGATTTGATTAAAGAACAATTAAGTCAAATCCGCCCGGTGATTCACATGAGCAACCAAAGGTTCGTAACGTTCACGCATTGCCTTCCAGTCAACGCCATGCATATTAGGAACATAGAAGAACTCCCGCATCTGCCGCCAACATTCATTAACCACAATGCCCTGTCAGATCTGAGCCGTCAAACAGGAAGTGGATTGGAACATTTCTTTGATTGGGATATCGAGGTTATCGAAGAGGGTTCTGATACTTTCTTCATTTCGACAGGGTAGAGAGTCGGGTACGGAGGCAATCAGTTGGCGGGGGTTATCAATTTTTTCCCACATCTCAGTCCATCGTTTTATGGCTTTATTTTCTTTTCGAGGCATACGCATCCGGAGTCTAAGTAACTTGAAGAAAGCGCCGGCAAAGCTGACATTTGCTTCCTTTGCAACAGCTTTGACAAGATCAATGGGTTTGAGTCTGAATAATTCAAACATCCCCCTTATACGCCACCTGCTGTCATCTGTGAGCAGCCCTACGTATCTCATAAGCTCCTCGGCTTGAGCTTGAAGTCGATAGAAAGCAATAAAGACTTTTCCATTATCCTCCGTTACTCGCACAGCCTCGTTCAGTATCGAGCGTATTTGTTCTTCATCGTCCAGGAAATCAATTACACCTGTTGCGATGACGGCTGTTCGGTAAGTGTTATCATCGACAGGCATCTTCCCGCCATTTGCCAAAATGATATCCAGGTTTCTTCGCCTGGCGGCATAAGCAACCATTTCCGGCTCGGCGTCGATACCGTCAACAGTTAGTCCTTTGTTGCGTAATGCTTCCACTAAAATCCCTTGTCCGGCCCCAATGACCAGAGCAGGATCATTAATCATGGAGGCAAGTCTGTCGATGCTATCCAAATCAAGATAGTTATCCTCTATATACGACCAGTATGGCGACCATGATTCCCAAAACCTTAGCTTGTCTGACATGTTGAATCTACCATTATCTGACATTTCCCATTTACACGGTTAAAAAGCATATTTTTCTCCGTACGATACCGATTATTTTACAACAATCTG
>VRUK01000044.1 GCA_019456195.1 Planctomycetota bacterium | reverse complement strand
TAGTAAGTAGTGTTCCATTCAAGTTGTCCGGGCTCATAGCTCTCGGAGCCAAGGTTGCCGCTACCTTTAAGTTCAACTGAACTTGCATCGGCGCCGAAATAAACTTCATGCGAAGCACCAAATCCGGGTGTCCAAGTTAGAACAGGTGTTTGCGTTACATCGACAGCACCGTTAGCCGGGTCAAGGCTAGTGACAGCGCCTTCAGTTGTGAAACTCCAGACATCTCCTTTATGCGTTTCGGCAATATCAAACTCATCGACACGCCAGTAGTAAGTCTTAGCCATTTCAAGCGGGCCGGGAGTGTAGGACGCAGCTCCCTGGGGGAGTCCTCCGGCGGCGCTGTCCACATCGGCAAAATTGTCACCAAAATACACGGTATGCAGTTTCCCACCGAAACCTGGTGTCCAGCTAAGGGTGCCATCGGGATTTACAGACTCGGCACCATCAGCCGGGTCGGGAAAGTATGCTGTCTTGGGTGGAACACTAAAGCTCCAGATTTTACCCTTCCAGGGGCTATTCGGCTCGGTGTCATTGACCTCATCAACTCGCCAGTAGTAAGTCGTGCCCGGAACAAGGCCATCCGGATAAGGAAACCCCGGGAAGCCTATAACATAAAATGTCGGGATCTGGTTGCCCTGGAACGTGCTTTCAGCGCCGGCATCCACATCATCGAAATTCTCTCCCAAATATAAGTCGTGCGAGACGGCAAAATCACCCGCCCGCCAGCCAAGACTTATCCATGTATCCTCATGGATGGCTCCATCCTCCGGGACCGGTGCCAAGGCAAACGGATATCCACCGCCGCCTTCCATGGCACCCAGAATTTCTCCCTCGGATAGCGCGTGGTTGTATATCTGTACATCGTCAATAATACCCTGAAACCACTGACCAGTACCCCATGAGCCGATAATGGTATCACCGGTTGTCCCAAGAAAAGGACCTGCAGCAGCCTCAGCTTCCAGGGCACCATCGATGTATATTCTTCTGTTTTGATTTTCAAAATCGTACCAGAAAGTCAGGTGGTACCATTCATTGTCCTGAATGAGGTCTCCGGGGGTATCGAGGTCATTACTATAGAATCCCATGCGCACGCCACCAGGTGGTACATTTCCACTACCGGGCCCTCCAAGCCGATAATGCAGACTCAAGTTCGTAGAGTTGTTCTCGACCTGGGAGATAACGACTTGCTCGCCGGTATATAGCACCGGATTAACCCACATCGTGATAGTGTGACTTCGACTATCCAACGGAATATACGGAGCAACCACGCGGGCATTAGAGCCATTGAACTCAATCGCTCCTCCAAGTTGACCCGCCACCCACTTTGCGTCACCTTCGAGTACGCCGTCGTTGCCGTTACCACTCGTGTCGGAAGCGATGGTGCCGGAGCCCTCATCAAACCTCCATTGAGCTACCAGCTCTGCCTTAGCCGTGCCTGTCAGAGCCACACTCAAGACAAAAACAAAAGAAACCAGATAAATCAATTTTTTGGACATAATAGCACTCCTTAAAAAAAGTTAAAACTACCGTACTTGGGATACACACCAAGATACTTGTTGTTTTTAACAAACAACTTTTGCTGCGCGGCTATTTCACAGAGCAGCGCAAGCTTAATCTTAAATATTTTAGAACTTTATTCCAACCGCACAATAAATTGCCACTTACGGTGCCGGTGGATACAATCCAATATCATCGAAGTACATCATACCTGAACCACCCGTAACCGAGCTAAGTCCAAGAGTAATCGAATTGACATTGGCAAGGTTAATACCGAAGGCCTGCAGGTCGATAGTCCATTGGGTCCATTTATTTATCTGGGCTGCATCAGGATTATCATTAGTGACTTTGGCATTGCCATTGAGAGTAACATACATCTGTTCGGCAGCATTTGCAGCATCACCTACGTACCAAATTACCAGAGTGGTGACGCCATTTACGGTCCAGTCACGATTGGAAGTCAATGTTAAAGTCGCCTCAGATTTGCCGACAGCGTTGTCGTAAGAAAACGGCATTGACTGTAAGCCGCCGTTAACAGTGGATTGCTCGGCAAATGGAGGATTCTCATAACCAACGAGAGATCCATTTGTTTGATCACCGAATCCGTCTATCCAGGCAAGGAATATCCTGTTGCTTGCCGGGTTGGCGGGGTCAAGGTCGTTGTAGCTCTCAAAATCGTCAATGATAAGGAAGTTGGCTGTAGTGAAGCTCCAGAGAGGGCCTGTCCACGGGCTGTCGGCGTTGGCGTTATTGGCTTCATCGACACGCCAGTAGTAAGCGGTATTCCACTCCAACTGTCCGGGTTCAAAGCTCTCTGAGCCAAGGTTTCCACTCCCTTTTAACTCCAGAGAGGCTGCTTCGGCACCAAAATAGACTTCATGCGAAGCACCTAAGCCCGGTGCCCATGTGAGAACAGGTGTCTGCGTTATATCCACAGCGCCATTAGCCGGGGTCGGGCTGCCGACGGCACCCTCGGTAGTGAAGCTCCAGACATTACCTTTATGCGTTTCGAAAACATCAAACTCATCGACTCGCCAGTAGTAAGTCTTGGCCATTGTAAGTGTGCCGGGGTCATAGGTTGACATTCCCTGTGGGAGTCCACCAGCGGCATTGTCAACTTCATCAAAAGTTTCACCGAAATACACAGTATGCAGTTTCGCACCAAATCCCGGTGTCCAGCCAAGGGTCTCATCTACACCTACAGATTCGGCACCATCAGCCGGGTCGGGCAAATAGCCTGTCTTGGGGGGAATCATAAAGCTCCAGAGGTCACCTATCCATGGACTGTTCGGCTCAGTATCATTGACTTCATCAATTCGCCAGTAGTAAGTCGTGCCCGGGATGAGGCCATCCGGATATGCAAATCCGGGAAAACCGGCAACTAAAAATGTTCCGGCCTGGTTGCCCTGGAATGCGCTTTCAGCGCCGGCGTCCACGTCGTCAAAATTATCGCTAAAGTACACATCATGCGAGACGGCAAAATCACCCGCCCGCCAAGCAAGATTCACCCATGTATCCAGATGGTAAACACCATCTTTCGGAGCAGGGCCGGAGGCCAATGGATAGTCTGTTCCACCGCCGGCCATGACGCCAAGAATCTCTACGTCCAGCAGCGCCCGGCGGTAGATGCGCACATCGTCGATGAGGCCGTCAAAGTAGCGTCCCGTCGCCTGGTCGTTTTCACCGATATTGACGCCATAGGTGCTGTTGTTTATGTTGCCGGTAGAATCGGACGAAGCGTCCAGGTTGCCGTTAATGTACAGGAGTTTTTGTGTCCCGTTATACACTGCGGCGATGTGAAACCATTCGCCGGTACTCACGTCCGTGGTTCCCGTGAGGTCCGTAGGGCTAAGACCACTAGAACCCCATGCAATGTTGTTCGAGCTGCTGGATCTGTGCACCCTCCAGGAACCGTCACCATTGGTAACGATGGCCTGCCAGGTTTTGTCGAACTGGTTGACCTTAATCCAGCACGTGATTGTGATGTTTACGGGAATATCGAAGTCCGTATTATTCTCCAATTCCACGAAGTCACCGTCACCGTCAAACTCAAGTGCACCGCCCAACCTGCCGGGAACCCACTTCGGGTCACCCACGAGGGTACCATCGTGGCCATTACCACTTGAGTCGAACAAGGTGGTTCCGGAACCATCATCAAATTTCCAGTGAGCTACCAAATCCGGGTCGGCAGCGCCGGCCATGCTGGTCAGGACCAGGCCCAGCACTAAAACAAAAGAAATCAATCTCTTAGACATAATAATCCTCCTTCTAAAAAAGAGTTAAAATTGCCATGCTTTGGCCACATACCAAAACACTAATATTTTTCAAGAAACAAGTTTAAGTAAAACGACCGATAATAACTTTCGTGCGGCAATATTATTTTATGATCAAAAATAAGTTTTTCCGGCTCGACACTACCTCCTTCCCTGAGAAAACCGGTATTAAGCTGTTATTTGAAATGCATAAATACCCGTAAAGCAAAACCTGAAACTTCTTCAAGCTCCTTGCCGAGCATAATTACTCCTCCTCTAATAGGAAAACTACAACTTTTACACACCATAAGCCAAACAAGCCATAATAGACACTATCCATTATATTTATACTAAATCACCTATCATGCCGTCAAGGAAAAAACGATGCTTTTGATGTGAATTGCGAAGCTCTTTTTCGCAGAGATTGTGCAAATCAGGGTATATGAGACTAAATATAATGATCTGCGGCCGTACAACTCTACAAATGAGGGTGGTTTAGGTAAGGATTGTGAGGCAGTTATGAAAAAGCTACAGGCTGCTTTTTGAAGGCTCGAAGACCCTGACCGTGTTTTTACCAGCCTGTTTTGCTAAATACAGAGCCTGGTCTGATCGGCCCATAATATCCTCTGGTGTGCCCTGAGCATCATACTGACAAAGGCCCACACTAATGGACAGCTCTATCTCTTCATTGTTCCAGGATATCGGAGTATTCGAAACCGCGTCAAGCATACGCTTGGCTACAACACTTGCATCGATGAGCGAGGTATTTATCAAAATGACTGCAAATTCATCACCGCCATACCGTGCCGCAGTGTCGATTTGGCGGATGCATTTTTTAATTCTTTTGCTGATTTCCTTGATTACCTTGTCACCAGCCCGGTGGCCATAGGCATCATTAATCTTCTTAAGATTGTCAACATCGACCATGATCAGTGAAATTTGACCGCCATATCTTCGTGAGCGCCAGAGCTCCTTTTCGAGGACTTCATAAAAAGTTTTGTGATTCACAAGAGCTGTCAGGCCGTCCGTGATAGCTTGTCGCTGTGTTCTCTCAAAGAGCTTTATGTTACCGATTGAGGCGCCGATCAACTGGCTGAACAGCTCTATCAAGGCAATATCCCCGGCCTCAAAACCATTGCCATCCATTTTATCCGCCAGGTTGAGCACACCAACCACCCTGTCCTGACAAATGAGAGGAACGACAGCACAGTTATTGGTCTGGTAATTATCGGCAAAGGCACGTTGTGATTTTTTAATTATGGGTTTTTTATGGGTGTCTATATCCGGAACCAATATCAACTCTTTACTTCTAACCGCCATAACCATAAGTGGCGTAGGGGTTTTATTCAATGAGACTATTTTGTTAATTAGAAACGGATGATTGTGCTTATGCAGGTGCAGAATATTATTCGTTTCGTCGAGTATATACAGCGAAGCAAACCTTACTCGCACTAATTTCGGAATGCTTGTAATGCAAACGTCGGCTACCCGGTCAATGTCAAGACAGTTTATCCGCCGAGCCAGAGGAGTTACCTGCTCAAGCAGCGAAATGCTGATATCAGGTTTTTCATGAGTATTTTCAGAGTTCTTATTGGTCATAGGCATAGTTTGACAAATAACTCAGCTTTAGCATATTCGTTTCATATAACTTCGCTCAATACGTGGTACCTACAGCTTCTTTTATCGGATATTTTCGCAATGGTATTTGGGAAAAAGCATTGGCTAAATGAGGAAATAATCCCGAATTTTCGAATCCTTACGCCGGGAACCTCGGGGACAGCCCAGAGCAGGGACAATCAGGGATTTTAGGACCGAGAAAAGATTTCTATATTAAGTTTGCATCTGTGGAGGCTCTGTGCAGGCATTACACGGAGAAAAACTAAAAAATTTAAGCATTTTTTTAAAAAAATCAAAAAAAAGTTGACATCCGATAAAAAGCATTTTACATTTTACAAAATGTAAAATATGTTTTATCTTCATTAAGTGTAACTTTCTTGTGGTTTGGTAAGAGTTGTACTTATCGCAGTTATGAATTATCGAAGGGATTAACAATTATATTAACCGGTAGCCGGGATTGCTGCTTTCGGGGCTGTTGAAAACAAAAAGCAATAATTGGCCAGCAGGGTAAAGCCCAAATTTGATAGCTGAGCACGGCCAAACAAGTTTGACTGTGCCACCCTTGTTCGTGAATTTGGATTTTTCAAAATGATGAAACTAAATATCTATTATGAAATTTATAGTCGAGTATTCCCGCCTCCCCTTCTGTTGCGGCTTAGTCTGTAAATTAAGAGAAAAATAAACGCTATGAGAAAGCATTTTAGCTATGCAATCAAAAGTTAAGAATGACACGTTTAAGATACCTGTGAAGCTCTATCGAATTGGTGAGTTAGTCAACTACACCCCCTTTTCTCGACAAACTATTCATAATTACACGATAATGGGGCTTATTCGCGAAACAAAATGGACAGAGGGCGGACATAGACTCTACGATGAATCCGTATTCGAAAGATTATCACAAATAATGCAACTTAAGAAAACAAAAACTCTTATAGAAATAAGACGGATTTTAGGCAAAGAACATACCTCCTGCCAAGAAACAGGCCGGGACCTGAAATCTGTTGAAAATAATTAAAAACAGGACAATTACTTTTTCGCAGTAAAGACGATAGCAGAAACAATTTCGCAAAAGACCATCTACTATTGCCTTGCTGTAAGGTTTCAAGGAAGAAATGGAAAGATCAAGGATGATAAATTCAGTTTCACCTTTCACAGGCCATCTTTCCAGCCCCCCGTCACTTTTTTCGACCAAACTCAAGGAACATAAGAGGCAACAGGAAGGATTAGATATGAATCTAACGTCGCTGGTAACGGATAATATTACTGAATTACTGGTTAAGATAATTGAGTTTACACATACTCGACAAAAAATAATCATCCGCAATATTACCAATATTAACAATCCCGGATTTGTACCTAAGAAACTGGCGGTTAAGGAGTTTTCCGGTTTGCTCAACAACGCAATCAATGAGCACATCCAAAACCAGCGGCTTCTGCTGCGCGATACCGAAAGTATCAAATTCGGCACAAAGGGAAGTTTTGAAGTTAAACCAACGGTCGATAAGCAGAGCAAATTACTTCTTGAAAAAAATCGAGACGAATATCTCGAAGTGCAGATAAACAGGCTTCTGGAAAATTCGCTTAATCAAAGAGTCGCAACGGAATTACTCAAACAGAAACAGGAACCGGTATCAACCGATTATTGATGAGTACATATAGAACATTGCAACCCAAAAAACAAATGACAAACGAAACGCGTTACTTACAACAAATAATGGAAAGCCATAAACGCCCGGCAAGCGTTTTAGCCATAACAAGCGGAAAAGGAGGAGTCGGCAAAACCAACATAACAGCCAATCTTGGGATATGCCTGGCTGCTTCAGGTAAAAAAGTCCTGCTTGTCGATGCGGACTTCTCGTTAGGCAACCTGGACATCGTCATGAATGTTAACAACAGATACAATATTTCTCACATGATTTATGACGGAAAAAGCGTCGAAGAAATCATTCATACCGGGCCTGAAGGCATTGAGATGATCTGCGGGGCATCCGGGCTTGAAGAACTGGCCGACCTCAATGAATTTCAGCGGCGGCGACTGCTGAAGGAGCTGTCTAAACTCCAGAATGATAACGATGTGATACTAATCGATACCGCAGCCGGAATTTCCAAGTCGGTCGTTGGTTTTTGCCTTTCGGCCAACAATGTTTTGGTCGTCACAACACCGGAAGCCACAGCGATGACCGATGCCTATGCAATGATTAAGGTGCTCGTCGGAAACAGGTTCACCGGCCACATCAGTCTTATCGTGAACATGGCTCAGTCAATAGCAGAAGGCAAAAAGACGTATCATAAAATGGCAAACGTTGCAGGACGATTTTTAAATACCCATGTGTACAACGCCGGTATATTGCTCAAAGACGAACGATTGAGCTGTTCAGTTCGGTTGCGAAAACCGGTTGTTTTAGCTCATCCCAAATCGCAAATTACCTCATCGCTGGCAGCCTTAGCGGCAAAATTGAGCAATAGTGAATCTTCCGGACTTGGTGATGAGGGCTTTTTTAAAAAAGTTGTTAACTGGTTTTTCTAAAGTTATCCGCCAAAAACTCGATAAGTAAATTGTTATGGGTGTTTGTTCACCCGTACAGAGGTGAAAATGCTGAAAACAGAAAAAACGACGTTATTTATGGGACTCAACAGCTGGTTCTGTAAAATTTACTGAAATTATAAAAATCCGGGTTCCCGCAAAGCGGGTAATATTTCAAGGAGGAATCCTGTGAAAACCAAGCAAGAACTCACCATTGAAGAAATATGGGAACAGTTCCACAAAAGCCACGACGAATACTCTCGTAACCTTTTAATGGAACACTACAGGAACATAGTAAAATACAGCGCTGATCGACTGCACAGCAAATTACCTGACAAAGTTGAACTGGATGACCTTGTCAGTGCCGGTATTTTCGGATTGATGGATGCTATAGACGCTTTTGACCCGGAACGGGGAGTGAAATTCGAAACGTACTGCTCACCTCGAATAAGAGGTTCCATTCTGGATGAGCTTCGCAGCATGGACTGGGTGCCACGATTAGTTCGTGCCCGTGCTCATCAGTTGTCAAAAGCGACACATTCTCTCGAGATAAACCTTGGCCGCAAACCCACCGAAAAGGAAATCGCTCAAGAACTGGATATGGAGCCCGATGATTTCAACAGACTCCAGCGGGACGCCAATGCGGTAAGCCTGGTATCTTTAGATACCAAATATGGTGATGGTGAGGGTGAAAAAGATATTCGCGAAATAGATATAATCAAGGACGAAAGAAGCAAGAATCCCGTCATTGAGGCCCAAAAGCGAGACCTTAAGAGCCTGCTTACCAAAGGGCTGACGCGGGCGGAACGGCTGATTATCGTTTTGTACTATTATGAAGAGATGACAATGAAGGAAATCGGGGCGACGCTGGATTTATCCGAGTCCCGGGTCTCACAGATGCACTCTTCTATCATCGCACGTCTCAAAGCACAGATGAACACGCGAAAAAAAGAGTTTTCAGTTGGGTGATATTACCTGTCGTTACAAAAGGTAATATTACCATTTCCTGTGCGGTGTCGATCTTAAAATTGGATTGCATACCAAAATCATTGCAGCCCCCCCTCAACTCTTTTCTGAGTTAAGAGTCGATAAAAAGAGAAGAACATATTTCATGAAAGATAATACTCATATTGATTTTAATGCCTTGAACGTGTATAGTAATGTGGATTTAACATGGAGATACAAAAAATGAAATTCACAAAAATGCACGGGCTGGGCAATGATTATATATATGTCAATTGCTTCGAGGAAAAAATCGAGAATCCCGTACAATTAGCACAAATAGTCAGTGACCGTCACAGAGGAATTGGAGCCGATGGATTGATTCTTATCTGTCCATCAGCAACAGCGGATGTACGGATGCGTATGTTTAATGCAGACGGCTCAGAGGCTGAAATGTGTGGAAATGGTATTCGTTGCGCAGCAAAATACACTTATGAGCGTAAATTAACCACCGCCGGCGGTCCGTTTTCTTTACCGGGTCAGCCTGCCGGTTGCTCCGCTTCATTGAATATAGAAACGGGTAATGGGATTTTAACTTTGGGATTAGCAGTTGACGATAGAGACAAGGTCCAACAAGTCTGTGTCAATATGGGCCAGCCTGTTCTGGTACCCAAAGATATACCTGTAAATCTGTCGGGCGAAAAAGTTGTCGAACAGGCCATTGAAATCCTCGGGCAAGAATTGCTGATGAACTGTGTATCAATGGGTAATCCACACGCTACATTTTTCTGTGATAACGTGGAATTAATCGAGCTGGAAAAACTCGGGCCCGCTATCGAGAACCATACTCTTTTCCCAAACCGCATCAATGTTCATTTCGTACAGATTGATACGCAAACAGAATTTACAATGCGGACATGGGAACGTGGCAGTGGAATCACGATGGCTTGTGGAACCGGTGCCTGTGCAGCTTTTGTGGCGGCAGTACTTACCAGTCGAACGGAACGATCTTGCACGGGACACTTACCGGGCGGCGACTTGAATTTACATTGGTGTCAGGAAGATAACTGTGTCTATATGACGGGGCCGGCGGTGGAAGTATTCGAGGGCATCTGGCCGGAAGAGTAATAACTATGGGAACCTCTAAAAATTCATTTTTACTGCGAACGGCTACAATCTCCACCGACGGCGTTGTCAGGCCAAAATTCGTCCTCGACATAGCTTTGGCTATGCCTGCGGCGATTTTGACCTTCCGCCTTGCCGGAGAAGATTTCGCACGTTCTCGTGACAAAAGCAATTTTTAGAGGCTCCCTTATAAGCAAAGCCTGGGAGACCGGCAGAATTGCAAAGCCACACCATACTTTCCAGAGGCTAAAGCCGTGTTTTCGGCAGAGACGCTATCAGTCCTCAATACCCTGGCGAAACCTGAAATCCTGCCGCCAAATTCAAGCAAACCTCTCTTGGGTGGTATTGACAATTCTACTTCCAACAGGCTGCCCGGCTTAAATGACACATCTTTAGTCTCAAAATACAACCCGCCTGTACCTACATTGATAGTGCAGCCTGAATGTGCCCGCTCTGTTGCAGAACCAACTTCACGGCATGATATATCAAACTTGGTCCCTAATCGTTTATATTTGCGTCTTTCGTCTTGATCCATCGTATGCATCCTTGCATAAAACTACTCGACCCTCATCCTTGCAACAAATACTCAATAGTATTGTAGTGCAAAATTCGTTCCAAAGCAAAGGACAAATCAATACCTCATTTTAATATTTATAAATGCTTATTCGACATAAAGTTAAACAAAATTATACAAGCTATAACTACAGACTTAAAAATAATACCTTTCGCAGCGTTGCGAAATAGCAACACCAGAAAGCAATTTCACCCCTTGATTGCTGAATATTTGCACAGAACAAATTCTTTTAGCTGCTTATTTTATAAAATGTTATGTTTCTTACTAAACAAGCAATCTTCTCAGTCCGAAAAAAGGAACGTGCGTGTTGTTTTTTTGCAACACATTCCCTTGACAATAGTGGAGACCGGCTTTATCATTGTAAATATGCCAGAACGCCCAGAATTACAACCAAAAAACTCAGCTTACAACGGCGAGAAGCCAAATGCCGCAAATGACCACTCAGAAATTGAGGGACATAGCAGGTCAATCGTACAGTCATTACCGATAGGCGTGATTGCCTTTAACGCGGATTTGAAAATTATCGAGGCCAATCCTCAGGCCAAAAAGCTGATAGAAGTAAGTGATTACATAGATAAATCCTTAGCAAAAGGTACCGACGACAAGATATGGCTGGACTGGACAGAGCAATTACAATCAGCGATTTCAAAAGGAACAACATGCAGATATGATGACGTAGTTTATACATCCAACGGCCAAACAAAACTGCTGCGAATTATCTGCACACCATTTAAAGAAGCTAAAACTGCAAAAAACCCCGGAGCAATCGCTATAATCGAAGATGTAACCGAAAAGGTCAATATCCATAGACAATCCGCCAACACTGAAAGACTGGCCGCTGTCGGCAAACTCGCCTCTAAGGTAGCCCATGAACTAAATGACCCTCTTGACGGGATTCTGCGATACGTTAATCTTACAATGAGAATTGCTGAGAAGGAAAACCTCGAAAAACCCAAAGAATATCTCACGCAATGCCGGAAGGGCCTTATGAGAATGGTGCAAATCGTAAGCGAACTGCTGGAATTCTCTCGCAGCACTTACACCCCGCTGGAATATACTGCAATAGAACATATTATCGAGGATGCTGTTAAAACAATGAGTTCCAAAGCAGAGGCTTCGAATGTTCTAATATTACGTGACTACACCTCCGGCCTGCCGCATATCAGAAGCGGTAATCTGTTTCAGGTATTCTGTAATCTCACCAAGAACGCTCTGGACGCAATGCAGGGCGGCGGGGAATTGAGGATATCAACCCGTCTGGCTTCGAACGATTTGATTGCGGCCGAGTTCCGCGATACGGGAACGGGCTTACCTGCAGAAAAAACGGAAGCTATATTCGAGCCATTCTTTACGACAAAAGATAAAGGTAAAGGAACAGGATTGGGACTGGCAATATGCAGGGACATAATTGAAAGCTATCATGGCCGAATAACGGCTGAAAACAGATCAGAGGGGGGCAGCAGCTTCACGGTTTATCTGCCGGTGGGAAATGATTCATAAAAGAAAGATTAAGACGGATTGGAAAGTTGTATGAGACAAAAGAATATTCTTGTTATAGATGATGATAAAATCATTTTGGATTCCCTTTGTGAGTTCCTGAGACTTGAAGGATTTCGGACCAGCGGTGCTGAAACATTAAAGGGCGCTTTGGCCAAATTGGAACAGGAGTACTATAATCTGGTCATTACAGACGTTAATTTGCCGGACGGAGACGGTCTCGAATTACTGGATATTATAAAGCAAAACCATCCTCAAACAGTGGTTATCGTGATAACCGGCTACGGCACAATAGAAAGTGCGGTAAAAGCCATCAAACAAGGCGCCTACGAGTACCTTACCAAGCCAATCGTCGATGACGAGTTACGGCTGGCAGTAGAAAAAGCCATTAAGCAGCAATCACTTCTGAGCGAAAACGAGAGCCTCCGGCTGCAGCTCGAACAGAAATACCGCCTTGAGAATATAATCAGTCATAACTACAAAATGGCGAAGATATTCGACCTTGTTGAGGCGGTCGCCGATACGAAGACCACAATCCTGATGGCCGGTCCATCAGGAACCGGCAAAAGTATGTTGGCAAGGGCAATACATCACAGCTCGAGCCGACGCAACAAACCATTTGTCGAGGTAAGCTGCGGGGCACTGCCGGAGACCCTGCTCGAAAGCGAGCTGTTCGGCCATACAAAAGGCTCTTTTACCGGCGCTGTAAACAATAAAGAAGGCAAGTTCCTGGCGGCCGACCGAGGTACGATTTTCTTAGATGAAATTTCCAACGCCTCTGCGGCTCTGCAAGCCAAGTTTCTGCGGGTTTTGGAGGACCGACAGTTCGAAGCGGTCGGCAGTAACAAAACCTATACCGTGGATACACGCATTGTACTTGCTTCAAATCGCAACCTCAAAGAGGAAGTAAAGCAAGGCAGGTTTCGAGAAGATTTATATTACCGGATAAATGTAGTAACAATAGACCTGCCGCCCCTGTGTGAGAGGGTGGGAGATGTCCGGCTGTTATGTGAACACTTTTTGCGAGTGTATTCGACACAACACAGCAGAAATAAACTCGGTATTACCGATGAGGCAATGGAATATCTGGAGCGCTACTCATGGCCCGGCAATATTCGCGAGCTGGAAAATGTAATTGAGAGGGCCGCCCTGCTAAGTAAAAATAAATTCATCGGTCCCGAGGACCTGCCAAACTCAATCATGCAAGAACAAAACCAGCAGCAACAGACATACAAACCGATGAGCCTCAAGGGGGCATTAGCCGGACCGGAGAAAAATATTATCCAGCAGGCCCTTGAAGCCAATCACTGGAACAGGCAGGCAACCGCAAAAGCACTTGAGATAAACCGTACAACTTTATTCAAAAAAATGAAGCAATACGGCCTCTACGCCGAGGCCGAACGATTAGGCTTGATCTAAGAATTAAGAGAGCCTCTAAAAATTCAGCCGGTATCAAACCATCCCCAAGCTGCGCACCTTAGGCACAAGTTTGAGGATGCCACCGGTCGGCCCCTGATAAGGTGACATAGCCCCCCCCCTGCCGCTCGCAGGAAAAAAGAGATAATCCCTCGGTTAGCGTTAAGGTCCTATAAAACCCCTGCTTTTTTGCGGAGGGAGGGGAGAAGGAAGAGAAAAGCAGGGGCAAAAAATGAAAAAGCTATATAGATTATATCAATACTACCTCGCTGAGGTCAAGGGAAAAATTGCACAAATGTACTAAGAAAAACGTTTTTTTCGTCAAAATATTCCCATTTTCGGGATTCAGAATGTTAAAAAACGACTGTCTGTGTCTCAGGCCTTGAAGAATATTCTATGGCGATGTAAAAACCACAGAAACAACCATTTGGTCAACACAACACCGAACGCTAAAATCAATGGTTTAAACGAATCCGCGTGCTCGACGGCTCCGGTAAGGAAAAATTCGGCAATTCCATTAAAGTCAACAAATCTCTGGAGGAAGTATATCGTAATCGGATTCATACCGATAACGATAAAGAAAAACGCCCATTTGCTATATCCCTTGACGTCAATTACCCAGTAAAACAATGCCAGGATCATCAAGCTCAGGCCGCCCGCAACCATGACATAAGAACTTGTCCAGAGGATTTTGATGATCGGAAAAACCTGTCCCCAGAGACAACCAATGAGTAAACTGACTATGCCAGCGATGGCCAGACCGGCCGCTTTGCGATCACCTAACTGTCCGGAGCGCAGCCAGTGGCCGGCCAGTGCGCCCAAAAGGACTGTGCAAATCGCAGGTATTGTCGAAATGACTCCCTCGTTATCTCCGTATCCGTAATAGAGCTCGCCCGGAATTAACTGCTGGTCGATATATGAGGACAAACACCCTTCCATCGTAAGGTTACCGGCTCCAAAGTTCGGCACCGGAATCAACATTGTCGCAATCCAGTATAAAATCAAAACAGCCGCAATAATAATCGCCTGCGTTCGCCATTTCGTATTCATAACAATTATTGCAGCAAAGAAATAACAAATCCCTATTCGCTGGAGCACGCCCGGCCACCGCATTTGAGCCCAATCGAATCGCTGAAGACCATTAAATATCAAACCCAACAAAATAATAATGGCCGAGCGTTTGAGGATATGCAGATAGAGTACCGGGCGACTGTGCCCACGCTCCAGGCGACGTGTAAAGGAAAATGGCAATACCACTCCAACAATGAAAAGAAATAACGGAAATATTAAATCCTCAAAATGAAAACCTTCCCACTCGACATGGTGCAATTGCCGCTGGATTGTGTCGGTTATGGGGTGGCTATATACTTTTGCCAGATTCGCGATGAGTGTTCCGCCGCCGATGATCCAGAACATATCAAAGCCGCGCAGCGCATCGACCGAGGCCAACCTGCGTCCAACCAAATTCTGCTGTTCATTATCCAAGATTCTTCTCCTTTTTCTAATTCTTCACTACAATAGTTTTACTTTGTGCTTTTGTTTTTCTATATTTTGATAAATGTCTTTTTGCGATACAGCCACAGCAGTATCAGCCAGACAACCGCAAAGCCGGCCACGGCCTGAATAAATCCGTTCCACGGACCGCACCACTTTTCAAGACCGCCGACGAAAATGTCCCCTATGTTACGGAAATTAAACACTCGTGTCACCATATACACCGCAATTGCGTTCATTCCGATTACCTTAAAACCAAAGGCCCACTTTTTAAAACCCCAAACATCTATAATAAGATAGAACAACGCCAACAGAAGGAAACACCATCCCGCCGAATAAAGGACGAAGGAACTCGTCCACAAGTGCTTAATGATAGGAAAAGAAAAAATCCACATCCAGCCATTCCATATCCAGCCTAGCACCAGTGAGCCAACACCCATTGCCGCAAGCAGGAGGACTTTCTGGATATTGGTTTTTTTAGAACGCAACAGGTGCCCCGCGAATACACCAAGCATAACCGTACAGGCAAATGTCATGCCGCTTAGAATCCATGTGTAAGGCGGGTCGGTTCCATCGATGAAGCTTCCGAGAATAAGCCTGTCGATATAAATCGCCAGATTTCCTTCAGGTGTCAATACCCCCGCACCATGCTCGGGCACAGGAACGAGCATCATCAAGGCCCAGAACAATAACAGTAAAGCACCTGTCGTTATTAGCTGCCAAGTGAGCTTCAGATTGAGTATTATTATCGCTGAGATTAAGTAGCCCACCGCAATTGCCTGCAGGGTATTAGAGAAAATACGCAATTGAGACAGGTCGTACTCAAGCAGCCGCCCCTGAGCAATCATACCCAGGACAAACAAAATCACAAATCGCATGATGATATGGCGATACAGCCGGCTTTTGCTATCACCCCGCTCAAGGCGTTTGTTGAGGGCAAACGGCATCACAACGCCAACAATGAACATAAACAGCGGCATAATCAAATCTTCAAAACGAAAACCTTCCCATTTTACATGGGTAAGCTGTGTGTTTATCCACGCAGTTGTGGAATTGTCAGATATGTCATGCAAACTGTGGAATATCGCCCCGCCGCCGATGATCCAGAACATATCGAAACCGCGAAGTGCGTCAATTGACATTATCCTGCCTTTAGGTAAAGATTGTTGTTCACCGTTCACTATTTTCCACTCCTTTCAATCTTTTACATAGTATCGTCTTACTTTACACCTTGAAGAATATTTTATGCCGGTATAAAAACCACAGAGACAGCCATTTTGCCAGCAAAACACCGAGCGGCAAAATTAGCGGTCCGATTATGCCCACGTGTTCGGAAACGCCCTTAAGGAAAAAAGATGATATTCCGCTAAAGTTCACAAAACTCTGCAGGAAGTATATCGTAATCGGATTCATTCCAATCACGATAAAGAAAAACGCCCACTTCTTATACCCCTTGACATCAATAGCCCAGTAGAATAAAGCCAGCAACAATAAGCTCCATCCGCACGCAATTAAAACAAACGAACTGGTCCAGATAAGCTTGATAACGGGAAAGAACTGTCCCCAGATAAATCCTGCGAACAAGCTTACCATGCCTGCGGCTACCATGCCCAATACTATGTGTTTTCCCGGCCGCTTCGAGCGAATCCAGTGACCTGTCAGCGAGCCGATCAGCACATTGGCGGCTCCGTTGATTGTTAAGAAGGGACCTACCCCCAAAGTGACACCTCCATAGGGATGCTTGCCCGGAATCAGCGCCAGATCCAGATAAGAAATAAGATTCCCCTGAATCGAATAATCGCCTGCTCCAAAGTGTACAACAATATCGTCCCTTGTTATCTGGGCTGGTATTAAGGCCAAAGCAGCCCAATATCCTAATAACATGAGGCCGGTGATAATAGCTTGAGTTCGGATACTTGTGTTCAGCACAATAATCGAGGCAATAAAATAGCTGATCCCAATCATCGTCAAGACCGCCGACCAACGCATCTCAGCAAAATTGAACCCCAGCCCCCCCTGGTATATTAGCCCCAACAAGATAAGCAGCGCTGCTCGCTTTAGAACGTGCAGGTGCAGCATTAAGAGGCCCTGACCCTGTTGGCGCCGACGAGAAATAGAAAATGGCAGTACTACTCCCACAATAAAAAGAAATAACGGCCAAATCAGGTCATAAAAGTGAAATCCTTCCCATTTTACATGCGAAAGCTGTGTATTAATCCAGGCAGTTGTGGAATTATCAAATACGTCATGCAAACTGTGGAATATCAAACCACCGCCGATTATCCAGAACATATCGAAGCCCCTCAGGGCATCAATTGACATTATCCGGCCTTGAGGTAAAGATTGTGGTTCACCGTTCGACATTTTTCACCTCTTTACTAATATAAAAATATACCACAGGAATCCGGGGACAAACTTGGGACATTTTAACAATACCCGTCGGGCAGCGCAAGAAAAATTTTGACAGGGATTGAAATATTCTTGAGGGTCTTTATGATCACTGAATAACAGATTTATTCACGTAATCGATCTAAAAATTCATTGAACTTAAGCTTCTTACATTGACGAGGAAGTTGATGTGGATACCAAATTTTAGGGTGATTCCATAAGAAGCTTTTCCTTTGGTCACCCACAAGCAATGCCGCAGGACGTCTACTGTAACCTTTTTCGTATTTTATATCTGTAGGCCAACCATCAACATGATTATGATTTTTACAAGGCTTTTTGAAACCTTTTGCTACAAATCGAGGCGTACCTCTATACTTAGGTTCATAAATGTCTCCAAACCTGTTCAAGTGAGCAGCTTTAGCCCGTTTTGCTTCACACGAAATGGACTCGCTGAACCAGAGATCGTAGTGGGACTCAAAAGCTTCTGAAACTTTCATCATATAGACGAGGAAGTTTTTCCTTTGATGTTCCGTTATACTTGTAAAGCCTGCAATCCATTTTCCCCTCCATTCGCAAACATCCATTGAGCTACGCATAAGGTGCTTGCAAGTACAAAGTGTAATCAAATCCCCTTGAAAATTTGGTCCGGTTCCGTATTGAAGAAATCTCTGATCTTGATATTTTATGGTCGCTACCACATAAAAATGGACGTTCGGATCGTCTTGGTCGGCATTTTTTTTCAATTCAACAAGCGAAAGGTTCCTTTGTCTATCACAAGCCAATAGACCCTTATCCGGAAAACGTTGAGGAACAGATCCGCCGTCCGAACATTTTGAATGTTTCTTTGTTGAACATTGCACTTTACAACGCATAATTGATCTCCCTACTGACCTTAAAACAAAAAGATTTTAAGCCTATCGGTATTTCGACCATTAATACGCCGAAGTTAACTTTTGGGGCTTGAAATTCTTTAGCAACACCTATACCTATGAGGCGGGTTTCGGAGGCTTTTCCTGAGTAACCAAGTAGTGCAATGGTCGAGAGTGATTTCGAGGCTGTACGGGAGCTCTGAGGGCAAAACAAAAAACCTCGGCCGGAGGTCATAGGCAAGGGCTTGACATCGGAAAGTAAATTTATGCTATGGCAGATGGTCTCTTGAAACGCTTAATTTATGTAATTTATCAATATCGCCTTCTATCAACGCTTTCTTTTTATTTCTGCTCCAACGTTTTATCTGGCCTTCTCTGGCCTGAGCTTTTTTCCTGTCGGGAAATGACTCAAAGTAAAGCAACTTTAGCGGTCTGTTGCGAGATGTGTAACGTCCGCCCTTGCCCTGGCGGTGTTCCTGAAATCGCCTTTCGAGATTCGTTGTAATCCCTGTGTAAAAACGACCATTACTATTGCTGGTTATGTATAGATACCACATAATGGATTGACCTTGATTAATTCCGTTGCAGACCCTTCGGCGCGTTTCTCGCTTATCCCTTCGACAAGCTCAGGGATTCACTCGTCACTTGCTCAGGGTGGTTCAACTCAGCTTCCGCTGAGTTAAACCAATGCCCGGGACTGGAGTCGAACCAGCACAACCCTAAGGTCACTAGCCCCTCAAGCTAGCGCGTCTGCCTATTCCGCCACCCGGGCTCACTAAATGATTAATGATAATTGATTATCGATTATTGATTGCCGATTGTCAATTCTCAATTTACAGATTTGAAAAATCTCTCCAGATACCTTAACTCCTTAAGTTACTAAAAGCTTTTGACGAAAGTGATTACTGTGATATAATCTTGCCTCAATTGAAAAATATTCAAAGTAAAAGAGAATAAGTAATTCAAATACACATAAGGCCGATTATGACAGAGACCGAGACAGAAGAAAGCAGTGCCCAGCAGAGACCGGAGCAGGCTCCTGTGAAACCCTTGTCCGGCGTGATGCCGGATTTGAAGGCACACCTTATTTTCTGGTCATTAGCGATGGGAGGATTGTTGCTGGACGTATGGAGTAAAAAGGCGGTCTTCGACTGGTTAGGCCGAGAGCAATCTCACAATGTCTCAATTATCGATGGATTATTGCGATTTATAATTGCATTAAACGACGGAGCCGCTTTCAGCACATTCTCCGGTAAAGCTTATCTTCTGACAGCAATATCGGTTGTTGCTCTGCTGGTAGTATTCGGAGTTTTTCTTTTTAGCGGAACACAATACAGGTCGATCCATATTGCCCTGGGCCTATTCACAGGCGGTATCTGCGGCAATCTTTACGACAGGATTTTTAACGACGGGCTGGTGCGCGATTTTATCGATGTCTATTACCGCGATAAGCATTGGCCGACTTTCAACGTCGCAGACAGCCTGCTTTGCATCGGAGTTGGGCTGCTGATTGTTTCGACTTTCCTCACTGAGAAGCCTTCTCAAAAACATGCTCAGCAACGTAAATAGGGGCTTTCGTAGCAGCACATAAAGCAATCGCATCCGAAGGCCTGGAATCAATTTCAATGGATCGGCCGTTAACACTCAAATGAATTTTGGCAAAAAAGACGTGGCTGCGCAGGTCGTTTATAACTATTTTTTCTATTTCTGCGCCGAGATTTTCAATTACATTGGCCAATAAATCATGAGTCATCGGACGCGGAGGTTCGATGCCCTTTAAGCGGCGGTCGATCGCAAAAATCTCGACTATGCCAATAACGATGGGGAAACTCCGAGTGCCGTGACGCTCTTTTATGACAATCACCTGCTGGTCTGACATTTCGTTAATGATTATACGCGAGAGTTCGGCTTCCATTTCCATTTTTGCACCGCCTTTACTAATTATATGCGTAAATGCGTATATGAGTTCATAAGTATGTGGGCCTTCGGGGCTTTTCCTTTACGCATCTGCTCATTCACTATTTTCTAATTCCGAAAGGTGTTTTTCAACGTTTTTTAACTGTTCGGACAACTCGGCCAGCCTGCTGCGAGCCTGAGCCACAACTTCCGGCTTGGCTTTGGTAATGAAATTTTCATTGGACAGCTTAGCTTCGGGGACCTTTTTGGCCTTTTCGATTTGCTGTTTTTGTTTTTCGAGCCGCTGCTTTTCAGCTTTTACGTCTATTGCTTCATGGAGATAGATTTGCATCTGATCAACAATCATCGCTGCTGCATTTGAGGGCTTTTCGCTTGTATGTGACGCATTAAATTCTTTTAAGCCTGCCAACTGACAGATGAGTCCACTATTTGAGTTTAGGACATCGGCTATTTCCTGTGGTGAGTTTGCTGAAGCCACTAATTTTTCACTCGGCTGCTTGTTGTATTTATTCCTAATGTCCCTTATCGCCCGAATCACGGTTTGGGCAGTTGCAATTTGTTCTTCCGCTTCAGTATCTAACATGGAACTCAATTCATCCGGCCAGTGGGCAACAACTAACGCTTTTGCCTCTTGAGCATCAGCTAAATCTCCGAGTTTTCTTATCGGTGCGATTTCGTTTAGCTTCTGGAATATTCCCTCGGTGATAAACGGCACAAAGGGATGCAACAGGCGCAGGGTCTGGTCCAGCACATAAGCTAAAACATTTTGAGCAATCGGCTTTTTCCGCTCATCCAGCATTCTCGGCTTGGCCCACTCCAGATACCAGTCACAAAAATCGTTCCAGAAAAATCTGTAAAGGCCAGCCAGAGGCTCACTATACTTAAATTTATTCAGAGACTCCGTGACATCAGAAACAGTTTTAGCCAGACGGGAAAGAATCCAGCGGTCGGTAATACCCATTTGGTCAGGATCGAATTCGTCAGGATTAAGCCCTTCGAGATTCATCATGGCAAAACGCGAGGCGTTCCAGAGCTTGTTACAGAAGTTTCTGCCAATGTCGAACTTCGGAGAAGTGTTGACCTGGCGGCCGTCGGGCAGCGTCATTGGCTCGACCGGCATCCGAATATCCTGCGTATCCGTGGTCATAGTAGCCAAGGTAAAACGCATCGCGTCGGCGCCGTGACTGTCGATAGCTACCAATGGATCTATGCCGTTGCCCAGACTCTTGGACATTTTACGCCCCTGCCCATCCTGTATCATCGCATGTATATAAACATCGCTGAACGGAATATCACCCCGGCAGTATTGGCCCATCATTAGCATCCGCGAAACCCACAATGTAATAATTTCGCGTGCGGTACAAAGGACATCGCCCGGATAAAATGTTTTCAGCTCAGGCGTATCATCCGGCCAGCCCATCGTACTGAAAGGCCAAAGCGCCGAGGAAAACCATGTATCGAGAACGTCAGGGTCCCGCGTCCAGCCGTCAGTTTCGAGTTGTTTTTCAATATCCTCGTTTCCAGGTCCAACAGAAATGTATGCTATTGCGCCTTCTTCTGAATCCATTGTAACCGAATGCACCTTATCAGAAAGTTTTGAAAGTTCGCTTTCTAATCGGCTTCTCTCTCCACATTTAGACCATATCGGAATACGGTGTCCCCACCAGAGCTGCCGGCTGATGGGCCAGTCGCGGAGGTTCTCCAGCCAGGCCTGGTAGGTTTTGGCGTAGCGGTCGGGGATGAATCGCAGCCGGTCGTCAAGTAATGGTTTTAAGGCCAGGCCTGCTAAGGAGTTTACCGGCACATCGGTTCGGTCAATCAAACCTTCGCCAAATTTTTCTTTTAGGTGTTCGATCGGTTCTTTGACAGCAATATACCACTGGTCGGAGAGATACGGCTCGATGGGTACATGGCTGCGATAGCTGTGCCCGACTTCGTGGGAGTATTCGCGAACATCTTCGAGAAGTTTTTCCTGCCGGAACCATTCTACGATAGCCTCACGTGCCTCGAAACGATCCATATCGAGTAAATTTTGTGCTTCGGGTTCACCGGCATCCTCCCAGCCGTACTTATCGCTAATCGAGCCATCTGGCGCCATAACATTGATTATTTCCAGTTCGTGTCTTTGGCCGATTTCCCAGTCATCCGGGTCGTGGGCCGGTGTAACTTTCAAAAAGCCGGTGGAAAACCGCGCCTTTTCATCATCACTGTCGGGGTTTGGCAACACAACGTGCTCATCGGCGATAATGGGGATGATGCGGCCTACAATCGGAAGGCGAACTTTTTTACCTATAAGCAATTTGGCGCGTTTATCAGCCGGATTCATCGCAACAGCGGTGTCGCCAAGCATTGTCTCCGGGCGGGTAGTAGCGACAGTAACATATTCAATCCGCTGGCCAGCGGCGTCAACCGGCTCGATAAGAGGATACCTTAAATACCAGAAATGCCCCTGTACCAGCTCGTGCTCGACTTCATCATCGGCCAATACCGTCTGGGTGGCGGGGTCCCAGTTGACCAGTCTTTTTCCCCGGTAAATCAGCCCGTCTTTGAAGAGTTTGAAAAATGCAGCGCGAACGGCTTTGGCACAAACTTCATCCATCGTAAATCTAATTCGCTGCCAGTCACAGGAGCACCCCATAGCTTTCAACTGGTTAATAATGCAGGCCTCATATTCATCTTTCCAGGCCTGAACACGTCCAACAAACTCCTGACGCTCGAAGTCGGTTCGCCGCTTCCCCTCTTCCGAGAGGATTCGCTTTTCGACAACTGTTTGCGTAGCGATACCGGCATGGTCGGTACCGGGCATCCAGAGGGTGTTGTAATTCTGCATTCGGCGGAAACGAATCAGGACGTCCTGCAGGGTATTATTCAATGCGTGGCCAAGATGCAGCGGCGCCGTAACATTAGGCGGCGGGATTACAATTGTATAGGCCTTGCGGTCTTTGCCGACACTCGACAGATTCGCATGAAAATACGAATTCGAAGACCATAATTCACTCGCCTGCCGCTCTATTGTTTTCGGTTCGTAAACTTTCGAGAGTTGTTCGTCCATAACATATCCGGTTTCGATAATCACCTATAAAAAAATCCGGCGCAACACATTGGCCGGAATATTATCCTAATAAAAGCAAACGAAAATGTAAAGTGAACAATTAAGCTCAACTCTGGCATTTTCGCATGCTTTTACGACATGTGATTTTTTGCTTTTATTGGAGTTTAATCGAGGTTCATTGTCATCAGGAACTCTGCATTGCTTTTTGTCTTGATAAGTCTGGCCTTGAGCAGCTCAATCGCTTCGACAGGGTTCAATTCACTCATGACCCTTCGCAGCCGATACACGAGCTGGAGCTCTTTCGGGTCAAGGAGCAGCTCTTCCCGTCTGGTACCGCTTCGGCTGATGTCGATAGCCGGCCAGGTCCTTCTGTCAACAAGACGCCTGTCGAGGTGCAATTCCATATTCCCGGTCGCTTTGAACTCTTCGAAGATAACCTCGTCCATTTTCGAGCCTGTGTCGATTAATGCAGTTGCGAAAATAGTCAGAGAACCACCTTCTTCTATATTTCTTGCTGCACCAAAAAACTTCTTAGGCATCTGCATTGCTCCGGCATCAACACCACCGCTCAGGATTCTGCCGGAGTGAGGCATCTCTGTATTATAAGCACGAGCAAGGCGTGTTATCGAGTCCAGCAGTATTACCACATCTTCACCGTATTCGACGAGCCGCTTTGCCTTTTCTATTACGACCTCTGCAACCTGACAGTGGCGTGAAGCCGGCTCGTCAAAAGTCGAACTTATGACCTCAACATCCTCAGCGGTTTTCCGCTTCATTTCCGTAACTTCTTCAGGCCGTTCGTCAATCAACAACACTATCAGCCTGACTTCGGGATGATTTGTACTCAGCGCATTTGCAATTTTTTGCAGCAGAATTGTTTTGCCGGTCCGCGGCGGAGCAACTAACAGACCACGCTGTCCTTTGCCTACCGGTGTTACCAAATCAATTATCCGCATATTTAATTCATCCCCTGAAGTCTCAAGTATGAAACGGTCTTCGGGATGTAACGGCGTCAAATCGCTGAATACTATCTTTTCGGCAAGGTTGTCCGGGTCTTCATAGTTAATCGCTTCAACGCGCAAAAGAGCAAAATACTTTTCCGAATCCTTTGGTGGCCTGATTTGACCTGATACGATGTTTCCTGTCCGCAGGCCAAAACGCCTGATTTGAGATGGTGAAACATAGATGTCGTCCGACGATGACAGGTAATTGTAATCGGTATTTCGCAGAAATCCGTAACCGTCCGGCAGCACTTCGAGTACGCCTTCGCCGTACATTAGCCCGTTCTGGCGAATACGTTCCTTGAGAATCCTGAAAATCAAATCCTGCTTCTTAAGGGCACTGTATTCCGTGAGCTTATCATTTTTAGCCATATCATGCAGCTCGCCAACAGTCAGCTTCTGCAAATCCGTCAGATACAAATTGCCTTTCTTAATCCGCTCATATTTATCATGGGTGGATTCATCCTCAGCTTCTTTGGCTTTCCTGGCTTCTTCTTCGGTATCGACAGGCGCAGTTTCCTGGGACGTAGCTACAGCCTGGTTATCCTCTGCCTGTTCGGCTCCGGTCTCGGGCTCTGCTGAGTCGAGTGCCTTCTCTTGTTGCTGGGTAACAGCTTGTTCTTCGGGAACAATCTTCTTCTTTTTTGCGCTTTTGCGTTTTTTGCCTGTTTTCGTTACAGCCTTAGCCATCATTACTCCTTTTACAATTATAAAACTTTAATCGTGCTCCACAAAGCTCATATCCGTAAAATCGGATAGCAGGGATACGATTCTAAAGTCCCGATTTCCCCGGGGTTCCCACCTGCACTCGCATAACCGTCATTCTCGCTTTCGCAAGAAAGCTCAAGGATGCGAACGTAGGAATTAAATAAGATTTGAATTTCGAACAGTTGAAATAAAACCTATATATTAAAAATGGGTAACTCTAATATGGGTGTTTTACATTAAATCCCACTTACCCATTATCCACAATGTAAGAGAAAATTCCAGTGACTTGTTTGGCTATTGCCGAGAAGTCAGAATTGTTTTCAATGGTATTATCGGCGAGGCTTGCCTTGTTGTCCAGAGAAATCTGAAAATTTTCTCTAATTTTGATCTGTTTTTTGTCAAAACCCATTTTTTCCGCTCTTTCCTGCCTTATTTTTTGTTCACAATCGACAAAAATAAGCTTGTCGCACCTCTTGTGCCACCCAACTTCCACCAACAACGGCATATCCAGGACGATTGCTTTGACTTGATTTTGTCTCCTATATTGCTCAATAAGCTCCTGAGTTCGCTTCAGTACAAGAGGATGAATTATCCTGTTAAGTGATGCGAGCATACGATCATCAGCAAAGACAACCTCAGCTATTTTCCGACGGTCAATTTTCCCCGAAGAATCCAAAACAGCCTGTCCAAAAAGGCTCACCACTTTTTTTCTGACAGGAGGTTCTTCAAGCAACTCATGAGCAATTTTGTCGGCGTCAATAACCTTACAGCCTAATTTGGCAAACTCAGCAGCAATTGTACTCTTGCCTGAGCCGATACCACCTAAAATGCCAATAACCGGTTTTTCCGCAATTTTACCCACAGAAGACAGTCTAACCGCCCTGTTTCGAGCAGTCAAGCGGAAAGACTCAAAGCAAGTAAAGCAAAGCAGAATGTGAGAAATGAATTACGATATGTGCAGTTCGTCCGGCACTTTAATTTCTTCAGTCGCTTTACAGACTGACTGCAGGCCGCTCAGCAGATATTTTTTCACTACTGTGTCCCAGTCCATATTCTTCGCAAGCTCGTAGCCTGCTTGAATCAAACTTTCAACCTCGGCCTCGTTCCTGGGCAGACGTGAGCATATTTTCATCGCAACTCTTTCGCTTTCGGCCGCTTCTGTCCGATCTCGCACAGACCGTTCAATCTGCAGTATGTCCTCGATTTCGGTATACCCGCGGGTAGTCAGGTTCGTATAATCCGCGACGATAGCATTCTTAACATCTGCTCCTCCTGTCGTGTCCCGCAGGAATCCCAAACACCCGCAAACGCTACTAAATACGCATATTCCACCGAAAGTCAGGGGTTCGAGCTGAGCTATGCCAAAGGGCTCATAAATGCTCTGGCCAAATTCGACATCGCTGCCTTTGCGGATATCCATAAATTCCATATTTGCCGGCATCCTTTTGCCGCATCTTTCCGGCGCAAAACCGAACTGATTGATGAAAATAATTTTTATATTGCTGCTTCTGGTGTTGAATTCCTGTACTGCGGTATAGTAATCAGCCTCACCGCCTGACAGGTCCGGCCAGCCCTCACGGTGAGCCACAGGCCAATTATATGTCGATTCCATCTTGTAGATATCACTGCTGCGGCGCCGTGATACTTCGGTCGAAAGGACGAGTAATACTGCTGTTTTTCCCTGCGTTTTGAATTTTTTTTCTACATGTTCGAGCACACGCAAATCACGCCACATTCCCTTGCTTTTGACCAATCTTGTAACATGTGTGAAGATAAAATCCGGCTTATAGCCCAAGAGATTTTCACAATACCGTTGGAGCTTCTCCTTCGAGGCAAGCTTTTCCTGAACACTGATTTTATATGCCGGGATACCATTATAAACTATATTTATGCTAGCATCCTCGAACTGGGGCGCAAGGAACCGCAATTCATCCACCACATAATCGCCCACCGCATATATATGGTCGCAATGTTTCGATGCTTCCACAAGAGCATGTTTGAAATAAGTACTCTGGTCGCCAAACACATCGTTGACGAAAAGCCCATTCTTATGAGCCTGTTTCATAGCATTATAGAACATTGTATCGTGTCCTTGATGCTCTTCTACAATGCGTCGCATTGTGGCCACTTCATGAGCATAAAAAACCGTCTTGAAATTACAGGAAGATTCGAGAACAGCCGCCAATGCCGTTGGCATTCCCATAAACTCGTGTGAAAAAACAACCGTCGAATCCTTAGCGGCTTCTATCACTTTGAGCACATCAATTGCCACAGGCGCCAATCTGACATATTGTTCATATTCCCACAGGTGTTCATGTAAATGGCTTTGAATGCCGAACTCCTCGAACAAACGTCTTTTGAATTCGTTAATGACATGCTTAAATATAAATCTTACATCAACCAGCACCACCTCAGGTGAGCTTTTTATACCCGTCTCTTTATCAACAAATAATCGCCTTCCATAAACAATACCTACATTATAATATTGTTCGATCTCATGAAAGGCCGGAGCATATTCGGTATTAGAATATCGATCAATAGAAGAATACAATACTTCGCCATCATCACCAAGCCGCTCTGATACAGAGCCTTCAGTGGTGAACAATGGTCCGATAAGGATTGACCTGTCAAATGATTCAAGATAAGATTTGCTGGTGAAAAAGCCATGCAGGACGGCACCTATACCGCCAACTTTCCCTATCGTCTCGTGAGTAACGTGCACCGCGGTTGTCTCATTAACCATTATAAGTTTCCTTCCATGTTGTTAAGGGGTTCACTCAGGTCGTTATTACTGTTTCCAAGTAAAATATAGGAAACAATTTCAGCATGACCAAACCGGGAGGAAATCTAAGGCGGGGTATTTTTTTGCAGACCGAAAAAAACGGCTCCGATTTGCAAATTGAAGGTATTTTTTGGGACCATTTCGGCCAGCTTTGAAAGTTTTCTCTAAAAAATCAGCTTATTTCATCTCTCAGAGACTTGATCAAGCCGGAAAGCACAAGCTGGGAAATACCAGCTAACTCAGGCTCCGGCATACCGCTACCGGCCATTTTGTCGAGAATTTTCACAGCACGTGCATCTTTGGGCATTATAAGGGCCGCTACTTTCTGGGCTTCATACAATTCACTATCAGCCATAAGATGCAGATATTTAATGATATATTGCTTCAGCTCTACCTGGCTAATCTCAAATCCAGGTGCGGCTACTTCAACAGGTGTATCCGATTCAGCGGCTCCTTTGGGACTCTCTCTTTCCTTTAATATGTCTAGTGTGAGCCTGTTGGTCTCGTCTATTAGTCTTTTTTCTCTTTCCAAATCGGTCTCATCTACTGGCGCGAGTTTCAACTCTTCATCGGATTCCGAAGCTGGAACATACAGCTTATTATGGCACGCCGGACATTTGCCCCATTTACCGCCGGCACTATCAGCGGCTTCTATCTTTTTACCACAATAATCACAGTGAAATATTATCGCCATTTTAGCACCTCTTAATTGCGTTAGCTGACTGCTGTCCCCTTGCTATTCGTATTAACTAGTTTCAAAGAAGTCAGCAAGATTAAGCTGCTTATTTCTTCGATTTATATTCCGCAACAACTTCGGTAGTTATTCCCCCGCGAGGTGTAAATCGAGAGGTGACCTTCATCCAGCGCGGCTTACATATACCCTTCAAATCGTCTAATATATCATTTGTCAGAGACTCGTAAAAAATACCCTTATTGCGGTAGCTTTGCATATAGAATTTTAGGCTCTTCAGCTCGATGCAGGACTTCTCGGGACAATATTCGATAACAATTTCACCGAAATCCGGCTGGCCTGTTTTTGGGCAGAGGCTGGTAAACTCCGGGCATCTGATTGTTATACAATAGTCCCGCTCAGAGCGGGGATTATCGAATATTTCTATTTCTACCAGTTCGCTCACTATTTGATCCCTCTTACTAATCCAATCATCGATAATATAATCAAACGAGCTGCTCATGACAAGTAATAATCTATGTTAGAGAGAAAAAAAAGCTTCACGCCGGAACGCTTACAAAAAACACCTGTTTTTTGCTTTTTGACAGCATTCGGTCAAATCGGTAAAATCCTATTGTTCATGTGCTTTCTTGAACTCAATCTTTCATTGCGAAAGCTTCCAGAATGTAAAAAAAGGACGTTGAATGAAATACGACACTATTTAGGCGGAGAATAATCGGTGGCAGACAAAAAAGGGGTAATATTGCTAAGCGGCGGCCTTGATTCAGCGACAACTTTGGCTATAGCAATCGATGAAGGTTTCGAGTGCTATGCCCTGAGTTTTCGCTATGGCCAGCGACATGAGCGGGAAATTGAGACAGCGAAAAAAATCGCCGGCTCGACGGCAACTGCTGAGCATCGGATAATCGACATTGATTTAGCTCAGTTCGGCGACTCAGCCCTGACTGATTCGGAGATTGAAGTACCAAAGGACAGGGCTGATTTAGGTAAACATGACCAAATTCCGCTGACTTATGTGCCTGCCCGAAATACGATATTCTTAAGTTATGCACTTGCCTGGGCAGAGGTATTGGGTGCATTTGATATCTTTATCGGAGTCAATGTAACTGATTACAGCGGCTATCCCGATTGCCGTGGTGAATTTATAGCCGCCTTTGAAAAAACCGCCAACCTTGCCACAGCAGCCGCAGTCGAGAATAGAGGTCGATACCATATTCATACACCGATTATAAATATGACAAAGGCCGAAATCATCCGTACCGGAACAAAACTCGGCGTCGATTTTGCTATGACGCACAGCTGTTATGACCCCGACCAACAAGGCAGAAGCTGCGGCAGATGTGACTCGTGCAGATTAAGATTGAAAGGCTTTGCCGAAGCTGGCCTTAATGACCCAATTGAATATCAAATCCCGATTGACGACATCGGGACATGAAAACAATGGTAATAAACGAGATATTTTATTCTTTGCAGGGCGAAGGTTTTCTGACCGGTGTGCCCAGCGTGTTCGTGCGTCTTGCCGGTTGTCCCTTGCAATGCAGGTGGTGTGATACAAAATACGCCTGGGACCAAAGAGCAGGAGAAGATTATAATATCAGTGATATAGTCAAAACTGTTCTCTGTAAGGAGTCCCCAGAACAACAATGGCCTTGTAAGTTTATTGTAATAACCGGCGGCGAACCGATGATAAATCCAGACCTGCCGCAGTTAGTTCGCCAGTTGAAGACCGCCGGCAAACACATTACAATTGAAACCGCAGGAATCGCATATATCCCGGACATGCCCTGTGATTTGATGAGTATCAGTCCGAAATTGAGCAACTCTGTTCCCGATGACGCACAAGCATCTGCTGGGCATAAGGATTCAAGGCTGGATATTGCCGTTCTGCAAGAGTTGATTGATAATTACGAATATCAACTTAAGTTTGTCGTAGATTCACAAGATGATTTGCCTGAAATCCGGCAAACTATCGAGAAAATAGGTGACGTCAATCCGGAAAAGGTCATGCTGATGCCGCAGGCGGCAACAAGAGATGAACTTTTAGCCAAATCACTAATGGCAGCTGAAATGTGTAAACAAACCGGCTATGCATTTTCTCAGCGTCTTCAGATTCTGCTCTGGAATAACCAAAAAGGCAAATAACCGGATCCTGCCAAATCCTGCATTTGAAGCGTTTTATCTAAATGTTTGACATATCATGGTGAGCTTCATATCATATAAACTTAATTCAGATGAACTCGATGATGAGGACGAGGCTATGCCTCGTCTTTGTTGTTATTGATTGAAAGGTTGTTTTTTTATGGCAAAACAAAAAGTAACTTTGAAAAATAAGCCGTTCGTACTAATCATTCGTGACGGATGGGGTTACAATCCAAACCCGGATGAAGATGAATATAACTCAATCAAGTGCGCAAATACACCTGTAGATGATATGCTGATGGCGGAGTATCCAAACTGTCTTATCCATACCAGCGGCGAGGATGTGGGGCTGCCGGACGGTACGATGGGCAACAGTGAAGTAGGACATCAAAATATCGGCGGCGGCAGAATCGTCCCGCAGGAATCCGTAAGAATAAGTCACACTATTGTCGACGGTTCTTTTTTCAAGAATGAAGAATTCCACAATTTAATAAAATTTGTAAAAAATAATAACAGCAAAATGCACATTATGGGCCTGTGCAGTGATATCGGGGTGCACTCACGGCTGGACCACCTGTACGGCCTGCTTGAACTGGCTAAAAGAAATGACATAAAGGATATTTTTATCCACGCTTTTACCGATGGACGCGATTCACCGCCGGACAGCGGAGCTGGATATATAGACGAAATTGAAAAAAAGGTCCGGGAAATTGGCGTAGGCAAAATCGCAACCGTTATGGGCAGGTTTTATTCGATGGATCGTGACAGCCGGTGGGACCGCATTCAACAAGCTTACGAATGTATGAGGATAGGCAAGGGTATCAAAGCTGCCAATCCTGCAGAGGCGGTTGCAAAAAGTTATGAAAAAGAAGTAACCGATGAATTTATCGAGCCGACATGCATTGTCAATGAAGACAATGAAGCGATGGCCACCATCAATGATGGCGACGGTGTAATATTCTTCAACTTCCGCGGCGACAGGCCCCGCGAAATTACACGGGCATTTGTTGATCCAAACTTTAAAGAATTCGTCAGGACAACCAAGGCGGACATATATTTCGTCTGTATGACCGAATACGACGCCACGATACCTGCGAAGGTGGCATTTCCAAAGCTGTCGAAGATGAAAAACATATTAGGGGCGTACTGGAATTCCCTGGGTCTGAAGCAATTTCGCTGTGCCGAGACGGAAAAATACGCTCACGTTACCTTCTTTTTCAACGACTACACCGAAAAACCGTTTCCAGGCGAAGACAGGCAAATTGTCCCTTCGCCGCGAGTTCGAACATACGACTTAAAACCTGAAATGAGTGCTTACGAGGTTACCGAGGTTGTATTGGAACGGCTTGATTCGGATAAATACGATGTGATGGTTATAAATTTTGCCAATCCGGATATGGTAGGCCATACCGGCATATTATCCGCCGCGATAAAGGCGGGGGAAGCAGTAGATGAGTGCGTGGGCAGGATATTAGATAAGGTCAAGGCCCTGGGCGGAACGGCAATAATCACAGCCGACCACGGCAATTTCGAAAAAATGATAGATGGCAGCCCGGACAATCCGCATACCGCTCACACTATTGGCGATGTGCCGTTGGTCATATTCGACGAACGCCATAAAAACAGCAAACTCCGCGAAGGCGGCAGATTAGCCGACATAGGACCTACCATGCTGGAGATGATGCAACTGGCGCAACCTGAAGAAATGACAGGTAAAAGCTTACTTGAAAGGTAGCAGTCAAAGCGATCGGAAAGTTGATGAGGAAAGGGGATATATCATGCCAGAATTATTTCCAGAGATGATAAGGGCACTACCTGAGGCAGATATTCCAATTGACGGATTAAAGGGATATATTTTGCAATCAGACAACCACCAAATCCTCTTTATGAAGTGTGATGAGGATGCTGAAGTTCCAGAACACACCCACGAAAGCCACTGGAGTGTAGTTATGGAAGGCAAGATAAATCTAACAATAGATGGAGTCAAACAAAGTTATACCAAAGGCGACAGTTTTGTTGTCCCAAAGGGTTCAAAACATTCAGCGAAGATTTATGCAGGTTACACTGATCTTACTGTTTTTAATGAAAAGGACCGTTACAAACGAAAATAGAATTTACAAGTGCTGGCTAAACTAATGGTGAAAAACTATGGGGCGGATAGTTGTCCTTGACCATAATATGATTAATATGATTGCAGCCGGTGAGGTCATTGAACGGCCTGCCAGTGTGGTCAAGGAACTGATGGAAAACAGTATCGATTCGGGGGCAACAAAAATAACGGTGTCCATCGAAGACGGAGGCCGAAAACTCATATCGATTACAGATAACGGCTGCGGAATGGACGGAGAAGACCTGGCTATGGCATTTGAGCCTCACGCCACGAGTAAAATCAAAACCAGCTCAGACTTGCAGGGTATCTCGACACTTGGCTTTAGAGGTGAGGCATTGGCAAGTATCGCTTCGATCTCCCAAGTAAAGTGCACGAGCAGAACAAAGAGCCAAACCGGTGCCAACTGCATCGAGATCGATTGCGGCAGCAAAAGCGGCATCAGCCCTGCCAGCGCAGATTACGGCACAACAATCCAGGTCAGAGACATTTTCTATAAACTACCCGCCCGGCGAAAATTCTTAAGAACAGCTAACACCGAAATGGGGCACATCGCTGAACAATTCAAACGCATCGCATTAGCAAATGATAGTCTGGAATTGACGCTGATACATAACGGCAGAGAGCTTTACAGGCTTTCAGATAAAGACCATCTTCACCAGCGCATAGCGGAACTATCCCCAATACCTTCGAGCGGGATTTCTGAAAATCTGATTAAGGCCGAAAGTAATGAAAAAAGTTTACATATCCTTGCCTTGATGGGCAAACCGAGCATTTCAAGAACAAGCAAGAAGTTTCAATATGTATTTCTAAACAGCCGATTCATCCGCGACAAATTCATCTCGCATGCAATCAAAGAGGCATATCGCGGCCTTCTGGAACCGAACAGATTCCCTGTCGTTTTTCTGTTTATCCAAATGCCATACGAAGACTATGACGTGAACGTACATCCGACCAAGAGCGAAGTGCGTTTTTACAACTCCAATCTGGTTCATTCGCAAATCCTTGGCTGTCTTCGGGAAAAGCTTTTAGGCACAGACCTGCAAACCCATGCAGTACTGCCAACTGCAAGTGGTTCGCACAAAATGCAGGGAATCGGCACTCCGGGCCATAGAAGCGAGGCAATTTCCGATGCGATGGCTGAATTTTTCAAAAAGCACAGACCGGCTCAAACCCAACAACAATTCAGCTATAAACCAAAACAGCAAATCGTAGCGCTGCGCCCTTCTACAAGACAGACACCCGAAAGCCACACCGGCCCTGCTATGAGTACGGCTTTTGCTCAAACGAGCCAGCCGATGCAGGAGATTCGCTCGGAACAAAGAAAATTCATGCAAATACACGACAGTTTCATTGTCGTGCAGACCGATGAGGGATTCGTAATTATCGACCAGCATGCACTGCATGAGCGGATAATATACGAAGATTTATGCAAGCGAATAGGAAAAAGCAAACTCGAATCGCAGAAACTGCTGATACCCGAAAGCTTCGATGTTACCCCTTCTGACGCTGATTTGCTTAACACCAATGCCGAACTGCTCGAAAAGTTAGGAATTGAGCTTGTACCGTTCGGTCCCAGGGCCATGGCCATCCAGGCCTTTCCGACTTTATTGACCAAGGCCGATCCACTTGATTTTGTCCAGGATTTAATCGACCTGCTCGGCCGTAAGGACATAAACCTTGACGGCGAAAGGCTACTCGATGAGATTTTGAATATGGCAGCGTGCAAGGCGGCTATCAAGGCCGGCAAAAAACTAACGGACAGTGAAATAGAACAACTACTCCGGGATAAAGTAAACGCCGAGTCCGCAAGCCGCTGTCCACATGGCAGGCCTACCACGATAAAATTTTCAATAAGTGATTTGGAAAAACAATTCAAGAGGACCTGATGAATAAGTGGTGGTGGCTACTATTAATAATCACATGCTGGAGTGCCGCAGGATTTGCCATATTCGATCTCCAGCAGAGGCAAGACTGTGGCGATACCCCCCTGCCGACGAGGGCCAACAGAATTGTATCTTTAGCTCCAAATCTCACGGAAATTCTTTTTGCGCTCGGACTGGAGAAAGAAATAGTGCGAGTTACGCTTCACAGTGATTATCCTCCGGCAGCGACAAAAAAGCCAAAGGCCGGTACATTCTGGCAGCCGAACATCGAAGCAATAATAGCGGCCAGACCCGACCTGATAGTTACACTTGGATTCGAACAGCAGAAAAACCTTGCTGAGCGGCTCAAACGTATCAACTATAACTGCCTGACAGTGAACATTGAAAAGGTAAATGACCTTTTTGAGGTCGTAGAGACAATCGGCGAAGCCACCGGCAAAAAGCTCGAAGCAAATGAGCTGGTTACGAACATCAGGGACAAATTGGACAAACTCTCGGCTTTGGTTGGCCCGGAGGATAAAGTCAGGGTGCTCTGGGTCGTCCAGAGAGAGCCGTTGCGAGTGGCCGGACGCGATACGTTTGTGAATGAGATGATTGAATTGGCTGGCGGCGAAAACGCTATTGGCCCAACATTACATAAATACCCTCCAATCGGAGCTGAGCAGGTCATCGTTTGCGGCGCAGATGTCATCATCGAACCATCGATGCAGCAAAAAGACCTGAGTGCCCAACAGAACAGAGCGCTGCAATATTGGAGTAAGTTTGAAAACGTACCAGCAGTGGCCAACAAGCGGATTTACATAATAAAAGGTGATATTGTCTCGCGGCTTAGCCCAAGACTGTATGAAGGAATCGAAACTATCGCCAGATGTTTAAGGCCTAAGCTTTTTGAGAATTGAAGCAATGAAGGAATTGCTGACACCAAAAAAGTTATTCATAAGGACTGTATCGGCACTTGCTGTGCTCGCAGTAGTAATGCTCGCCTGCTCATTGATAGGCACCGAGAGTATTTCCCTCAAAGCACTATTCAGCGGAGCAGGCACACAGGAATCCGCAAATCCAGACTATGAAATATTCGTGAAGGTCAGGCTTCCTCGAATTATTCTCGCTTGTCTTGTCGGTGCAGCGCTGGCATGCTCGGGGGTGGTTTTCCAGGCACTTTTGCGTAATCCCCTTGCCGATCCATATATATTGGGAATATCGAGCGGAGCAGGCTTAGGAGTAATTGTCGCAGTTATCAGCGGTCTGGACTGGATTTGGGGACGCTCACCGATAGCATTTTTCGCATTCGCAGGGGCATTAGGGACAGTTTGGCTTGTATGGTTCATCGGCCGCCTGACGGGTAAGTTTCACGTAACCGGCCTGCTGCTCGCGGGAGTTGTGGTAAACGCCTTCTTTTCGGCGGTTATTATGTTCCTTACATCAATCGCAAAAAGCCAACAAGTATATTCAACAATATTCTGGCTTATGGGAAATATAACGGAGGAAAGTTTTCTTGTGGTATGGTTGGGAACAGGATGTGTAATCGGAGGGATATTAGCGTTATTCTACATAAGTCCACAGCTAAACGCTCTTAGCTTCGGTGAGGAAGATGCCAGAAGTATGGGCGTAAACATCGCCAGAACTCAGCTAATAGCCTTTGCAATTGCAGCGGCCATAACAGCCGTCGCAGTCAGTTTAAGCGGATTGATAGGATTTGTAGGTCTGCTCGTACCGCACGCAGTCCGGCTGGTTTTCGGCCCCGACCACCGTCAACTGCTCCCTCTAAGCGGTATCGTTGGGGCGATATTCCTGGTAATCGCTGATACACTGGCACGGGTTATCATCGCCCCGGCACAGTTGCCGGTTGGAGTGGTAACAGCCATCCTCGGCGGGCCGTTTTTCCTGGTCCTTTTGGTCAAATACAGTAGAAAAGTTAGCTGGTTAAAATGAGCACTATTATAGAGGTTAAAAATCTAAGCTTCGGTTATACACAGCAAAACACGATTTTAAAAGACATCAGCTTCGAAATCAAAGCGGGGACATTTCTAGCAATAGCCGGTCCCAATGGAGCCGGTAAGAGCACACTGCTTAACCTGCTGTGCGGAGCACTAAAACCAAAATCGGGAACCATAAAAATTGACGCGACACCAATAGAATCATACAACTGGGAAGCTCTTGCCGGAAAAGTGGCGGTCGTCAGGCAGGAATTTGTGCCGGTATTCGGCTTTTCTGTAATAGAAACGGTTTTAATGGCAAGAACGCCATATTTCGGGACATTCGGGTTCGAGAACAAAACAGACAAACAGATAGTTAATGAAGCGCTCGAGGCGACCGACACAGCTCAGTTTGCCTCGCGTCCCCTTGGAAGCCTCAGCGGCGGTGAGCGGCAGCGTGTTTTTATCGCAAGGGCGCTTGCGGCGAACAGCCCTGTTTTGCTTTTAGATGAGCCTACGAGCTTTTTGGATTTGAAACATCAGGTTGGCATATATGACTTGCTCAAAAGCACACAACTGGAAAAAGGCAAGACGATTGTAGCTATAACGCACGATATCAACATGGCAGCTCAATATTGTGATGAAATTTTACTCCTGGGCACCAATAGCGATTATCATATCGGCCAAACCAAAGATGTTTTTTCCCCGGAGCAAATAGAAAAAGTCTTTGGTGTCAGGACATTCGTAGGCAGCCTCGGCAGGGAAAAATTCTTTATTCCGCTGGGAAAATTTGCAAAAGACAGCGACCAAATCACCGATAAACATATATAAAAACAATGGGTAGCTGACGTAACCACTTACTTATTAAGACGTTAAGACTTATCGTGCAAATTATCTTGAACAATCTTATTGTACTGGCTATACTTTTGCCGCTCGACCAGAAACTTTTGGATAAAAACAAATACTATACATAATATACTTTAAGCTGTTATAATCGAGTTTTATAAAAACTGTAAAAGTAGTCGCAAGAAAGGTAAATCAGCAAGTGGCACAGAAACGCAAAAAAGCATCCAGAGCAAAAGTGAGTTCTACACGGACAAAGAAACGCTCGTTGACTTCAGCCGATATGAAGCATTTTAGACAAATGCTTTTGGAAAAACGCAGGGAAATCCTGAACAATGTAAACGACATTGAAGGTGAAGCCCTTAAGAAATCCCGAATGGACGCAAGCGGTGACTTGTCAAGTATGCCAATCCATATGGCGGATATCGGAACTGATAACTACGAACAAGAATTTGCTTTGGGACTGATGGACGGTGAAAGGAAACTGCTCAGAGAAATCGACGAAGCACTCGAACGTGTTGAAAATCAAACTTATGGCATCTGCGAAGGCACCGGCAAGTTGATACGAAAGGCCCGCCTTGAAGCTCAGCCATGGGCCAAGTACTGTGTCGATTATGCACGAATGCTGGAACAGGGCCTCGTGCAAGAATAATAAATATAACAATTTATATTAATATGAAACACCGATGCCCTGTCTGCAATAAAATCGTTCAAGGACCAATTCAAGAACACTCTAAAGAAGCCATGTTCTTTCCCTTCTGCTCCAAACGTTGTAAGTTTATAGATTTGGGCGAGTGGCTGGATTCCGAATATAAATTTGTTTCCGGACTACAACCACAAGATTCGGACGAACCATCCGGAACATCCTCTGATGGCGCCTCTGGCAAGCACTAAACAACAGCACAATAACAAAATCTTATGAAATCTGTTGAAACCTACCGATAATACGTTATAAATACTTTCGGTTATTCTTCACCAGACCAATATCGATTGTAACCTTGTAGGAAGGAAGCAAAATGGTCAGCGAAAGTAATTCCTCAATAGTTTTTGAAGGACTTCTGTTTCCGAAAATATTCCGCACTTTCCGAATGGCTATTCAGCCAACCAAATTGATAATTATTTTCTCTGCACTGGTCATTATATGCCTAGCCGGT
Source organism: Planctomycetota bacterium (assembly GCA_019456195.1). Lineage (GTDB taxonomy): Bacteria > Planctomycetota > Phycisphaerae > Sedimentisphaerales > Anaerobacaceae > NIOZ-UU13. Next base: position 6,224 of record VRUK01000044.1, on the reverse strand, counting down.
CGGATTATGGACTTCAGCGAAACAGTAGTCGTCATACGAAACACTCAGGGGAAAATTGCAGAAACAGAGTTACAAACTTACATGAACAATCCGAGCCAAATAAAGGCATATATCGAAACAAACCGGGGAAAAAGTCGTGGCACGGGAGTATTTTCCACACTTTGGCACTTCACAGCCACAACATTCCAGGCTTCAGTAGATTCAGTATTTGCATTGGATATCCCCGGTGTAGTGAAAAATATCGTTGGTTATTTTAAGGCGGCGGAATGGGCGTTAAGGCACCACTTCATTTATTGTATAATCTTTTTTGTAATATACCTTGCTGTGATTTCCATTGCCGGCGGAGCTATCTGTCGAATCGCAGCACTTCAGTTTGCCCGGGGTGAAAAACCAGGCCTGACCGAAGCACTGCGATTCAGCATACAAAGGTTTACAAGCTTTTTTGTCGCACCTTTGACACCCATCGGCATAATCATCGTCCCAGTGATATTCATCTTTATCCTCGGACTTATAGTTAACATTCCCTGGGCCGGGGAACTGATAATGGGTATCTCTGTTCCGTTAGCTTTGATTGCCGGGGCGCTTATCACGGTCGTTTTAATAGGGATGTTTGCCGGATTCAACCTGATGTTCCCCGCTGTAGCATATGACGGCTCCGACTGTTTTGATTCGATAAGCCGTTCCTTTAGTTATGTCTATGCAAAGCCCTGGCGAATGGGTTTTTATACAACAATAGCCGCTGTATATGGGGCAATTAGTTATACATTTGTTCGTTTTTTCGCCTTTATTCTGCTTTTGGTTACACACCAGTTCCTGCAGCTCGGCGTCTGGGTGGAAAACAGCAAAGAGGTCAATAAACTTACGGCAATCTGGCCAAAGCCGGATTTTATGAAACTGCTTGGTTCTTCAGATGTAGCAACAACCAACTGGTCCGAATCAATAGCGGCCTTTTTGGTGTACTTGTTTTTGCTGGCCGTTGTGGGTTTAGTAGTTTCTTTCATAATAAGCTTTTATTTCTCTGCCAATACCATAATCTATTCGCTTATGCGCTACAAAGTTGACAATACTGCTCTGGAGGATATTTATACATATTTTGACGAAGCTGAAATTGAGCCGGACACAACGGAATCCCAACCACAGCAAGATCCGTTACAGCCGGAGCAGCAAACAGAACCGGATTCATCGTCTTCGCAAGAATAATAGAAGAATCTTTTTGCATGAATACCCAAGATATACCGGATAAGTGAAAACCACAGTAACAAAAAAAATGCCTGAGAGAAACACCAATACCCTGCTAAATAACAAGAATCAAAGCCTGCAAGAATCTTCAACTCATCCTCCCGCTATACTGCTGCGTTACCGCAGACCTTTGATTATGCTTGCTCACATAACTGCTTTCGCTTCTTCTTTGATGTTATCCTTCCTGGTGATACACAATATGAATTTTGAAAAACCTGGCTGGGTAGATATATATCCAACTTTGTTACTGTTTTTTCTTATCGTGAAGCTCCCTGTATTCGGATTTTTCAAACAATATCGCGGTTGGTGGCGCTATGTTGGGATTTCCGATCTTCGCGGGATATTGTGGGCTTCATTCGTAAGTACATTAATTATCGTTTTTGTATGGTTTGTAACAACCAACATCGAAGTCGTTCGCGCAAATATACCACCAGACCTTCACAGACCAGCAGAAGGTGTATGTATAGCCGACATGTTTGCCACCATTGTGCTGCTAAGTGGATTACGGATAATAATACGTCTATACTATGAGGAGTTTCGAACTTCAGAAGCAGGCCGAATGAAACGCTTTCTTATAGTCGGCGCAGGCAATGCAGGCGAAGCACTACTACGAGAAATGCACCGTATGACCGTAGCTGAGTATGAGGTTGTCGGCTTTATTGATGATGATCCGGCTAAAAAAGGCACAAATATTCATGGAATACCGATCCTTGGTGTTGTTGAGCAATTGCCGGAAGTTTGTCAGGAGCGCAACATCGAAGAAATTGCCATCGCAATGCCCTCTGCGAGTCATCAGCAGCTCAGACGCGTAATCCAGGTATGCGAAGGTACAAAGATTCGCTTCCGAACCGTACCGTCAATTACGGATATAGCCTCGGGCAAGTTTCGTGTCTCCCAGATTCGAGATGTTGATATCAATGATTTGTTAGGCAGAGAAGCTGTGCAGCTTGATCTGTACCTTATAGAAAACTTTGCACGAGACAAAACAATTCTGGTTACCGGCGCCGGCGGTTCCATCGGTTCGGAAATGTGCAGACAACTATGCAATTTCAATCCGAAGCTGCTTTTGCTTGTCGAGCAGGCGGAAAATCCACTATTCTATATCGAGCGTGAATTGTGCACGCAATTTCCCGCGGTCTCCATAAAAGCGATTATTTGTGATATTACCGACAGAGCCCGAGTGTGCGAAATTTTCGAAAATTATAAACCACAGATTGTTATTCATGCCGCTGCCCATAAGCACGTACCTTTGATGGAGCTTAATGCCGGTGAAGCCATCAAGAACAATATTGTTGGCACACAAACCGTCGCCGATGCGGCAGATAATAACGAAACGACCAACTTTGTAATGATCAGCACCGACAAAGCCGTTAACCCGACCAGTATAATGGGCTCATCAAAGCGAATTGCAGAAATGTACATCCAAGACCTCAACAGAACCAGTAAAACTCACTTTGTAACTGTTCGCTTTGGTAACGTGCTTGGCTCTGACGGCTCAGTTGTACCTATCTTCAAAAAACAAATATCCCGGGGCGGCCCGGTGACTGTTACACATCCAGAAATGAAACGCTATTTTATGACCATACCCGAGGCAAGTCAGCTCGTGCTTCAGGCGGCGACGATGGGAAAAGGCGGGGAAATCTTTGTCCTTGATATGGGCGAGCCGGTGAAGATTATAGAACTGGCCAGGGAACTTATTACGCTCAGCGGTTTCAGGCCCGAAGAAGATATTGAAATCACTATCACTAAACCCAGACCCGGCGAGAAACTCTTTGAGGAACTGCGAATAGAAGGCGAAGACATGCAGCGTACGAGGCATCCCAAAATCAGCATATGGAATAATATCCCGATGGACCGCGAGAGGCTTTGGGCCGGTATAAACGAACTGATAAATATCGCCAAAGCACAAAACCACAGCCAAATAGTTCAAAAAATCAAGGAACTCATACCGGAATATATTGGCCGGACTACTACCTCCACAGAACCCGCCAATACTTAAGAACACCCCCCACAAGGAAACTAACAACTTGTACTCTTATGCACTTATGTTGCTACTAAGGTATCCTCTTGTCGGTCAGTTTGCTGGGCCTATCAAGCAGCATAAACGTATCTAAATCCGCCATCATCCCCTGACGGTTAAGACGAAGAGTCCGCTGATGTCTTCTGTGCCCTTCGGCCGCTGTTTCACCCATCTGATCATAAGACCTGCACCCTAAAGGCACTAAAAACAAAGCACACAAAATAACAACTTGCATTACCTTCCACGCAGAAATGCTTTTCATCATAATTCCCTCTTTGAAATCCTACATCTTGGCTACAGTTATCGGGCGGGTCTTATTTATAAGCCAGCCTGTGTCTTTATTATTTAAGGGGCAAAAGACACACCCCTAACTGGTTTCCATTATAACAGCCGCCAATGCCGTTGTCAAGCCCATTGCCAATTTCCTACCCCAATAGCATGCAATATTTCCCACTTGTAGTACTTCACAATGGGATTTTATGCCTTATTTTCTAATCCGACCAATACAAAAATGCCACTTTGGGCAGAAAATAATCACCCCTGGAAATACCAGAAAAAGTCTTTTTATGGCCCACAAAACGGCTTTTATTCTGAAATTGCACCTCTTATATGCCGATAATCTCCATAATCAAGAGGAATATGAATAAGACTGGACGAAAACGGAAAAGAATGACTCTAAAGCTCACTATTATCGGCAAGGGCTGAGAGATTTAAAGAATGTCTCTCACAACAGTGAGCTTGACTATACTTGAATAGCGATAAACTTGTTATGAACGAGCAGGGGGCAATGTTGCTCTAGTAAATAACAACTATAGCAACTAAAAGTAAAACGTAATAATGTGAAGAGCAAGGAAATGCTTAGAAAAAAACACAAAAAAAAGCCAGCTCGTGATGAAATAGTCAAAGAACAAACATTTAAGCCGGAAAAGACTAATGAAAAGCCCAAACCGGAAATAGCCCGGCATAAGCAAGTGGAGGAAATCCTTGCGCATCTTGCACATAAGGAAAACCTATTACAGATGATTATAAGTGCAATCCCTGATGCGATGATATCAATCGGAAATGATGGATTAATAAGTCTGTTCAATCCAGCGGCAGAAGAGATGTTTGGCTACAAGAAAGAAGACATGCTCGGTCAACCTATCGAGCCTCTGATGCCCGAGCAATACAGGCACCATCACAGTCAATATTTACAAAGCTATTTCGACATAGGAAAGCCCGACGGGGTAATCGGTTGTACTGTCGAACTTCCGGCTCTGCGAAGTAACGGAAACATATTCCAGATAGAAATGTCCCTTTCAGCCGGCTCGCTAGGAGACAAACAGTTTGTCATTGCCGTAATCAGGGACATCACCAAACGCAAACAAACCGAACTCAACCAGGATGAACTGATCAAAAAAGTGGACAATATTAATAAAGAGCTACAGGAATTTGTATCCATAGTTTCGCATGATTTGAAGGCACCACTGCGCGGGATTAAAACCTTAGCCAACTGGATATTATCTGACTGTTCTGACAAGCTCGGTGATGAAGCCAATGAACAAGTGAATTTGCTTTTGGAGCGTGTGGAGCGAATGTACAGCCTGATTGAAGGTACCCTTCAATATTCGAGAGCCGGCCGAGCAGTAGAAAATAAGATTCAGGTCGATCTTAATACCTTTGTCCCTGAAATTATAAGTATGGTCGATCCACCTAAAAACATTACTGTCACAATCGAAAATGAAATGCCTGTCATTGAGTGTGATGAAATTCACATTATGCAGATATTCCAGAATCTGCTCAGTAACGCCATAAAATATATGGACAAGTCAAAGGGCCGGATAAAAATCGGCTGTGTCCAAAAGAACGGCTCCTGGGAATTCAGTGTCGCTGATAATGGCCCCGGCATAGAAGAAAAACACTTCGAGAGAATCTTCAAAATATTCCAGGCATTGCCGACTTCTCCTGATTTCGAAGGGACCGGTGTCGGTCTAACAGTGGTAAAAAAAATTGTCGAATTATATGACGGCAGAATCTGGGTCGAATCAAAAGTCGGCGAAGGAAGCACATTCTTCTTTACTTTACCAAAGCAAAAAATGGGGGTTAAAAGTGAGAAACTCAAAGCCAATATTACTCGTTGAAGATGACAATGTGGACGTGATGATCGTTAAACGTGCGTTCAAAGATCTGAATATTAAAAACCAGTTGGTTAGTACAGCCAACGGTGAAGAAGCCCTGGAGTATCTAAAAAACAACGGCAATAACAAACCGTGTATCATCTTCCTGGATTTGAATATGCCGAAGATGAACGGCATCGAATTTCTACAAATCGTAAAAGCAGACGATACCCTGAAAAAGATACCTGTCGTAGTCCTGACTACATCCAGCCAGCAGCAGGATATTATCGACAGCTTTAAGCTCAGCGTTGCCGGCTATATAGTCAAATCTGTTGATTATGCCGAGTTCACCGAAGCAATAAGTACCGTTAACCTGTATTGGACTTTAAGTAAACTACCGTCGAATGGAGATTAGTATTATGGAAAACACAAGATATAAAGTTCTGTTCATCGAAGACAACCAGCTCGATCAGATGGCTTTTAAGCGGTTTGTGAGCGAGAATGACATCCCTTATGATTGCATAATCGCCGGCTCTGTTTCAGAAGCCCTGCAAGCATTGGATTCCAACCAATTTGATATCGTAATTACCGATCATGAACTCGGAGACGGTACGGCTTTTGAAATCCTGAAGTCGGTGAAGAATATCCCCGTTATAGTCGTAACCGGAGCCGGAGATGAGGACACGGCCATCAGGGCCTGGAAAGACGGCGCTTATGATTATCTGATAAAAGATCTCGATCAAAACTATCTCAAAGCCATCACGATAACCGTCGAAAACGCCATAAAACATAAGATGGTAGAAAAGAAACTCCAACTGCTCTCGGGCGCTGTTATGAGCACCGATGATAGTGTCTATATTGCCAATATA
>VRUK01000043.1 GCA_019456195.1 Planctomycetota bacterium | reverse complement strand
CAGCGCCATTAGCCGGGTTAGAGCCGCTGACGGCACCCTCGGTAGTAAAGCTCCAGACGTCGCCTTTATGTGTTTCGAGAATATCAAACTCATCGACACGCCAGTAGTAAGTATTAGCCATTTTTAGTGCACCTGGAGTAAAGGTCGCAGCTCCCTGAGGAAGGCCACCGGCTGCATTGTCCACTTCTTCAAAAGTTTCACCGAAGTAAACTGTGTGCAATTTCGCACCGAAACCTGCTGTCCAGCTAAGGCTGTCACCGACACCTACAGACTCGCCGCCATCAGCCGGGTCGGGAAAGTATGCTGTCTTGGGGGGAATACTAAAGCTCCAGATATCACCTTTCCACGGGCTGTTTGTCTCAGCGTCATTGACCTCATCGATTCGCCAATAGTAAGTTGTGCCGGGAACAAGACCATCTGGAAAGGCAAATCCGGGAAAACCTACAACTACAAACGTTCCGGCCTGGTTACCTATGAATGTGCTTTCAGCGCCAGCGTCCACATCGTCAAAATTATCGCCAATGTACACATCGTGTGAGACAGCAAAATCTCCCGCCCGCCAGGCAAGGTTCACCCATGTGTCCGCATGAAGCGCACCGTCTTTCGGAGTGGGACCCGAGGCTTGTGGGTAATCACCGAGGCCTCCCATGATAATCTGAATTTCGTCCGCCGTCAGTGCTCGGCTGAACATCGAAACATCATCCAGGGCGCCATTCATTTTGCGTTGGGTATCAGCATAAGTGAAATCACCACCCAGGTAGATGTTGGCGTCCCAATTGTTCGAGCCATGAGAAATCTCGTTGACGGATCCAGCCACACCATTGATATAGAACGTTGCTTTATCAGGCTCGATCACCACGGCGCAAAAGGTCCAGTCATCTTCAGCGATCAAGTCACCGCCGCGGAAACTCCATGAGTCTGAAGTGTCATTCCAGTGATAGGCCAATTGATAACCCAGAATGTTGAAACCTGATGCAACACCGCGCGTCATAATGAACGAAGACCAGTCCGTCTGAGGACCGTTCGGCTTTATCCATCCGGCCATCGTGGCTTCCGTAAGCTCCATATTCAGAGGTGGGATTTCAACCAAAGTGGGCGCCACCAGTTCCACGGCGCTGCCGCGTATACCCGGCACCCAGGCCGGGTCACCATTTACGAAGATCCCGTCGCGGCCGTTCCCGGAAGCGTCACCCACAACGGTACCTGAGCCTTCATCACAAGTCCACCAGCCTAAAATATCCGGAACGCCGGCGGCACAGACCAGATTCATTGGGGCTGAGGCCAGCATCATTACTACAACCACATACATCATTCTTCTGTACATAATAGTCCTCCTAAAAAAAATGAAGATATCTATGAATAATATTTTGGCCACACACCAAAATTATTATTGTTTTCAAAACTATGAATTCTTTAGTTGAAATGTGAAAGCTAACCACCGAGATACAAAGCCATCGTCACGACGAACCTTACCCCCGGCATAGAAACATCCTCCTCTATTGATAAATCAACAAAGTGCCGGAACTTCAAAAGGCCATAATCCGCGGATATCAAAAAGCACGGACACGCACCTCACCAATCTTTTTTATACCAAATTACATATCTTTTTGTCAAGCGAAAAAACACATTTTGAATGAGTATGCCGTTATTTTGCCGAATTGTGGATTTAAGTTGTCTTTTTTTCCTTGTCTCTTAGCTCGCCCGGTGGTAAATTACAAGCCTGCGGGATCGGCACCCATATAGCACCTGTGGTTGGTCAGGTCGAATGGGTGGAAATCTTAGGTTTTATAAATACTGATTTGCGAGAAGCGAGATAATGGCGAGGACACAACCAAATTCGATTGATATTGAAAAATGGCTCGGATTAATCAGGGCCGACAATGTTGGCGCGACTACTTTTGCGAAGCTCATAAAACATTTCGGCTCTGCGGACCGTGCGTTGGGTGCTTCGGTTAGTGAGTTGGCCAAAGTGAACGGGATTGGTTTTAAGAGAGCCGAACAAATAGCCGCGACGCGAGGTAAGTTCGATGTGAGGGCGGAGCTGGAATTAGCGGCGAAACTTGGAGTCTGGATAATCAATCTTGAAGATGAGCGATACCCGCCTGCGCTCAGACAGATTTACGACCCGCCGCCTGTGATTTATATAAAGGGAAGTCTATGCCGCCAGGATAATCTGGCGATATCGATAGTCGGTTCGCGGCGGTGCAGTTTGTACGGCCAGGAGCAGGCTTCAAGGCTGGCTCATTTTTTAAGCTCGGCGGGTTTTACCATTTGTTCGGGGATGGCTCGCGGGATAGATACCGCCGCCCATCAGGGCGCGTTGTCAGCCGGGGGGCGCACAATTGCTGTCCAGGGCTGCGGGCTTAAAAATATTTATCCGCCGGAGAATAAGAAGCTCTTTGAGCTTATAACCGAATCCGGTGCGAGTATCAGTGAGCTGCCGCTGCAGTTTGAGCCGCTGTCCGAGAACTTTCCGCCCCGGAACAGAATAGTAGCGGGACTTTCCCTGGGTACGATTGTTATCGAGGCGGGCTTGCGTTCGGGGGCGTTAATCAGCGCAAGGATGGCGATGGAAAATAATCGAGAGGTTATGGCTGTGCCGGGGAAGATTGATTCGCCTTTGAGCAGGGGAACACATCGACTGATAAAACAGGGCGCAAAGCTGATAGAATCCGTTGAGGACGTAATGGAAGCCCTCGGCTATATCGGCGAACAATTGCAGGAGCATGTAAGTGCGGCTGCACAAAAGGCGGCTAAAAAAATAGATACGCCGTTGTTCGAGATAAAAGAGCTGAAGCTCAGCGCCCATGAGAAGAAAGTTTTTGAATGCCTCAATAAGGAGCCGTTGCATATCGAGCAAATAATAGCAGATACCGATTTGGCCGCGGGAAGCGTTAACGCCGGCCTCGTATCGCTCCGGCTTAAGGGCCTGATAAAGCAACTCCCCGGCAGCTTGTTCGTAAAAAGATAGAATACAAGTCAAAAGGTAAAAGTAAAAAGACTTTGTGGCGGGTGGTGTGTAGCTTATTTCGTATTTTTTTTCGATATATTTTAAAGTAATTAACAGATAGTCTTGAAAAATTTCCTTGAACTACAGCAAAGTAATGGCAAAATATTATTGTGTTGATTTGTAATAAAATAATGGGAACTTAAATATGGCGAAAAGAAAAGAAACTGTAACAACAATAATTGACGGCGATACTTTCTTAACACGGTCCCGTAAGCATCCCGTACGCCTTGCCAATGTTAATACTCCTGAGAAAGGCAGAAAAGTAGCAACTCAGGTATTAAAAAAACTCATCCAGGGAAAAAAAGTTGAAATTCACACAATAGCCAGAGATGCATATGGAAGAGCTATAGCAAACGTCAAAGTTGGTCATAAATCGGTAAATAAAGCTGTTGGCAGAAATTCTAAGAAATAAATCTGCTACGAATTGTAACAACCTATTTCTTGGCCATCATATTCTATTTACTAATCTCGAAAGTAGAATGCCAAAATCCTCACTCAAAAGTGAATTCGATGATTTCTTCATTCGTATAAACGAATACACAGACCTGCTGTTGAAAATATTCGAGGCTAAGGAAGTTATAATACCTCCAGAAAAGAAAAGGGAAATATTGGCAGAGATTCTCCTGTCCGAAAAGAAACATATTCATGAAGCTTTTGTGTTAAAAATATATGTTGCGTGGGAGGTGTTAGTTGAAAATTTATTGGTTGAATGTTTAAGTCGAGATCCTTCAAAGTACGCTGAACACAAAACGATTAAATTGCCCAAACGATTGACAAAAGATGTTTGCAGAGGCCTTATTTCCGGGCTGGGTTACTTTGATTTTAAGGATACGGGAGATCTCAAAGGAAAGGCAAAAAGAGTTCTCGTCACAAAATATGATCCTTTTGCAAAGATTCCTTCAGATGCAGCTAAAAAGATTGATGAATTCTACGTGATAAGAAATTATCTGGCTCATTACAGCGCCAGTTCCAAGCAATCTCTAATTCGCATGTATAAAAACAAGTACAATTTACCATTTCATGAGCCATGTGATTTCTTTTTTGAGTCTGACAAGCACAATGGACAAATTCGCTTTGCAAATTACACTAATGCCTTTATAAAAGCTACTGATGAAATGGCTATATTTCTTGGAATTTCATAAAACTTCTCTTCAGAGATGCAACAAAATCGGCCTGACTCCAAAATAAATCCTTCAATCCATCCGGTTGTGCTCCCTTCGATAAACTCGGCACAGACAGGACAGGTTTGTGGGCTAAATATGACAGTGGTTATCTTTTTCCGGTGTACCATCTTTTCGGGACATCGTCTCCTGTGGTTTCTTCTATTGATGAGACGTGTCCATCGAGCCAGAGAACGTTAAGACGTCCGCCGGTCCTGAAGTCTTCCTGTATCCTTATGTTGTGTCTGAAGATGTCGCGATAGTAATCCTGACGACGGCCTCCCTTGCGATAGTCCGTTATATTGAGAGTGCCGGGGCCGCTGTTAAACAGCATGTCCCGGGTGTCCTGTTCGAATCTTGGTTCGGCGTGGTCCTGGCAGATGATAAATTCCGAATGAGGGCGTATCTCAGTTGTTTTTCTGCCCCGGGCATAGCCGCTAAGGCCCTGGGCCGCTGTCCGAATAGCCTCGGGATCAACATCGTATATTAGATCCGGTACCTTTGTTAAACTCGGACAGCCAAAAATCTTTCTGTCCTTTAGGTAATCGATATAGACAATACCCCAATAGGCGTCGTTATCACTGGTCGTTCTAAGACGGCCTCTTCCATCGTACCACAGAAATCTGTTGGCGTTCTTCGGGTCGGCCAGTTTCTGGTCATTGTCGCCCAGGTACATTATTATGGCTAATCCGATAGACCTTTGGTTGGATTTACACGATGTCTCTTTTGCAAATTCCTTTGCTTTTCGCATGGCCGGCATCAGAATTGCCAGGAGCAGAGCAATAATAGCAATCACAACCAATAGCTCTATGAGAGTAAAGCCTCGTATCGAGTACTTATTATTGGTTTTTTCTATGTGATTTCTCATCGGTTTGTCTCCTATGTTTCTGCCTAAAGCTATATTAACAATTTTTGGGACAGATGTTTTCCAAACGACGATGGTTGAGCGAAGCTGCTATGAATACCAGTTTATTAGATAATATGAAATGTGTCCAATAAAAATAAATTTACTCTGTAATATCAAATTATTATGTTTTTCTCAATACTTATACAGATGATGCGGGAATGATGTTCTTTGGAATCAGTGTTATTTACCGCCGGCGGGACGGGCAGGATAATTCGTTACCGACGGTTTGTGCGCACTTGACATAAAAAAAGCCCCGCAACTTTATTGCGGGGCTGAATATTTAAGTTAAGAACCGAACACTAGAACCTGTCCTCCTTATCGCCTGTGTACCAACTTAACGGCACATCGTCTCCCGTAGTCTCTTCGATATGAGTAACGTGTCCGTCCAGCCATAAAACATTAGTTCTTCCGCCTGTCTCGAAGTCGTCGGCGCGCCTAATATTGTGTCTGAATATTTGCCGATAGGAGTACGAACGACTGCCGCCTTTTCGATAACCGGTTAAATTCATACTGCCGGGGTTGTTATTATTATGAAGGCAATCGCTGGTGCCGCCATCCGGTCTTGGTTCGGCATGGTCGAGACAGTAGATGAATTCTGAGAGACGGTATATATCATTCGTATTGCGGCCCCTGGCTCGCTCATGATGATTCAGACCAAACGCTGCATGCTTAATCGTTTCCGAAGGTTCGTTACCGGCATCATATATCAGTCGTTCAACACGCTGTAAGCTCGGACAGCCAAATATTTTCGTATTTTTGAGGTAGTCAAAGTAAAAAGTGCCCCAATAAGTACCACTGGAACCGGCTTTTCGCGGAGTACGGCCGTCTGACTGGTACCACAGAAACTGGTTGGAACTCTGGGTATGCGGTATTTTGCGTTCATAGTCGTCGAGGTACATTTGCACGGCCAGTCCGACGTTCTTCAAATTCGACTTGCAGGCTGTTTCCCTCGCTATCTCCTTGATCTTCCGCATTGCCGGCATCAGAATTGCCAGCAGTACGGCAATAATGGCAATCACCACCAATAGCTCTATTAAGGTGAATCCTCTTTTGGTGCGCTTAGCGGGATTTTCTGCGTAATCATTCATCAGTTTGTCTCCTTCAAATTCGTGTAAACCAAAACAATAGTTTTTGAAATAGATTATTTCTACAAACCACCATTCAGCAAAGATGCACTCACCAAAACTCCTTAGCTCTTCAGGCTACTATAATGTGAAATAAATTTCAAGATACTTTTTACGAAAATTTGTCTTATATTAGTTTTTTTAGGACTAAAATTTCTCAAAATCGAGAAGAAGCGTTGCCGCTTTAAAGTAATTCGTGATTGTAGGTGTTATTTTGACAGAAATCCGAATATCTATAAAACAGATTTTCAGCAGGTCTTTTGTGTGAATTTATAGTGCGATGTGGCCGGAATGATCTTTTCTGACTTCCATTTTTCGTTAAGCAGTTTACAATTGCAGGTTATTCGTGGGGGGAATTCTGTGCAGTGTATAGCTGGTAGAAGAAAGAGTAAATCTTATTGAAGGAGAGTCAAAATGAAACAGGCATACAGGACAGCATTTGTATTACTTGCGGCAGTGGTGGTCGTGAGCGTTTTCGGTATTGCGGGCGGTCAGGGCAGGTGGAATAATCCGGCCGGTCTGCTATTAGCGGGGGCGCGTCCCGTTATCTATGCGGGCCGCTATACTTCTATCCAGGCTGCGATAGATGCCCTGCCTGACGAAGGCGGTGTTGTGCATTTGCCGCCCGGTACGTTCGAGATAAGTGAGCCGTTGAAGCTGACAAAGTCCGACGTTCTTATCGAAGGCGCCGGCACAGCCACGCATATAAAGAACATCAATATCGAAGGCAAGAGCGCCCTGATACTTCAGCATCCTGGAGGAGGTGACAACAGGCAGGCGGAGTTATGGCGGATTCAACTTTCTAACTTTCGCATTACGGGCAATGAAAAGAGCGGCCATGGTATCGAGGCAAATCGGATAAACGAAATCTTCATCGACGGCATTACCGTAAGCGAGCACGGCGGCGACGGTATTCGGCTGTACTTCTGTTACGAGGACCCGCGAATATGCGATTCGCTGATGACTTATAACAAAAAGACGGGGCTTAACATCATTGGCTGTCACGATGTTGTTGTCTCGGCGAACCAGTTTGAAGAGAACCATGATGCCCTCAGGTTTATCGACGGCTTTAACCTCTGTATGACAGGCAACAATCTCGACGACCATTTGGGCGACGGTGTTGTGATTGAAAACACCTACGGCTCGGTTGTCTCCGGTAATATGATAGAAGAATGCGCAGGGACAGCCATAGTTCTCGACAGGGATTGTTACGGTATTGCGCTTAGTGCCAATGTGATAGCGCACAACAGCTCCGGCGGAATTGACCTGCGCGATGCCCACGGCTGCGCCGTCAGCGCCAACACGTTTACTATATCCGGCCCGGACGCTCTGAGTATTGGTCCGAACAGCGGGCGCATTACGGTTACGGGCAATAACTTCTCCAACAGCTATCTTGGCGAAGGCAAGGTAAAACGTGCGGCCAATGACTTGACGGCGGCCGGCATGGTTCTCGAGGGTACGTCCGATGTCACGGTAGTCGGCAATCTTTTTTCAAGCGTCCGACCAAAAGCACTAACCATCAAAGGCCAGCCGAGCAAGCGCGTTCTGTTCAGTGATAATGTTCTGGTTGATGTTGACAGTGAACATTGGAGATTAGGTTCATCCATAGTCGAAGATAATCTTGGGGCGGTGCGTTAAGAGCGAGGAGAAAAAGTAATATGAAGCTGACAAAGATACTATTAATGTGGCTGTTGATAAGTTTGTCTCTGGGCATTGCCCAGATACGAGCGGTTGAAATGGGGCCTGTATATCCTGGGACCGAATGGGCGGCTAAAAGGCCTGAGCAGGTTGGCCTGGATGCAGAGAAGCTCAAGGAATTGGGTGATTATGCAGGAGGTTTCGGCTGTGTGGTACGGGGCGGGTATTTGGTTTATTCATGGGGCGATGCAAGTAAACGAAAAGATGTTGCATCGGCGGCAAAACCTTTGTATTCACACTTTCTATTTAAGGCTTTGGAGGATGGCAGGATTTCCAGCCTTGACGAGCCTCTTTACAAGTGGCAGCCAAAGTTACACCATATTAACAAGGCCCTTGATTATAAAGACCGGGGTATCAGGTGGCGAGACTGTGCGAACCAGATATCATGCTATGGCCTTACTGAAAAGCCCGGAACGGCTTATGCTTACAACGACTGGCAGATGGCGATGTTCTGGGACACGTTGTTTAAGAAGGTCTATGGCGCGGACTTTGAGACGGTGGACGCAGATGTTTTTCATCCCGGGCTTACAGATATTCTTGAATGTCAGGACAATCCGACGTTTATGGCCTTCGGCATTAAGGACAGGCCCGGCCGGCTGGCGATTTCGCCGCGTGATTTTGCGCGTTTCGGATTATTGTATTTGCGTAAAGGCAGGTGGAAAGATAAGCAATTAATCAGCCGTGAACATGCGACAATGGCCGTGGCCAGTTCCCTGCCGAATTCGATTCCACGGGCAACCGGTCAAGAGGCCGAGATGATACCCCGACAGCGTTCGATAGGCTCGAAGAGAATCCCGGATAATCAGTGTGACCATGTAGGCAGTTATAGCTGGCTGTGGTGGACCAATGGCCTCGGCCGTCAAGGCGGGCTGCACTGGCCTGATGTGCCCGTAGATACCTACGGCTGTTTTGGGCACGGCGGATTGCGTGCTATGGTTGTCATGCCGAGTCTGGATTTGATTATTAGCTGGAACGACACAAAAATCCGGGGCAGCGAAATGGAAAACCATGCCCTAAAGCTGCTTAAAGATTCCGTGACAGTATCGGAGCCCATGAACGGCCAGATTGTTGTCGATTCCGAGCATCCGCAATGGCTCAAACGCAAGGGCGGCGGGCCTTTCTTTATGTGCGGGCCGGGCGACCCGGAGGATTTTCTTTATCGAGGCAGGTTAAGCCCGGATGGGACACGGGACGGCGACCAGATGGAATTGATTGAGAAAATGAAAGGCACAGGTGCCAACTGTATTTACCTGATGGCGGTGCGCTCGCACGGCGGAGATGGAGACAAAACGCATAATCCGTTTCTAAATAACGACCCGCGCAAAGGCATAAATCCGAAGGTGCTCGCACAGTGGGAAAAATGGTTTATGGAAATGGACAATAGCGGCATTGTTATATATTTGTTTTTATACGACGACAATGCGCGGCCCTGGAAAATGGGTGATATTGTGGGCAAAGCGGAGCGGAATTTTATTCATACAATAGTTGATAGATTTGAGCATCACAAAAATCTGATTTGGTGCATCGCAGAGGAATACCAGGAGGCATTGACTGTAGCGAGTGCGAAGAATATCGCGGCCGAGATTCGGGCCGCCGACGATTATGACCATGTGATAGCCATACACAAACTTACCGGCCTGGATTTTTCCGAATTTGCGGATGTCCCGAATATCGACCAGTTTGCTATTCAGCATAATGTATCAAACGCCGATGCCCTGCATGATGGTATGGTCAGTGCATTCAGGCAGGCGAAAGGAAGATACAGTCTTAATATGTCCGAGGCTGCTGAGTATGGGGGCGGGGATATTGCGCGTAAAAAAAGCTGGGCGTCTGCTATGGGCGGTGCGTACGTGATGATTTTAGGGATGGATATTGCCACAACAGCGAAGAGCGACCTTGAAGACTGCGGCAGGCTCGTGAAGTTTTTTGAATCCACTAATCTTAATGAGATGTCACCCCACGATGAGTTGGCCTTTGCAGGAACAAAATATGTCCTGGCACGTCCAGGCTTGAGTTATATTGCGTATTCGCCTAAGCTCCGCGGCGAGATTGGGCTAAAGGGCATGAAGCGGGGGATTTATAAATTTCGATGGCTTGATTGTGCAAGCGGCAATGTAGTTCGACAGGCAAGAGTAAATATTAAGGCCGGCGACCAAAAATGGAAAAAACCTCGCCGCATCGGCACCGAATTAGCGGTATATATAAAGCGAATTGTTAGATAAAGGAATGTCCTAAAATAATATAATGAAGAGAGAAAGGAATCCAATGAACGAGGTTAGAATTTTTACGACGCCGATTTTAGACGGGATTAAAATCACCGAATATAAAGGTATTGTGATTTCGCGGAACGTTCGGGCGGTCAATGTCATCCGTGATTTCTTCACATCTTTTCGCGATATCTTTGGCGGACGCTCGGTTTCGTATCAGGATGTTATGAAGGCCATGCAGGATGATGTTATAGCCGAGGCCAAAGAAGAAGCGAGCAGACTTGGCGCCAACGCCATTGTTGGTTTTTCTCTGGATTACGATAATGTCGGCTCCAAAAACAAATCCCTTTTGATGGCATCGGCCAAGGGCACTGCGGTCGTGATAGAATAAATGGTGGCAGTATGGTGATTAGGAATTTGATAGCCGGACTGATTTTATTCGGCGCTTTGTTTTTCGGTTGTGCCTCTGCTCCGAGGCCGGGATATTCTGTTGAGACGCTGCCGGAGTACGATGCGATGTTTTGCAAAACAGAGGGCTGGACGGGTGCCGATGGAGCATACACGCTGTCGCTGGCTGACGATGTAACGCTCTGGTTATACAGCGATACGTGGGTTGGGGATGTCGTAGATGGAAAGCACAAAGATGCAACAATGATAAACAACACGATTGCGCTTCAGCGAGGCAAAGATCCAGCAAAGGCCTCTGTAAAGTTTTTCTGGCAGACGGCAAAAGATGGCAAGCCTGTAGCATTTATCAGGCCCGCCGATGAGACCGGATGGTTCTGGATATTTGACGGGATAGTAGCTGATGGAAAGTTGTACCTGTTTTTGATGCAGATAATTAAAACCGGCGAAAATGGTGTCTTCGGATTCAAACATGTCGGAATGTGGTTGGGCGAAGTACAAAATCCATACGATGATCCTTTGGCCTGGCGAATCAGGCAGTATAAAATTCCTTACGGGCGATATTCAAAGGATGGCAATTTGTTTTTCGGCTCGGCGGTTATGAGGGACGGAGATTTCGTCTATATCTACGGAGCCGACGAGGACTGGAGTAAAGGGATGAGCGGGCGGAGTATGATAGTTGCCCGCGTGCCATATAAAAAAATAGCTGACTTTGAACAATGGCGTTTCTATAGCGATGGTCGATGGCTGCCTGATATGACAGGTATCTCCAGGCTCTTCAACGGTACGGCAACAGAATATTCGGTTTGTTATCAGCCTACGATTAAGCAGTATGCAACCGTCTATACGGAAAATGGAATGTCTAAGAATATAATGATGCGGCTTTCGCCGACGCCGATTGGGCCGTGGGGGCTTGCTCACAAGGTTTTCGAATGCCCTGAGGCCGAGTGGCATAAAACGTATTTCTGTTACGCGGCCAAGGCACATCCTGAGATTTCAGAACAGAATGAATTGATAGTTACGTACGTGTGCAATTCCAGCGACTTCTGGAAAATGGCGGCCGATGCGAGTATCTACAGGCCACGTTTTTTGAAGATTAAATTTGGCGTTCAAGCCAAATAAGGACTGAACTTTTGTAAAGTTCCTGTTATTATCGAATGTTAGTAGAAAGATGAGGTAACAGTTATGGAACAACTTTACGAACAATCGGAGACGGGCTGCTGTCCGAGATTTAATCCTGAACCGTGGGATGAGAAAGAGATAACCTTTGACAATAAATTATTTATTAAGGACCACGTGAGAAGTTTTTTTCACATCCCGCTGAACTTCGGCAAAGTAATGGTTAAGAACATGGAATTGATTCAAAAGGCCGATGCCCTTATGCCTGAGCCTCTTAGGCTTTCGGATGAGAAATCTCTTTGGGGTGCTGATTTATACATCGCGGTGGCTAAAGAGGTGCCGGGCGCTGAAACGGCAAGAATATCAGGGACTTTTCTGACGAAGGTTTTTGAAGGGCCGTACAAAAACGCCGGACAGTGGGCGAAGGAAATCAAAGACTACGTTAAATCAAAGACCAAAGAGCTTAACAAAATGTACTTTTTCTATACAACCTGTCCGAAATGTGCCGAAACTTACGGCAAGAATTACACCGTTATCCTGGCGCAGATTTAAGTTAACTTCCGTCTGCGATAAATTGAGAGGCTGAATATTATGTTTGGTGACAGTGCGACAGCTATAACGATCCTTTTTATTATCTTTGCCGCCGGCCTCGGCGCTTTTATAAGAAAAAGAAGCCGCGATAAGTGCCTGAGAGATTTCGAGCAGAATATGGTGACGTTAGAGGATATGGCCGGAAAAACAATATGGGGTAAATTGAGGGTGGAAAATACCGGGCTGGAGTTTGTATATCCGGAAAAACAAAAAGACGAAGACGGGCACGATGAGGCCAGCTATATTCTATATAAATTTGAGTATCCCAAGATTGAGCTTGTAATCAGGTTCCATGATGAGCTTAGCGATGAAAATAAGAAGGCCAGAGAGAAGGAGCTGGAAAAAACGTATCATCCCGACTGGGACCGCAGGCTCAAGAGGAAAATGCTGAACGTTGTGCGAACAATCAAAGACTCTGTGGTGGAGATTGTTAACCTGGTTATCAGCCAGGCTAAAAAGGCCACGCCTGCCGGCAAGGTGCTGACCTCTCAGGACAAGTATGTCTCACAGATGAAACAAGAGCTGATGGGATCGGTGGGGACTTCTTTTGAGCCTTTACTGGAACGATATATCGGCCATAAGGTTGTCCTGGAGATGATTAAGGGTGATAAAATATTCGAATACTGCGGCGTCTTGAAGGAGTACACTGCCGAGTTTATCGAGATAATGAACGTCAATTACAAAACAACCGAAGACCAGCCGGCCAGAACAGCCGACCTTGCAGTCCCTCGCAAACTCGGACTCATCCGGCATCTCGGAGAATAATCTCGTATTGCATGTTTTGTTTAAAAAGTGATTTGAAAGTCTGAGTATTTTGGGTCGGGGGGGATTTCCCGGATGCTCGTTTCTTTAATATATCCGGAGAAATATTCTTTTATATCCTGTACGCAGTCATCGACTTCCTCGGGGCGTCCCTGGGCGAGCATTTCAACCGAGCCGTTCGGCATATTACGTACATACCCTGTCAACTGACGGCGGTTTGCCGCTCTGCGGGCGGTGAAGCGAAAGCCGACGCCCTGGACCCGGCCGGTGAATGTAATGTGCCTGGCAATCATTTTTTATTTTGCATACACGAACAAATTAACAATATAAATGTATAGTAATTCCACACAGTTTTTAATGCAAGTGGCAGCGGGAGAATAAATTAAGGTTCACCGGGGGCTCTAAGTTGAGTATAATCAGGTTGAATTGAAATATCAGTGATTGATTATGGCTAAAAAGACAAACAAACAAATTGAAAGAGATGAGCTTATTTATCAGCTTACCACGCTGGTGGCGGGAGAGTTTTCGCTTCAGGAGGTGCTGGATAAATTAGCTGAGGCGGCGGTGAAGATTGTCGGCGTCAAGGCCTGCTCGATTCGGCTGCTGGATGAAGAGGCGGGCGAGTTGAAGATGCGGAGCACGTACGGACTCAGTGAAGAATACCGCAATAAAGGCGTGGTCTCGAAAAATGATACCGTGATTAAAGCTGCTTTTGCTGGCCAGGCGGTGGTGCTGGACGATATGAGGGTCGATGGCAGGGTCAAATATAAAGAGGCGGCAATCAAAGAGGGCATTATCAGCCAGCTTACCGTTGCGATGCAGTTCAAAGGCCAGGATATTGGTGTGCTTCGGCTATACAGCCCAAAACCTGAGCGGTTTGACGAAGATAATATTAATCTTGCCCGGGCGGTTGCTTCTCAGTGTGCGTTGGCGATAACGAACGCCAGACTGTACGCCAGGGCAATTGAGGGCGCACGTATGGCCGAACAGATGCGGCTGGCAGGCGTTGTTCAAAGGAGAATGATTCCGGAAAAGGCTCCGCAGATACCCGGGCTGGATATAGCGGCTGCTTATATTCCCTGCTTTGATGTTGGCGGCGACCTTTACAGTTTTCTTCAATTTGAAAATAACTCGGTAGCGGTCGTGATTGCCGACGTCATGGGCAAAGGAATTCCTGCTGCAATTATGATGAGTTCGTTTCGGGGTGCGATGAAGGCATACATCGATTCGGTTAAAGATATTCCAGCTTACTGCGCCGGCAAAAATACAGAACAATGCAATAAGGCCATTGTTCAAAAGATCAATAAAATGGCGTGCGATGAGTGCAGGGACGGCGAGTTTATTACATTGTTTCACGCCGGTATTAACGTCAAAGATATGACTATAACCTATTGCAATTGCGGACATGAGCCGACCGTATTGATAAGAGATGGGAAAATTATCGAGCTGGATAAAGGCGGCCTAGTACTCGGAGTCGATCCGCAGGCCGAATATGAGATTGAAACCGTCGGCTTAAAGGATGGTGACAGTTTGCTGTTTTATACCGACGGGCTGATTGATGCATTCAATTTTGATGACGAATTATGGGGCAGGGAAAATATGCTTCAGACCGCAAAGAAATTTACCGCCGAATCCGCAGATGAAATGATAAACAATATACTCAGACAAAGAAGGCGATTTGTGGGAAATGCCAGGCAAATTGACGATACGAGTATTATCGTAATCAAGGTCGGTGGCTGATGATTATTACGATTGACGGTCCTGCGGGCAGCGGCAAGAGCACTATGGCCCGGCTGCTTGCCCTAAAGCTAAGTGCGAGCTTTCTCGATACCGGTGCGATGTACCGTGCTGTCACGTTAGCGGCGATGCAGGCCGGTATTGATTTGAGCGACCAGGACAAGCTTCTCGGCGTTATTCAAACGAATAAATTTGAATTCTCCGTCATAGATGACAAAATGTCGATACGTATCAATGGTCTTGATGTCACCGAGCAATTGCGCAGCCCGCAGGTAACAGCTAATTCCCGGTATATTGCCTCTGCGCCGAAAGCGCGGGAGAAATTAGTCCAAATGCAGAGGCAGTTCGCGACAACCCGGCAAAAAATTGTTACCGAAGGAAGAGACCAGGGCACAGTCGCTTTTCCGGACGCCGATATAAAATTTTATTTGACCGCCGATCCCGCCGCCAGGGCACTGAGAAGACAAGCTGAACTGAGGGCCAAAGGTGACGATCAAACCCTTGAGCAAATACAAAAGGCCATCGAAGAGAGGGACAAAAGCGACCGCAATAGAACAGTCGGCCCGTTAAAGCCTGCTGATGATGCCGTTATTATTGATACGACCGATTTGAGCATAGATGGCGTAGTTGAAAAGCTTTTAAGCTGTGTGAAGGAAAAATGCTTGAAGGAAAACTAAGAGCAGGATGGTTCTGGCTTGCAAGCTGGATTTGCAGAGTATTTTGCATTTTGTTTTTTCGAGTGCGTACTTACGGCAGGGACAATATCCCCCGAAAAGGCGCCTTTATACTTGTCAGTAACCACCAGAGTTATTTCGACCCGGTATTTTGCGGAGGTCTTATAAAGAGACAGTCGAGCTTTCTTGCCCGTGACTCACTTTTTACCAATTGGTTCTTCGGCCCGCTGATTACCTCGTTGAACGCCATACCTGTAAAACTGGGCGAGCCGGACATATCTGCAATGAGGAAGGTCCTCGAAAAGCTCAAAAAAGGCGGCGGCGTCTGTCTCTTTCCCGAAGGCACCCGTACCCACGATGGCAAAATCACTCCATTTAAACCCGGCCTCGGCCTTTTGTCCAGACGCGGCGATGCGCCGATTGTCCCGGTCGTTATTGACGGCGCCTTCGAATGTTGGCCAAGACACAAAAAGCTCTTTTCTCCCGGCCCGATTAGTGTCACCTACGGCAAACCGATAACCGTTAAGCAGGTCAAAGACATGGGCGACAAAAAACTCGCCGAACTCCTAACCAAAACCCTCCGTAAAATGCAAACCCAATCCCGAATAAAACAAGGCAAAAAACCGTTCGACTATTGACTAATCAATCGAAATGCTTGCCCCGTTAGAGTATCTTTTACTCTTATGGGATCATCCCGACCCTAAGGGAGGGGGCATTTAATTACGTAGAGTGCGATATTTCGCACCAATTCTACTTTTTTCCATTTTTTTCTTGAATTCTCCTGCCGTTGTATCCACAATAATACATGCTTAAGCGAGAGCGACACCATTGGAAACATTTGTTACTGGATTTGTGGATTCTACAAGTGAGAGAAGGTTTTATGGTAGCAACACCAACATAAGTGAAAAGTGAAATATATACTGTAGTGCTACTTCGGTGCTGCCGCGCATAATCCGCAGGCTCGCTGAGCTCTGGATTGGCCAAAATAAAGCTGGAGTCGGGATAGATATACCCTTCAAATAGCTTGATCGTCCAGGGGGCTATGCAGGCTTTCTATGTCAGTTATTATGAATGCCAACAACTAGGGTAATAAACAAAAAGTTACGCACATATGGTATTTCTTTAGTCAACAATAGGTTTGTGAGAAACGCCTTTACTATGAGTTCTTATATAATGAACGGTCTATGTTAATGTCCGGTCTCCTTAATAGTGAAGAGGCTCCGACAGCATTGAATATTGGTGTATTAAAGAAGGTGAAGTTGCCATAAGAGGCGATTAAAATCTAATACATGGAACCAAAATAAGGAGTGAATCGCATGTTTAACGAGATAAATCAGGGTAATGCCATGGGACAGATGAAATACCGCTATAGTATTGTGCTATGTATAACTCTATCGATGGTCTTTGCATCCGGATGCCCAAGTGTACCACATCGTGAATTTAAATCATATAGTGATGCTTTCGCTGAGACAAAAACCATTACGGAGCAGCTTCTACTTGAATATGATCTAGCAAAACAGGCCGAAACCAAAAGAAGGTCTGCTGGCATGAACTCCGTAAAACGAAGTCCACCATATCCGCCAGTGGTTAACCTCACTCACATAGACGAGGGCAAGTCAATTAAGGACCCTGTTAATGCGAGACGTGATGCTCTAAAGGTGGTGACCGGTTTCAACTCAGTGCTTATCAGTCTCGCAGAGGGCAAAAAGCCAGAGGAGGTAAAATCAGCCACCGATTCTTTTATCGAAAATCTTAACGATTTTTCAAAGCTGATAAGTGAGGATTTTACAATACCCTATGCTGGGCAGGTTGGGGCCATAATATCAACCATTGTCACAAAACTTGAAGAGGCCGAAAACCGAAAACAATTTATAGCTGCACTAAGGGAAGCTGAACCGATTATTCAAAGTATTCTTGATCTTTTTGCAAAGGACGCTCAAGACATTTATAAGATTAAGGCCCGGCAAACGGATCGGATATGGTCAGATCATCAGGACAAAGTCGCTACACTTATTCGACAAATAAAAACTGTAGCTAAAGAACACAGCATGCCGGCAGGTGAAATGGCAAAGAAATTGCAAAATATTGAAAAAGAAGTGCGTCAGGTTTATAACCGCGCTGGGTTGTATGATAACACCGAGGAGCTATTGACAACAGGTAATAAGCCTCTTGATGAACTTACAATTAGCCAATTTCAACAAACCTTAGTGCAGGCAAATTCAGAAACTGACAAATATGAATCTATTATAAAAGCGCAGATTGCTTTTCATGAATTAATCATCTCTTATGGTCAACTGCTAAACAAAACAAAATCTACATTGACCACTGTACGGTTGGCCCTGGATGCGCCGGTTGATATCCGGCAACAAGCAAATGAACTAATTTCTTTTGTGTTTGCAGTAAAAAGAGATTGGGAAGCGTTGAATGACGCTCGTCGTTCTATAAGGAGTAATTAACCTATAAGCTGGGGAATATTTTATGAGCTACCAAGAGGAACTTAACAAGCTTCAAAATATCATCACATCAGACAATTCGACAGAAGATCAAAGGAATATTGCCAGAGAGGCAAAAGAGAAACTCATTAACAATTCTATCGACAAGGCATTTATTAGTTTCGAGGAACGCACCGATGAATACACTACATTGATAGACAGATTAAAAGATGTTACTGATCGTATCAAAGCTAATAAGTTGACGACACCTATGGAAGATCTTGATGCCGTGATAACAGATATAAAAACGGCTGCTGATGGGGTTGATTAGTATGAAAGAACAAAGTCGTTAGTTAGCTACATTAGCTACATAAGAGTTGATAACAAGTTGTTGTAGCGGGAGCAAACCAGCAGTATCGTTTTGAAGTTATCTAGCTTTTGATATTCAAACTTTCGATTTTGCATGATGTTTTATTTCAGGACGCTCCTCTGAACTCTGCATAAGCTATCTCTCAAGTAATATGGAGTAAAGCAATCAATTGCTCTGAGGTCGTTTGGATGTTGAGCGGATTCTCTGTTTCAAAGGCTGAACTTTATTCATGCAATATGATCGAACGGATTGAAATCGGCGAAGATTCGGGCTGGCGGGTAACCTACCGAAAGTGATGACAACAGCGGTCGTCATTTAGGATATCCCAACCCCCGTTGAAGAGGTCTGAGATGAAGTACGAAGACATAAAACGGTGGGGCTCTGCATGCATAAATTGAGAAATTGTTTACTTCCGGCCCGATTAGTGTCACCTACGGCAAACCGATAACCGTTAAGCAAGTCAAAGACATGGGCGATAAAAAACTCGCTGAACTCCTAACCCAAACCCTCCGAAAAATGCAAACTCAAAGCCGCCTAAAACAAAAAACCCTATGAATATTAACTAATATTGTCATCCCCGGAAGCAGCTACAAGTAGCGAGTTGACACCACTGTCACCCTGAGCGCAAGAGCCTGCCCTGAGCGTAGTCGAATGGGAAGGGTCTATTTATTTTCTTTTCTCGGAGCATAAACCCCATACTTATTATATAAATAAACATCCTCTTCAGTCCAACCAGTTGTATCTATTTTTAACTTTATCAGCCCCAGCATCCTTCCCAAGATGATATCCCACAGCACCAGCAGCCGCAACAGCACACCCAGAACTAACAACAGCACCACCAATAACCAAACCAGTCAACCCAGCCCTCAACACCTTCCCAGGATTAATATCCCCAGCTTTATCATTAACCCACTTCCTGGCCCCTGCAACATACGATCCAATTTTCATACACAATATCATATTTAAACCTTTCGATTTTTTACTACGGAGAAGTTTATTCAGAATTCCTTTCAATCAATTCTCCAAACTCCAGGTTCTAAAGACATTTTTCTCCCTATCTATTGTATTAGCCAACCACCGTGATTTTTGGTTGCTTCATCAGTTTGTTATTTTGACATAGTCACCTATTAAAATCTAAACAATAATATCTTATCAAATTACTCACCCGCTAAAGCCAGCCGTCTAATTACTAGCGCTTCTACTATATATGACGTTTCTGAGAGAGCTAATATTGATCCCCGAGAGTTGTCACCTGACTCTCAACAGGGGAGCTAAGCACAAATTACTTGCAAAAAAACAACAAAAATCGAGCAATATTCACCAAAAACCAGCAAAACCAACCACTTTTCCAACCCAAATCCCCATAATCCGTGCTAATCCGCGAAATCCGTGGTTAAATATTATTTAATTCTCTGTGTTCTCTGAGCCCGGAGTTTACCCTCGACTTTAGCTTACTTGCTTCCCTGTCGGGGGTGGCAAAATATCAGTCAAAAACGCTCACTGCTAAAAACAAAAATATAAATTTTCAAAAATTTTTATCTCCTTTCACAATAATGAGTTACGAGTCAAATTCCAAGAAAACCGGCCGAATTTTCGACTCAAAAGTGCACACTCGTCTAATTATAGAGGGAGTCTTTTTTTTACCCTCGAGTGCTGCTAACTTGACACGCAACAGGGGGCCTAAGCCCACAATATGAAATCTGAGATATGGAAATCATGAGCATCAAAAATCCAACTTTAGCTCACTTTAGGCACTTTAGTCACTTTAGGCATTCTTTCAATTATAACATATTTCCAGATACACCCTTATTATGCAAAACAAACCCAATTTACGAAATGACAAAATGAGCATAAACACTTTCATAACAATGAGATATGCAAATTTGAACGCTTGGCGAGGGTGCAAAAACAAACCCAATTCAAAGCCAATAAAGCCAAAAACAAACCCAATAAAGCCAAAACAAACCCAATTCAAACCCAATTTGTCGAAAGGTCAAAAAATAATGCAAAGTGTTTATTTAGAAGGAATTATGAAGAAAAATGCGGATATGGGCCAAAAAAAACAAAGCCAATTCAAAGCCAATAATCAATCATCATTAATCGATAATCATTTATTTAGTCCCACTCAACTACCAGATAAATGTAGTCTATTAATGTATTGTTCCGGCCAACGATATCATTATTCTTAACTTGCAACTGGAGGGAATTAAATTTGTCGCGAGTATCGACCAGACTTGTAATATCCCATGAATCAACGCCTTCGTGGTGTTCTTCTTCATGCACCGGCGCTTTTATCGAAGCCCAGACAACCGGCTTAGTCGGCCAGCCTGTACCTGCGGCCCATTCTAATTTTCCGGCCGTAAAGTATTCTTCTTCAAAGTGTTCGATAAAAACAACAACCGACTTTATCAGGGCATCGGCCGGGACAATTACATTTGAAAAATCATAAGACGTATATGAACCGTAGCGGATTTCAAGCCGTTTATCGTCGCTGGAGCGGACAAGTCCGGTTTTACCGTCTGCTGACAGTGTCTTTCTGTTTCTATGATAGTAGCCATCCCGCGGAGTTAATTTGGCTATCTTGGGAGGCGGCGGATTTACGGTGATAGTAAAAGACTGGGTATCTGTAGTTGGTACGCTGTTACTGTCGGCGACCTTTACTATTACATTATTTTCGCCGACCTGGCCGGGTTTCCACTGTATTAGGCCGGTAGCAGAGTTTATGGTCATATCGGCGGGTTTGGTGGTTAAGGAGTAAGTAAGCGTATCCGCCGAATCCGGGTCTGTGGCGTTGACCTGGTATGTATATAAAGCTCCAGCGTTCGCTGTGGCCACGGCTGTCGAAATGATGACCGGGGCGTCGTTGGCCATGTTGACCGTAACATTAACCTTTGCAGTATCAGTATCGTCCTTGTTGTCGCGAACGGTATAAGTGAATTCATCGCTTCCGTAGAAGTTCGCTTTGGGGCTATAGCTCAGCGTACCGTCAGAGTTGATTGTTACCGAACCGTTTTTGCCCTGAGTTACGGCTGTGACTGTAAATGTATCGAGGTATAGATATCTGCCCTCATTGTCTATATCGGTGTCGTTTGCAAGAACATCGACTTTTACTGCCGGAGTGTCTTCTGTGGTTACTATGCTGTCACCTTTGGCCACCGGCGGGTCGTTGATTGAGGAGACCATTATAGAAACGGTTGCAGGAGTGCTGTCCTCTATACCGTCGTTGATTTTGAACGAGAAGCTGTCTGAGCCATTGAAATTCATGTTGGGCGTATAGGTAAGATTCGGCGCAGTCCCATTCAGGCTGCCATCGGAGGGTTCGGATATTATTATATAAGAGAACGGATCTGCATCCGGGTCGCTGCCTATCAAACCAATCTGCACGGGCGTATCCTCGGGCGTAGTCACCGAATGAGATTCAGCCACGGGCAGGAGATTCGGGCGTACATTGATGGATACCGTTGCCGGCGCACTGTCCATTACGCCGTCATTCAACTTGAAAGTAAAAGAGTCCAGACCTTGGAAGTGAGGCTCAGGTCTGTAGATGAGCTTTCCGCTGGTTTTGAAATTTGAATCGAAAGTAAGTATGCCGTGCTCTGGTTTTTTGTTTATAATGAACGTCAGTGGATCGCCGTCCACATCGCTTCCGGTAAGAGTTGCGGCTATAGACTTGTTTACTTTTATCTTCTCAGAGCGGTGATATGCCATAGGGGCATCGTTTGCGGCCAGCACTGTAACGGATATCGTTGCCTGGTTTCTGTCGGCCTTTCCATCGTTGATGCTGAAAGTGAAACTATCCGGGCCGTTATAGTTCGATGCCGGAGTGTAAGTCATTTTGGGCGCTTTCCCGCTCAGGTTCCCGTAGGACGGGCCTTTTACGATATTGTAAGTAAAGTGTTCTCTATCGGGTTCACTTGCCATCAAGGTAATCGATACCGGTTCATCCTCCTGTGTAGTAGCGCTGCCTGGTTTGGCGACCGGCGGGTTCTTTACCACACTTACTCCAAATGCTATAGCTAAAACTGAGAGAGTTGCTAATACCGAAAAGAGGGCGAATTTCGTCTTTTTAGATTTTGGATGAAAAAGAAACCAGCAGATTCGTGTCAAAGCGTTTTTGGTCTCTGCCGACTGAGAGTCGAGGTTTTGTTGCTCTTTGCTGTTTTCGCTAAGGTCTTCTTCTGTTGCTCCGGCAACATCCTCGTCGATGTATCGGGATTCTTTAGCCTTGGCCAGCTTTTCCTGTGCCCGGCTTAATGCCGCAGTATATGTTCGGATATTCTCTTTAGCCAGGGCTTTTACTTTCGCAATATCTTCTTTAGCCTGAGCCTCGGCTTTTCTGTGCTGGTCCCTTTCAGCCTTCAGGCTATCCTGTGCTTTTGCTCTGGCGAGAGTCTCGACCCTTAACTGCTCCTGGGCTTTTTTTAGTTTTTCCTCCTTGTGGTTTAGTTCGGCTGTATAAGAATCGAGTTTTTGCAAAGCTTCTTTTGCCTGAGCTTTGATTTTCGCTATCTCCTCTTTGGCCTGAGTTTCAACTCTCCCGGCCAGGGCACTATACCTGCGGTGCTGTGTTAGGAGCTTCTTTTCAGCCTTTGCTTCCACTTTTCTTTCGGCGGTGGTTCTGGTCGCAATTTCCACCCTGAGCTTTTCCTGGGCTATGGCCCTTGCTTTGGATTCTGCCTTCAGCTTTTCTTCTATTTTGGCTATTGCTGCGGCCTCTTCCTTGTTGAAGAAGACCATCCTTATATATTGGCGGATTGTTCTGCTCATTTTTTTACCGTTATTATAGGACCTCTGAAGTTTATTTACAATCTAATCAGAGATGACAATGCACACGAAGTCGTATTCGTCTATACATTCGGGCGACTTTAGTTAAATCAGGCCTGTACTATGTTCCCCGGACACCTTTACCGAGGTCAAAATTGCGCTTGACGTGGTGGTTTGGTGCAAGTATCTTTGGAAGTCATAAGTTAGTTATTTTAAGCACTTATAAGTGAGTTTGAGGGTGTCACACAATGTGGCTTCAATAAAGGCAAATTTTGCTCATCGAAAGGAGAAATTAATGAGAGAGAAAATAGGCAGAAAAGATCATGAGCTGTCACGCAGAGACTTTATCAAGACTTCAGCGGCATTGGGGGCGGCGAGTCTGGCTGTGGGTACAAACAGAATGTATGCGGCGGGTTCCGACAAGATACGTATCGGCCTGGTAGGCTGCGGGGGCCGCGGTTCCGGTGCTGCCGCGCAAGCCCTGTCAACCGGTGAAGACGTGGTCCTAAAAGCTATGGGCGATGTTTTCGAGGACCGCTTGCAGCGCAGTCTTAAGAACCTCAAGGACAGCGAGAAATTTGGGAGACGTGTGAAAGTCCGCAAAAGAAAGTGTTTCGTAGGGCTGGATGCCTACCAGAAAGTAATCGATAGCAACGTGGATGTTGTTCTCCTGGCCACGCCCCCTGGTTTTAGACCTCAGCATCTGAGAGCCGCAGTCGAGGCGGGCAAACAGGTCTTCTGCGAGAAACCCATGGCCACCGACGCCCCGGGCGTTCGTTCGGTCCTCCAGTCCGCCGCCATAGCCAAGGAGAAGAATCTGGCACTGGTGGCCGGCTTCTGTTGGCGGTATCACCTGGCGCGCCGCGCATTTTACCAGCGTGTACACGATGGCGCTATCGGCGATATTCGTACCGTCTATGCCACCTATCTGACCGGACCAGTGAAACCCATGCGCCCAGCCAGTAGTCGCCCGGCAGGCATGAGTGACGTTGAATGGCAACTCCACAACTGGTATAACTTCGCCTGGTTATCCGGGGATGGGCTGGTAGAACAAGCATGTCACAGTGTGGACAAGATTGCCTGGGCGATGAACGGAGTCCTCCCTCTCAAAGCGGTGGCAACAGGCGGTCGCCAATTCCCCAACAACGAAGGCAATATTTTCGACCACATCGATGTTTTCTACGAATTCCCGGATGGGGCCCGCGCGTTCATGGCCCAGCGTCAGATCAGCGGCTGCTACAGAGACAACTCTGACTTCCTCATGGGCTCGGATGGTATGGGCAACATCAAGGGCTGGAGTGATCCGACCATTACCGGCAAGGAGACTTGGCGCTATCGCGGTCCCAAATCCGACATGTATCAGATCGAGCACAACGAATTGTTCGCCTCTATCCGCAACGGCCGCCCCATTAATGACGGCATCTGGATGGCTCACAGCTCACTGATGGCAATCATGGGACGCATGGCCGCCTACACCGGAAAAGAGGTATCCTGGGACGCGGCCCTGAATTCTGAGGAAAAACTCGTCCCGGACAACTTGACCTGGAACATGGACTTGCCCATCAGGCCCATGGCCATGCCGGGAAAAACTCAGCTTAGTTAGAGCACCTAACGAAATGACTCTGCATTCAAACGGCTTATTTCGTTTCTGGACGGCGTCAGGCTGCATCGACCATCCTCAGATGGCCTGCTTCGCCTTCCAAAGCCAAGACGAAAACGCTCGTTTTCGATGCTACGATTAATTTTGTTAGGCACTCTTAATATGAACTCGGCAGGTAACGATTAGTTGAAAGGATAACTTATGAAAAGCGAAGTAAAAAATGATAACTTGGTGCTCTCTCGCAGAGACTTTATCAAGACCTCAGCAGTGTTTGGGGCGGCGAGTCTGGCTGTAGGGACAAACCGAATGTACGCGGCGGGTTCCGACAAGGTTCGGATTGGCTTGATTGGCTGCGGCGGGCGCGGTACGCATGATGCAACAAAGTGCCTGAGATCGTCGGAGAACGTTGAGCTTGTGGCGATGGGCGACCTTTTTAATGACCGTATGGAGAGGTGTCTGAGAACACTTAAACGAGCTCCTTCGGAAAATTCACCTAAATCAAATGATATAAGGAACAAGGTGAAGGTCACGAGTGACAGGTGCTTTGTGGGCTGGGATGCACATAAGGAGGTTAAGCATGTGATGATGTGGACATGGTGATACTGACCGAGCCGCCTCACTTTCGTCCGAGCCATCTGAAGGCGGCAAGCATGTTTTTATGGAAAAGCCTGCGGGGGTGGATCCGGTGGGTATTCGTTCGGTTATTTCATCGGCTGAGTTGGCTGACAGGAAGGGCCTGACTATTGTAGCCGGTACGCAGATGCGGCGGATATCGCATTTGGTGGAAGGTATGAAGGCCATCCATGACGGCGCTATAGGTGAGCTTGTGGGTGGCCAATGCGTAAGACTTGGCGGGGGAATGTTGACCTGGGGGCAGAAAGAGCGTCAACCGGGCTGGTCGGATATGGAATGGCAACTGCGGCGTTGGCTGTTTTTAACGTGGCTTAGCGGCGACTTTATCGTTGAGATGCACGTGCATAATTTGGACGTAATGAACTGGGCTTTTGGTGGACCTCCTGTCCAATGCGTTGGTATGGGCGGTAGAGAAGTGAGAACAGCTCCGGAATACGGCAATGTTTTTGACCATTTTTCTGTAGAGTATGAATATCCGAACGGTGTGCGGGTTGAGTATATGGGTTCCCAGATGGACGGTGTTACTCCTCGTAATGACCAGCGGCTGATCGGTACGAAGGGCCGGGCATATACGGATTTTGGCGGGGTAGTAATTGAAGGCCAGAACGCAACGGAATATGCGTGGGACCAGAAGGATCCGTGCATAACGCAACATGCGGACCAGATTAATGCGATTCGTCAGGGTAAGCGGTTGAACGAGGGCAGACGCGTTGCTGAAAGTTCACTGACTTCGATTATGGGCAGGATGAGCGCTTATACCGGCCGGGCGATGAAGTTTGACTGGGCGATGAAAGCCTCGAAACTGGACCTGAATCCTCCTGCTTATGAGTTCGGAGATTTGGAGATGAGGCCGGTCGCTGTTCCGGGCAAGACGAGGCTTATCTAAATGTTCTGTTATTGCAATTTCAGCCTTATTGGCAAGATAGGTAATTTGTGATGATTAAGAACTTTGTTTTGTTCTTTACGATTGCTGCTCTGGCGCTGGCTGGGGGAAATGCGGATGCTTCCGCTGATTCTGCGGCCATGTCAGAGGCGGTTTCGTGGCTTGAGAAAGAATCTCACCGTCTTATCCGCGCCAGCAGGCGGACGATGAAGGATGGTACGGTTGCATTTCCGCCGCAGGTGGGCATCGGGTATGAGGCTTTCTGGCTTAGGGACTATGTTTATACGCTGGAAGGGTCCATCGATTCTTATTCCGACAGGGAGCTGCTCGATGCGGGCATGGTGTTTATCAGCAGTATGAGGGCGGACGGCGCCGGGGTGGACTGTGTGAAATTCGACGGCCATCCTATTTACAAGCCCGGCTTCGGGACGCTCGGCGCCAATCCCGTTGCCGACGGGTCGCAGTTTACTGTTGCCACTATCTGGCATACATATCAGAAAACCAGGAACTCGAAATTTCTCAAAGAGAATATCGATGCCCTTATTAAGACGATGCGCAACGTTCCGCGCAATCCCAGGACAAAGCTGGTTCATATTAAGGACGACGATTGGGACCGCTGTCCATACGGTTTTACGGATACGGTGCGAATGCAGGGGGACGTTCTGTTTTGCTCTCTTTTATATGTCGAGGCCGGGCGCAGGCTGTCCGAATTGCTGGACGTGGTTGGCCGTAAAAAGGAATCTGCCTACTGGAAGTCCGAGGCTAAAGCGGTGGCACGGAACATCCGGGAAGTCTTCTGGGATGAGCGGGTGGGTCTTTTCAGGGCGGCCACTATTCGCTGTAAGGAGCATCATATCTGGGGCTCGGCCTTTGCGGTCTATCTTGGGGTTGCAGATAAGGGCCAGTCTATGGCTATAGCCCGGTACTTTAAGGACAACTATTCTAAGATAGTGCAGGATGGTCAGATTCGGCATCTACCGGGCGGCGTTTACTGGGAGAAGTGCGTTGCCGGCAAGGACACGTATCAAAACGGTGCTTACTGGGCGACGCCGACGGGCTGGTTTGTTTATACGCTGGATTTAGTGGACCCAGGACTTGCGGAGAGGACGGTGATTGATATGGTGAGCGATTTCAAGAAGGGCGGCGTATGTGAATGGATATTGGGAGAAAAACGCAGGCTGCCGAATTACCTTGCCAGCGCTTCACTGCCATTGGCAGGTATCCGTGCTATGATTGAGCGTCGGAAGGACTGATACGTTCACGGTGGTATGACTGCTCCTATTTTTGGAACGCAAGCCGGGTCTTCTGGATTCAGGTCGCAATCGATTAGCCAGTGAGACGCCATAAGTGCAAAATCAGAGAAATCTACCTTGCAATCATTATTCAGGTCACCTTTAAGTGCATATTGGCATTCCTTCTTGAGAGCCAGGCTATGAGTTAATCCGGCGGATATCGCCACGAAGTCATTACCATCGGGTGGATTATGCCCTGAGCGTGCGGGCCAACTAACGATTGAACCATCGGACTTCAGGGCAAGACTATGCGACCCCCTTGCGGCTATTGCAACGTAGTCGTTGCCGTCTGGTGGTGTATACTCACCATTATCATTGTAACCCCAGCTAACTATAGAGCCGTCTAACTTTAGAGCCAGACTGTGAGACCTACCCGCGGCTATCGCCACGAAGTCATTACCGTCGGGAGGCGAAGCTTGGCCATTATAATTGTAACCCCAGCCGACGATTGAGCCATCGAACTTCAACGCAAGACTGTGGCCGGATCCAGCGGCTATCGCAACGAAGTCGTTGCCGTCAGGAGGGGTAGCCTGGCCGTCAGAATTATTGCCCCAGCCGATGATAGAGCCGTCGGATTTCAAAGTCAGACTATGATCCCCGCCCGCTGCTATCGCCACAAAATCATTGCCGGTAGGAGATACAAAATAATATATGTACGGGGCGCCCCACTGCACAATAGAACCATCAGACTTCAGGGCAAGGCTATGACCCTCAATGACCATTTTATGAACCTGACGCCCGCCGGCAGCTATGGCCACAAAATCGTTACCGTCAGGGGGCGTAGCCTGACCGCCCCGGTTCTGGCCCCAGCCAACGATAGAGCCATTCGATTTAAGGGCCAGACTATGACCATCTCCAGCAGCTATTGCCACAAAGTCGTTACCATCAGGAGGTGTAGCCTCGCCATACTCGTTGCCCCCCCAGCCAACGATGGAGCCTGCAAAGGCTGACTGCTCTATACAAAGACAGCAAATAGCCACCAAAATTGCCATCGATATAGCTGCCAAATGTGTTTGTCTCATCTTACACTACCCATTTCCGGGCAAATGCCCAACAAAACGTTTTTAATGAGAAAGACTGTTTTTTCACAGCAAATCATTATTAGTTATGCATGCATTCTCGCGTCGGTATAGACATCGGACATGAGAAAATAGCAAATTCCTATCTTCGTCAATCTTATCGATTTCTCTCTTTCCACTATACTACCAAACCTGCCCAAAAATGTCAAACGATTTCGCTGATGTTGATGAGGTGCATTTGTCGTCCTGTGCCTTTGTGGGGTGAGTCTATGACGACGCTTCGGCCGTCGGGGCTGAAGCGCGGGTGTGTATCGCATCGCCATTCGCCGGTGTATTTCGGCGGCAGGTAGAAGCCTCCGAGGGGGATTCTTTGGCCGGTCGCTACGTTATAGAGGTAGACGTTTTGTTTTCGCTGCTTGTCGGGGTAGGTGTCGTTTAGAATCCACTTGTTGCCGGGCAGGTATGTGCAATGGCCGTTTTGTGGCATAATGTCTTTGCCGACTACCTGGACCTTGTCCGTACCGTCCTCGTAGAGATAAAATGCGTTTTTGTGTGAGGGATGCCATGCCCAGGCGAGGATATGGCGCGGGTCTCGCCAGATAAAGTGTGAGGTTCGTCCGTAGCTGTCCACAATATGGATGTCGGAGCCGTCGGATTTTGCGGTGAGCATTCGTGTGCCGAAGCTTCGCAGGCCCTTTGCCCGCCAGCGATGCAGAAATATGAATCGAGAGCCATCGGTATTGAACAACAGATGGTTGAAGTAGTGCTTGGGATCTTTTGGGTCGCCGGGGATTTGGCCGAACTTGGCGATATCGGCGAGGGAGATTATCAAATTTCGCCTGCCGGTTTCAAGGTCGGTGCGGAAAATGCCGGTGTCTTTGGGTGCAAGCTCATTTTTATGTGGGTCGGGCAGGCCTGTGTAGCCATAGCCGGGGCGCATATCCTGAACGCGGCGAAAATCAGGTGCCACAGCCGTTCGGCCATCGGGGCTGATAGTGTAAATCGGATATTCCAGTCTTCGTATTTCGCCGGTGAAGACGTTGAGTATATGACAGACAAACCTGTCGCTCACTCTGTCGTTCCAGATGATTGTATTTTTCGAGCCGGGCAGCCACTGGAGCATGCATCCCTGCTGCCAACACCATGAACGGGTTAGGCCCAGCTCTGTCCAGCGGTCATTATCTTTTAAGTCCACCATGCCGATTTTGATAACGTCGTCGGGTTTCGGGCTGCGGTGCTCGAAGTCAACTTCCATTGCGAGTGCGTAGCGGCCGGACGGGTCGAACTGTAATTTGTCGTAGTAACTGAACCAGTGAAACTTCGGCCCGCGGGTGATAGTCCGAACCGGGGGTAATTTCGATGAACCATTTCCGACGGCCAAGCGAGGGAAACCTGCGAGCGCCAGAGTACCACAGGCTGTATTTTGCAGAAATTTGCGTCGAGTAAGTCTGGTATCGTTCATATTGTTTCCTTAACTTTTAGCGGTATATCTTCCGGGGGTGTTGTGGCCGGTATCATTCCCGGACTAATTGGGCTTAGTTTCAAGGCTGGTTGGTTTGTTCCTGTAGCATTAGCGGACGTCAGGATAATCGCTATAAGTAGAATGTATAAAATAATAGCTGGCTTCATTTGAAAAGCCCTCCTGTAAAATCCTTATATAGTTTGTATTTTACTATATATACAGCACGAATTCAAGTCAAAGAGTGTTTGAATTGTTTTTTTCGGACATGGTTCGGAGCCTTCGATTTCTCGGGCTTTTTGCTTTGGGCTTTGCCTCTAAAGGTCATCTTGTTTTAATGCCGATGATATTAGGATGGATGGTTCGTAATGCGTAAGGGCGGTTTGCGAACCCTCTATGATTCGCAGAAAAACGCGATTATAAAATGTAAAACCACCGTTCAAGGCCTGTGCCAGGGGGTACGAGCAGCGAGCAGAAAGATTGGCCCTTAAATGCAAAGACAATCTGTAAGGAAATTCAAGATTCGAGATTCGAAATTCGAGCCGGTAATGCCGGCTTGTGAACAAGGCCTGCCATTGGCGGATATCAAGACCTTCTCTTTGCAACAGGATGTCAGAAACTTTCTCAATTATCTAACTGTTGAAGCCGGCCTGTCCAAGAATACGGTTTTAGGTTACGGCCGTGACCTGAGAAGCTTTCTGAAATACTGTAAGTCCAATAATGTCAGCGAAATAAGAAGGATAGAGCACGCCTTTATCCAAGATTACCTGAGAAAACTCAGCCATGAGCAGAAAAGTGAAAGCTCGATCAAGCGTTCTCTGGTT
Organism: Planctomycetota bacterium; assembly: GCA_019456195.1. Classification (GTDB taxonomy): domain Bacteria; phylum Planctomycetota; class Phycisphaerae; order Sedimentisphaerales; family Anaerobacaceae; genus NIOZ-UU13. Next base: position 14,520 of record VRUK01000043.1, on the reverse strand, counting down.
GCTATCAGAATGTTACTGCGGTTCGGCAAGCTAACCGGTCTTCTCGAAGATGACCTGACATCAATCCTTGAAAGCCCGAAGGTATGGCAGAAGCTGCCTATTATTTGCAGCAAACGGCAGGTTATCGAACTTTTGAATACTCCGTGCCCGGAAGAGCCTTTTTACTTTCGTGATAAGGCCATGCTTGAGCTGCTTTATGCCACCGGTTTACGTGCAAGCGAGATAGCTGGGCTGAAAACATCAGACTTTAACTTTAATATCGGGTACCTTCGCTGTCTTGGCAAAGGCAACAGAGAACGTGTAGTACCAATCGGTAAAGCAGCCGTCGCTGCAACAAATGAATATCTGACTAACCTTCGTCCGAGTCTGGTCAAATCTTTCAGTGGTGATTTTCTGCTGCTGTCTCGAACAGGCAGGCCAATGAGTCGTATTGAGATTTGGAGACTGGTTAAAAAATACGCAGTTCGCGCAGGTATGCCTCGAAATGTAACAGTGCATACTTTACGACATTGCTTCGCAACACATATGTTGGCAGGTGGCGCCGATTTGCGAAGCATACAGGAGATGCTCGGACATGTTGATATAGCCACTACTCAGATTTATACACACGTTGACCATGAAAGATTAAGAAAAATTCACAGAAAATTTCATCCGAGACCGTAATTTATTATTGAATTATGAATTATCATTTGACTCGGATATAGTTTGCAGGTTATTATATGATAGTTAAGTTGATGGGTAGTGGGTTCCTCAAGGTCATCCGAATGAGCACAAAGAGGTTATATCTGGTAATATTGATGTTGGCGATAGGATGCCAGCAGGCCGGCATTGGTAAAGAGGCTCCGGTTGCAGCCAAAAATGGTACCCCCGCAACGAAAGAACTCGCCCCTCAGTGGAAAGTGAACAAGGATGCCCTGGATAAAGGATCCATAGATGCTGCGACTGTAATGCTGTTCCACGGCGACCCTACAGCCAGGAAGATTCTTCTTGATGTGCTGAAGGATGCAAAAAACAGTGTCGCGCGTATTGCTGTTTGCAAGGCATTTATTAAGGCCAGGTTGTCCAAGGAGGAAATAAAGAATACGGACGATTTTATCCAGCCGCTGCTTGGTGTTTTTTCCACAGAGATTCATGAAGAGTCCCAGTTGGCTGCCGAAGCAATGCTTATTTTTGGGTATGACAAAATTGGTCAATCCCTCGAAGATATAACAACAGATGACTTGAAGCCGGTCAAAATGAGAATAAATGCCGTCAATGCTCTGAAACTTCGACCGGATATGGGGGCAACTATCAGCCTAATAAGTTTAGTTGACGACTCAGACAAACAGGTATCTGCCGAGGCGGAAAAAGCCCTGCGCTCCCTTGGCATACCGGTCGGCGAAAATTCATACGAACGCTGGCAAAACATCAATGAGCTTCGAGGTAAAGGCGTAGATGAATTCCAGCGAGACTGGATTATTCGGCAAGAAGCTCAGATGGGCAATTTAAGAAAAAAAGTGGAAGTATGGCAGAATAAATATTTATTGGCTTTGGGCAGGATATACGACGGCATCAGTGATGATGCGGCCAGAGGTGATTTCTTAAAGGAGCATTTGGGTAGTTCAGAAGCCAGAGTCAAATTGTTGGCACTTGATAAGGTTTATAAATGGCAATTCGCTTCCGGGAAGCCGAAATTGCCGGCGGAGCTGGAGCCGATTTTGTTACATTTGATTTCAGACCCGGACAAAGAAGTTAAGAAAAAGACTCTCGGCTTGTATATTTTAAGAAGAATGGATTCCGTGGAACCGCTTTTGGCTCAGCTTGAATCCGAGTCTGACGAGCAGGTCAAGATAGAATTATTGGATGCGCTTGGAGGAGCGTGTTCTAATGCTCTTTCGGTTAAACCTGCCAGGATTACTCCGGAAATAAGAAAAAAGGCATTGGGAGTTGCTGTGAAGTTTCTTTCTGAAGAGGATACAGGGAAAGCTCGCAAGGGCGCGGAAGTTTTACGAAAGCTGCTTGAACCGAACGGTTTAAAACAGGAAGAGCTTGAGGTATATCTTGGTTTGTTTGTCGAAAGATATAACCAACAGAAGGAAAAGCCTGATAGTGCGTTACGTGGAGAGCTGCTCAGCGCGATGGCGGACTTATGTACTCCCACTCCCGGCAGTGCCAGCAGGTTCAAGGCAGCTCAACTTTTTAAGCCTTTATTTGTTGAAGCTCTGAGCGACAAAACAGATTTTGTCCGGGAAACGGCAGTGGATGGCTTGATCTATATCGACAAAGCGGCTGCTCTTAAAAGATTGAGGAAATATGTCGATGATCCCAGCGAGATACTGAGGAAAAAAGTAATAGGCGTTGCCGGGGACGTGGGCGGCAAAGAAGATTTAGCGTGGCTGGTGGAAAAAATAGGTTCAAACTCCGAAAGTGGGCCGGCCTGGCAGGCGATGCTTAAGATATTAGACGGTTCAGATTCGGCCACTCTGAACGAGTGGATGGATAAATTAATTACGCAAGCCAGCCAGATTAAGTTATCTGATCAGCAGAAAATCGCTTTTCTTAAGAAGGCAGAGGCAAAGGCCGCGGGCGAAACAAAAATGCTCAAAACTGTTAGAAAGAAACTGGCTGAGCTTTATGGTAAAACAGGTCAGTTTGAACGAACGGCTGAGTATTTAAACATGCTTTACAAAGCAGCTCCAACTGCCAGGGAAAAAGAGGTAATCCTGCCGAAATTATTGGATGCCTGCCTGAAAGGCTCTAAAGTAGAACTTGCTGCCGAACTGGTGAGAGAATGTTTGGTAAAGGAAGATTTAAGTCCCGACAATGCCGTTTTGATTTCAATTAGCGATTATTTGAGCAAGCCCTCCGGGGCCGATCCCAACATAGTTGTAAAGGCGCTTGTTGGAGTGAAGCTTTCCAAAGCCAGGCCAAAGTGGCAACAGTGGCTGAAAGGCTGGACAGACCGTCTTAGTAAAAGTGAAGAGGCGGAAAAGCCGAAAGAAGCAGTTAAAGCCAAAAAGGCATAATAGCACAGCAATTCTGATTTTATTCCGATTCAGTCAATTTCGGGGGAATTAACAGCACTTGCTCTCCGGCTTCCAGGTCGCTGATAATATGGACGTAGGTGTCGTTAAACGAACCGGTTTGTACCTGACGCTGTTTTGTACCCTGCGGGGTTGCAACATAGCAGACTTTTTCCCCTCGCGATTGGCTACAACCTGAATGGGTACAATTAAAACGTTCTTCAACTGCTCAATAAGAACCTCGACCTTTGCAGACATTCCCGGTTTCAGGATATCATGCGCGCCGTCTATTGTGATTTGTGTAGTATAAACCTTAACGCTTGGGTCGAACCAGCCGTGGGGTGGGTCAGGCAAAGGGGCAACCTTGAACACCTTACCCTGAAGCGCTATGTCGGGATAGGCTTCTACGGTAATTGTCGATTTTTGGCCTGGTTTAACCATATTTACCGATGACTCGTGAACCCTCAGCTCCACACCCATGACATCGGAGTTGGGGATGGTGAAAATCTTCTGGCCTTTATGAACGCTATCTCCGACCTCAATCGGGTCCCCCCGCTTTTGCCACCAATCCGCACTGCTGCCGTAGATCACGATACCCGCGCTTGGCGCGCGTATTGTGCACGCGGCAATCATGCGTTCCAATTTAGTAAGCTTGTCCTTTTGCAGCTTAAAGGATGCTTCGGTGCTTTCATGCCTTGCCAGGGCCTGGGCTAATTGAGAGCGTGTTTTGGCGAAGGTTCGATCCAGTTCACGTTTAGCTTCGTTGTAGTCGCTGAGAAACTGCTTTGTCTGTTTTGGAAAATTATAGAGCTTATACAATTTCAACTCTTCGACAGATGATTCCATTTGAATCTGATACCTTTGTACATCCAGCCTTGCACCTGTCAGTTCAAGCTCAGATGCGTAATTCGCATCGTAAAGTTCTTGTGTCCCTTCATTTACGTCAATGGCTCTTTCCAGGTTGCCTCTGGCAAGAAGGATAGCATCTTCCAATGTCTTCAACTGCTGCGAAGCCGAGCCGCCCAGGTTGTTATCCCGCAGCGCTGCCATGTCGATATTTGCGTTTGGGTCCAGAGTCACCTCGTCGATGAGCTTCTTCGAAGTAGTCTCACCGAGGTGGTTTTGCAGGTCCATCAGGCCGAATTCAACCGCCAGTTTCGCGGCGGCTATATCGGATTCGTTCTGTTTTATCTGGATTAGATAAGCCTCCTGTGCCTGGGTATAAGCTGTTTTAGCGGAAGAAAAATCTATCTGCTCTTCATTGTGTCAATCCTGCAGGTCGGAAGCGTTCAATTGACAGAGGATTTTGCCATTGTCAACATCCTCCTGAGTGACTACAGTACCTTCGGTAACGATATCGGAAATCTCGACGCCGCGTCCTTCCACCTCACACATAACATCCGTAGATTCCTGAGCCTAGACGCTGCCGCTTTCAGTAACCGTGATGGTCAAATCATCTCGACGTACAGTGAAGGTGTCCAAATTTTCGTCCGAATTGTTTGTGCCTGCTTTTTTCATCGATGTCAGCAGCACCAACACACCGGCAGATGCTACAACCGAGACAAACACCCACAGCAGCTTGTGGCGAGTGATAAATCCGGCACTCCTTTTATTCCGAGGGGTCGGCTTAGTCTGAATATTTTTGTCTTTACGTTCGTTCAAGGTATTCTCCACTTGCCTGAATAAATTTGCCTTAAATAATACGCTCCCAACCGATATATGTTTTATTATACAATGGAACGGGACGAATAAGAAAGAAAAAATACGTTAATTTGGCTGCCGGTTGGCAAATATAATCTGTACCATATCAAATCGGCGAAAGGCTGCTGTTTGTGATTTTAAGGGTGAATTGGCATCCTGAAGTTTGTGTTAGTAAATGGATGCCGGCAGTACTTCTTATAAGGAATTAGCATTTTATCTATGAGAAACATTTTGTAGTTGCGGTGGTACTGCGAGGTGATTTCGATGTGAATACTGAGAAAAAATGAAATATTTTTAATATTTTTTGTTTTTTTCAATTTTTATGTTTGCAGTTCTGCGGTCATTTCGATAGATTACGTAGTTTACATTAACATACTATTCGTATAGGAATGGATTCCTGCGCTATCAGTATATATAAATACGACAGGAACAAAGGGATATTGTTTGTATTTTTCGGCATTGAGCCGGGCAAAAGAGTAGTTTCTTATTTGATTCGCCGGGTGAAAAAACGGTGATTCGGATATTGCTGCTGTAGCTCAGTGGTAGAGCGCGTCCTTGGTAAGGACGAGGTCATGGGTTCAAGCCCCATCAGCAGCTAAATGCAAGCTTGTCAAGCTGGGGCGGCTGAAAGCCCGGCTGTGAATTGATTATAATAAAAGTATGGAAAACAGTTAGTGGGAAACCACGATAGGGAAAAATAAATACTAACCCTGTACATTGGAGGTTTATTTTAAGATGGCTAAGGCTGTATATGAACGGACAAAACCACATATCAATATTGGAACAATCGGCCATATTGACCACGGCAAGACAACGTTAACTGCTGCAATCACAATGCGGTTGGCACATAAGTCTGGTAGCGGCAATGTCAAGAGGTTTGAAGACATCGACAATGCACCGGAAGAAAGAGAGCGCGGCGTTACAATAAATACTGCGCACGTGGAGTATGAGACGGAAAATCGCCATTATGCTCACGTTGACTGTCCTGGACATGCCGACTATATCAAGAACATGATTACCGGCGCGGCCCAAATGGACGGTGCTATTCTGGTGGTTGCGGCCAGTGACGGCCCGATGCCCCAGACTCGGGAGCATATTCTGCTTGCCCGTCAGGTTAATGTGCCCAGGATTGTAGTGTTCCTTAATAAAGTGGACCAGGTTGATGACCCTGAGCTGATAGAATTGGTCGAGCTGGAAATACGGGACCTGCTGAACAAGTATGAATTCCCAGGCGACGATATTCCTATTGTTATGGGCTCGGCTTTAGGTGCGATGGGATGCGAAGGTAAGGATGACGAGGCCTGCAAGTGCATCGATGAACTGATGGCCGCGGTTGACGATTATTTCCCAAATCCGGAGCGTGATATCGACAAGCCTTTTCTTATGCCTGTCGAAGACGTTTTCAGCATTAAAGGTCGCGGTACAGTCGGCACAGGCCGAATTGAGCGTGGTAAAATCCATACCGGAGATGATGTTGAAATCGTCGGGCTGGCAAAGGAAGTTCGCAAGACGGTCGTTACGGGTGTTGAAATGTTTAACAAGACCCTCAACGACGGCCAGGCGGGTGATAACGTAGGCCTGCTTTTACGGGGTGTTGAAAAGAAAGATTTGGAACGTGGGCAGGTTGTTGCTGCACCCAAGAGTATTACTCCGCATACCAAGTTTCAAGCTGAAGTTTATGTTTTATCTAAAGAAGAGGGTGGTCGTCATACACCGTTCTTCGCGAATTACAAACCTCAATTTTATTTCAGAACAACCGATGTTACCGGCGCGGTCCTTGGGTTGATGAGCAGAGAAGGCAAAAGCGCAGAGATGTGTATGCCGGGAGACAATATAGCTATGGAGGTGGAGATTATTTCGCCAATTGCTATGGAGGACGGCCTTCGTTTTGCTATTCGTGAAGGAGGCCGGACAGTCGGTGCCGGTGTGGTAGTTAAAATTCTTGAATAGAATATCTCTGGATAACTTCTCTGGGAACTGTTGGCGCTGAAAACCAGGGCGTTTATACCGGTAACGTGTATCCGGGCGGGCATCTGCGGGACAATCAGATGTTTCTTACGTAAGTAGGCCTGTCTGGTGAGGATATAACCTTATGGCTAAAAAAAAGAGTAAAAGAGAAAATGTCTGGCTTGAATGCAGTCAGTGTAAAGAAAGAAACTATCGTACTAACGTTAGTGTAGCTGAGGGTACGCCGAAATTGAGTTTGAAGAAATACTGCAAGAAGGAACGAAAGCATACTGTCCATAAGGTACGGCGCAAGTAATTGGTTATTGAAAGATGTATTTCGGCGTTTCAGAAAGATTTCAAATAATAGAAGAGAGTTACTCAATAATCAATAATCAATTAAATAGGCCAGTAGCTCAATTGGCAGAGCGTCGGTCTCCAAAACCGAAGGTTGGGGGTTCGATTCCCTCCTGGCCTGTTTTGAAACACAGGGTTTTCGGTGAGATACGTCGTTAGCGAACCTGCTGAAATCCTATTGATAAGAGGTCGAATATGATATTTACTATTTATAAGCGCGGTCAGGGCAAATATACAAGGCTTTGCAGTGCTGGTGCCGGCGCACTAATTACCGGATTAGGCTGTTTGCAGCTTTATAACAGGCTGCAGGCTACTGATCTTGGATTGTGGGTTGAAACTATGGTTCCGGCCGGCTTACTTGTTGTTTTGGCCCTTTTTATTTCCTGGCTGATGAATAAACCTTCAATTGCAGATTTTATGATTGCCGCTGAGAGCGAAATGAAGAAGGTTAGCTGGTCAAGCAAAAAGGAAATAGCTGTTTCGACATTTATCGTTATTATTGTTGTTGTTATTATGGCAGTTCTTCTCGGAGCGACGGATCTTACATTCCGAACGTTCTTTACTTGGCTCTTGGTGTAAATAATTGTATCTCAAAGAGGATAATAAGACAGGGTACTAAATTATGCAGTGGTACGTTTTACGAGTTGCGGCAAATAAAGAAGTGCAGGTCAAAGACGCTCTTGTACAGAAGGTCGATAGAGAGGGCTTGACCGACATTATCGGCAGGATAGAGGTCCCTGTAGAGCGGATAAAGCGTATCCGCGGCAACAAGCAGACAGTTCATAAGCGAAAACTGTATCCAGGCTATGTTTTTATGGAAATGGAATCGACCGAGGACGGGCGTGTTCCAGAGAAGGCCTGGTTCATGATTAAAGATACGAACAGCGTTGGAGATTTTATTGGCTCGGAAGGAATTCCAAGCCCGATGCGTGATACGGATGTGGCGAAGATGCTTTTAGAGGCTGAAAAGCCCGAGGAAGCACCGAGCATCAAAGTTGAGTTTACAAAAGGTGATCAGATTAAGATTCGGGAAGGTGCTTTTGAAAACTTCGAAGGCACAGTCGATTCTATCGATTCAGAGCGTGGTATTGTAAAGGTTATTGTTACGATATTTGGTCGAAGCACGCCGCTGGATATAGAGTATTGGCAGATAGAAAAACTGTAATAAGAGACATCAGGTGCGGAGCTTATAGACTGCGTACAAACAATTAAAGGTGAAGAATGGCCAAAGAGATAGTAACAAAGATTAAATTGCAGGCGCCGGGCGGCAAGGCGACACCAGCGCCGCCGATAGGCCCTGCTTTGGGTCAGAATGGCGTTAACATAGGTCAGTTCGTTTCACAGTTCAATGAACGAACAAGAGATCTTAACGGGACGACAGTGCCTGTAGTGATAACAGTATATAAGGATAAAAGTTTCACTTTCGAGGTTAAAAGTCCGCCGGCGGCGGTTCTGCTGAAACAGGCGGCCGAAATCGCGAAAGGCAGCGGCGTCCCTAATAAAGAGAAAGTCGGAACAGTTAGTGCCGAGCAGGTTCGGAAAATAGCTGAGACTAAGTTCAAGGATTTGAACGCATACGATCTGGATCAGGCAGAGAAAATTATCAGAGGTACGGCCCGGAGTATGGGCGTCGATGTGATTGATTAGTGATAATCGGTATATAAAACGAGATAAACAATGCGAGTTAAAACAAAAAGATACAAAAAAGAATCGGAACAGTTAAGCAAAGGAAATCTTAGCCTGGCTGATGCGATCGAAAAAATCAAGTCGTTCCAGTCGGTGAAATTCGACCAGAGCATCGAATGTGTGCTGCATTTAAGTATTGATCCTAAACAGGCCGATCAGTTGGTTAGAGGCTCAATATCTTTACCTCACGGGATTGGCAAGCAGAAGAAAGTGATCGCTTTCTGCGAGGACTCTGACGCTGAAGCTGCCTTGAGTGCCGGTGCTATTGAGGCAGGCTGTGATGAGCTGGTAAAGAAAATTACGGACGGCTGGATGGATTTCGATGTGGCTATCGCGTCCCCGAAGGTGATGAGCAGGGTAGGTAGGCTTGGACGGGTTCTTGGGCCTCAGGGAAAGATGCCTTCACCCAAAAACGGTACGGTAACCGGCGAAGTGACCAAAGCAGTGGCTGAATTTGCTGCAGGCAAAGTTGAGTTTAGAAACGATGCCGGCGGTAATATTCATGTAGTGGTCGGCAAGCAAAGCTTTGAGAAGGAAAAACTGTTAGATAATATCAATGCGTTTATCTCGCATATAAAGAAGGTAAAACCGGCCGCATCAAAAGGGACGTATATCAAAAAAGTCAGTATATCTGCGACAATGAGCCCCGGTATAACAATTGATATTTAACAACATAATACTCAATACGAGATAAGAAAAATGAGCAAGTACGTAAAAGAGTTACTAAGGTCGGAACTGGAAAAGAAAATCGTCAGCAACGACATCAAAGACTTTCTGGTTGTCTGCACAAAAGGCATTAAAGGTGTTGAAAATAACCTAATGCGCGGTGGCCTTAAAGAAAAAGACATCCGCATATCAGTGGTCAGGAACCTGCTGTTTAAACAAGCATTGTGCGGCCAGCAGATGGAGCCGGCAGCGGCGTTGTTTAACGGTCCCTGTGCCATCGTTTATGGTGGTGACAGTATTGTTGACGTTGCAAAGGCGATGACAGAATGGGTCAAGAAGATTCCTGTTATAGAGATTAAAGGGGCATTTCTCGACGGCTCGGCCCTGGACGCTCAAGAGGCATCCGGACTTTCGAAGATGCCTACGCGGACAGAGATGCTGGGCAGAATTGCCGGTTTGATACAGTCTCCAGCCGGCAATTTAGTATCAACTATTGGTGCTCCTGCGGGAATTATCGCAGGTTGTATCGAGACTATTGTCGAGAAGGACGAAGAAGAAAAACAAGCAGCGTAACAATAAATAAGAAATTGAGAACAGCCTGCGTGGCTGTCCCCGTTTTAATAATGGGGTTAAACGAGACGACGGAGTTTCAGCTACCACGAGGCGCTATATAACAGGAGTTAATAGAAATGGCAGAAGAAGCTAAGAAAACAAAAGAAGCCGCGGACACTAAAGAGGCCAAGGCAGCAAGTGACACTAAGGAAACCAAGGAAGCAAAGACAGTCAAGGTAAGCAGTAAGGTCAAGAAGCTTGGAGACGAGATAGTTGGTCTTACATTGATGCAAGCCAAAGAGCTGGGTGATTATCTCAAGGACGAATATGGTATCGAGCCGGCTGCAGGCGGAACCGTTATGATGGCAGGTCCCGCGGCACAGGGTGCGGCTGAGGAGAAGGAAGAGAAAACGAGCTTTGATGTAATCCTCAAAGAATACGGCGAGAAAAAGATCCAGGTTATCAAGGAGGTTAGAGCTTTAACGGGATTGGGATTGAAAGAGGCCAAGGATCTTGTTGACAATGTTCCCAAGACGGTCAAAGAGGGCCTCAGTAAAGACGAAGCCGAAGCTACACAAAAGCAGCTTGAAGCAGTCGGAGCCGTAGTTGAGTTGGCCTAAGCTGAAGAATAGCCTGGCCTGCCATTTTGTGAAAAAAGCAGGTTGGCACAGAGAGTTGTAGTTAGAAGGCGATTTTGGCATTTAATGCTGGAGAAAAGGTAATGCGTGAAATTGGTACTGAACAAAGTGTTCGTAATTTTGGAAGCGTACAAGATGCCGTTGAGATTCCGGACCTGGTAGCAGTACAAAGAAAAAGTTATGATCGTTTTTTGCAAAAAGACGTTGCACCAACGAAAAGAAAGTGTCGGGGTCTCGAAGCCATTTTCCGCGAGACGTTTCCTATCGAAAGCTACGACAAGAAGAAGGTTCTGGAATATCTCTACTATGAACTGGAAAGGCCGCATTACACCCCTCTTCAGTGCCGACAGTTACGCCTGACATACGGCTATCCGTTGAAAATATGGTGCAGACTGCGAACCAAGGAAGGTGAGGATTTGGCCGAGCAGGCGATGTATCTCGGCGAAATGCCGGTTATGATCGGTGGCGGGGAGTTCATTATCAACGGTGCTGTTCGAGTCATCGTAAGCCAACTGCACCGAAGTCCGGGTGTTGATTTTCTTATCGAGAGCAAAGAAGGCGACAGAGTTCTGCATGGCGGCAGAGTTATCCCCGAGCGGGGAAGCTGGATAGAGATAGGAGTGACGAATAAAGACATATTGGTTGTCAGAATCGACCAGTCCAGCAAGATACCTGCAACGATTTTGCTTCGAGCGATGGCCCCTGCTTACGGTACTACAGAGGAGATTCTGCGGTTGTTTTATCCGACGAAAAAGGTGCCGCTAAATAAATTAACTCCCACTATGTGGGCTGTAGGGCCACTCGTGGATGAAGAGTCCGGCGAAATCATAGTAAAATCCGGTGCGCAAATCAGCGATAAAGTCTCTGTGGTACAGGGTGCGTATGCGGCTCCCAAAGCTAAAAGCGACAAAAAGAAAACAAAAACCAAAAAAGCAGCAAAGCAGGTAGAGGTTATCGACGAAGTCCGGGATGTTCTCATATTGAACACATTAGCTCAGGATGATATCGAGAGCCACGAGCAGGCATTGCTCAAGTTTTATATGAGATTGCGACCCGGCAATCCACCCAATAAGGAAAAAGCAAAAGCTTTCTTTACGGAGAAATTCTTTGATTCCAACCGTTATCGTCTCGGCAAGGTCGGCAGGTTCAGATTGAATCGTAAGTTCCATCAGTCAATAGGTGAGGAAGAAATGACGCTTCGGCCCGAAGATTTCCTCAACACGATGAAATATATAATGGCTTTGCGTAACAACGAAGGCGAGGTCGATGATATCGATCATCTGGGCAACCGGAGGCTGCGAACAATCGATGAGCTTGCGGCGGATGAAATCAGAAAAGGGCTGCTTAAGCTGCGCAGGACCGTTCAGGAACGGATGAGCATGAGAAGAGACTCCGAAGAGCCGATGCGCATTGCAGATTTAGTTAATTCCAAGAGCGTTTCGAGCAGTATCAACTATTTCTTTGGTCGTGGTGAATTGAGTCAGGTTGTTGACCAGACCAATGCTTTGAGCCAGTTGACCCACGAAAGGCGTTTGTCTGCTCTTGGGCCGGGGGGGTTGAACAGAAGGCGGGCCGGGTTTGAAGTACGCGATGTTCATATCAGCCATTACGGCAGAATATGTCCGATTGAAACGCCCGAGGGGACAAATATCGGATTGATCGCTTCACTGGCAATATTTTCCGCAATTGATGAGTATGGATTTTTGCTTACGCCATATAGCAAAGTCAAAAGAGGTAAGGTTACCAACGAAGTCGAATATTTGCGGGCTGATGAGGAAATGCAGTTAATATTCGCACCTCCCAGCGAGGTTGATGCAAAAAGCGGTAGAATTACCAAAGGTTTCGTACTTGCAAGAAAAGGCGGTGAACTTGCCCAGGTTTCCGATGACGAAGTTGACTACGTTGATATTTCACCAAAACAAATTGTTGGTGTTTCAGCTTCACTTATTCCGTTCCTGGAGCACGATGATGCAAACCGGGCATTGATGGGCTCGAATATGCAACGGCAAGCGGTTCCGCTGCTGAAGACGGAGTCGCCTTTGGTTGGCACAGGTATGGAAACAGTCGTTGGCCAAAACTCAAGCATGGTTGTCCGTGCTCAGAAAAGCGGGGTTGTTACCGCGGTTGACGCCTCGAAGATAGTTATTGACCATACTGATGAGTATCATCTTGCCAAATTTGTTGGATTGAACGAGAGAACTTGCCTTAATCAAAAACCCATGGTAGAGCTTGGTGAGAAGGTAAAGACCGATCAAGTCATAGCGGACGGCGGCGGCACCTCCAAAGGTATATTAGCCCTTGGGAAGAATGTCCTTGTCGGGTTTGTCTCTTTTGACGGTTTTAACTTTGAAGATGCTATTATTGTTAGTGAGAGGCTTTGTAAAGGCGACAGCTTTACGAGCATTCATATCGATGAATTTACAGCAGAAGTTCGCGAGACACGCCTTGGCAAAGAGGAATTTACCCGTGACATTCCCAATGTCAGTGAAAGGGCGTTGCGGAATCTTGATGAATATGGAGTAGTGAGCGAAGGAACAAGAGTCTGCCCCGGCGATATTTTGGTTGGCAAGGTTGTTCCCAAGAGCAAGACGGAGCTGACGCCTGAAGAAAAACTTCTGCATGCTATATTCGGCAGAGCCGGTGAAGACGTTAAAAATGATTCACTTGAGCTTCCCAGCGGATACGAAGGTGTCGTAATGAAGACGGAACGATTTACCAGACGCGGCGCGGGTACAGAAGAACAAAAGAAGGCACAAGCGGCCGAGATAAAAGAATATCAAAAACAGATGAAGGCCAAAGAATGTATGATATTCAGGCAGATGGTTGAATCTATTCACGATAAGTACGAGGTCAACGTTATTGATCCATCCACACGTCAGAAAGTCGGTGTCAGTGCTGACGATGATGTTATTTATGAGCAGGTTGAAAACTTTAATATCAAGTGGGTCAAACCGGCTTCGCTACGGAATGACGTGCAAAAAATTGTGGATAGATTCTGGGCTAAGATTACAGAAGCTCAGGAAGAAAAGAAGCAACGTATTGAGAGTTTGAAACACGGCGATGAGCTGCCAAGCGGTGTTTTGCAAATGGTAAAAATCTACGTTGCGATTAAACGGTCGCTTTCAATAGGTGACAAAATGGCCGGACGCCACGGCAACAAGGGAGTCATTGCCAAGATTATGCCCGAGGAGGATATGCCTTTTCTCGAGGATGGTACTCCTCTTGACATATTGCTGAATCCTCTCGGTGTTCCGAGTCGAATGAATGTCGGCCAGATTCTCGAAACGCACCTCGGCTGGGTGGCAAGGGTGTTGGGCTTTAAAGCGTTGACGCCTGTATTTGATGGAGCTACAGAAGATGACATCCAGCGATTGACTGCTGAAGCGAACGAGCTTATGACCAATCGAAAAGCCCAGCTCTGGGAGAACAGGGAAGCACCGCCGGCGGATGAGTTTTTCATAAACATACCGCCAATCCTCAAGACACAATTGTATGACGGCAGGACAGGTGAGCCTTTCGACCAGTTTGCAACAATTGGATACATCTATATGATGAAACTGCATCATCTTGTCGATGACAAGATTCACGCAAGGGCGACCGGGCCTTATAGTTTGATTACCCAGCAGCCGTTAGGTGGTAAGGCCAGAACCGGTGGACAGAGATTCGGTGAAATGGAAGTCTGGGCTCTGGAAGGGTACGGCGCCGCTTATGCACTTCAGGAAATGCTCACAGTGAAAAGCGATGATGTTGAGGGACGTACAAAAATCTATGAATCAATGGTCAAAGGTCAAAACAGTCTTGAAGCCGGAACGCCTTTGTCTTTTGACGTATTGTGCAATGAGCTAAGAGGATTAGGATTGAATATTCAGCTTGAAAAGAAACGACTCGGAAGCATCGCACTTTAAGTAATTAGTGAGTTATCGATTGTCAAGTGTCAATGGTAAGGGGCATTAAATGTTAAGATCGGAAGAGCG